>JANMSE010000052.1:0-12245 GCA_031389045.1 Deltaproteobacteria bacterium | reverse complement strand
CATCCATATAGATGTCTGTCGGGCGATGAATATCAGTCCATTGCGTAACGTACTGCCCCGTCGCCGTGAAAACTTTAATCCGATTGTTTTCCCGATCACACACATAAATCGTGCCCTGCGGGTCGATCCACAGGCTGTGGGGCAAATGAAACTCGCCGGGCGCGGTTTTGCCCGGCGTGCCCCACGAGTCAAGCAGTCTGCCATCGGCGGAGAAACGATGGACGCGACTATTGCGATACCCATCGGTCACGTACACGTCACCGGAGGGATGCACCACCATCTCCGTCGGTTTGTTGAACGGTCCCGCCGCGCGTGGCACCAACGCGGCATCCTCTTCGCAGCCAGTATCCGAATGCTTCCCTCGTTCTCCGAGAATGGATAGGGGACGACCATCAAGTGTGAACTTCAAAGCCACATGATCGTCGCGATCGGTGAGATAGATCAGATCGTCAGGACCGATATAGATGCCATGCGGATCGCGAATGGCACTGCTGCCCCACGCATTGAGATAATTGCCCTCGCGATCAAAGACCAACACCGGTGGATCCTTGCGTTGGAAGGCATAGATGCGGTCGTGCGAATCGGCGGCGATGGCGCTGACCGGGCCGAAGCTCCAACCGTTGGGGAGTGACCCCCACTTTTCGATAACCTCGTATTCGTACTGACCCGTGCCAACGGTATTCATGGCTGACTCCTCCTTTGCTCAGGGTGACGATGGTCCTCACTCCCCCCATAGGAGAATCCGCCTTGGTCTGTCAAGGCAAACCTCCTTCGCCATTGGATGAATGACGTGAGTGAGCCGCCACACTTTCGTGGCGCCTATGGCGAATACTACTACCTGCGCAAAGGACAGATCCTCTGCAAAGTGCCACCAGAGTTGAGCGATGAGGTGGTATCGCCGGTGAACTGCGCGCTGTGTGAGGCGCTGTACGGACTCGACCAAATTGGCATTCGGCTGGGGGACACCGTGGTCATTCAAGGAGCGGGTGGGTTAGGGTTGTATGCGACCGCCCTCGCCAAAGACATGGGTGCGGGCCAAGTGATTGTCTTCGATAAAATTCCCGCGCGGCTCGAACTCGCCAAAGCCTTTGGCGCGGATCTCACGGTGAACATTGACCAACCCACACCCCCCAAGAGAATCTCTTTCGACGAATTGGCTTCCTCCCTTCCGGTTGTCGCTTCTGCGGAAGAGATGCTGCCCTTTCCATTGAGGTGGAGCAAAGCCAACCCAGGCGAAAGCATATCCTGAAGAGGAAGGACACAAAGGTTGTACATGTAGGCACCCGTGCCGCTCCGACCCCTCCGCTAGAGGGTCAGAAACGAAAGCAAGGATGAGGCAAGAGACGCAAACATCACCACAAGGGGTCGCTATGGCAACCTCTCCTTCTCTCATGGTAAGGTTTGTTCCGTAAAATATATTCGTTGAATTTTCGCTTATCATGGAACAGAAACGGCCAGACATTTATGGGGGACAAGATCCTCGGGATCTCGCAAGATACGGGGTCGCTGAGGCCGCGTGGTATCTCAAGATTCCCCCGACGACGGTATTATCTTTCTCGGAAATCACCTAAGAGACCGTTCAGGTCTGTATTGTGGCGCAGAAACTTTTCCGCCACTGGATGATAATCGCTCGCGGTGATATCCGCCCCGCGTTGTTGCAAAACCAGACTACACAGGCCAATCCCGCAGCCCACCTCTAAGATACGCTTCCCGGCGATTGGAAACTCGCACATCTCTTCCGCGAGCGCGCGCCCGGATGGCTAGAGCACGCCAAAGAGAGACCATGACGCTGATGAAATTCCCGCTTTGGCGGAAAGACTCTCTGGATCCCAAAATTGCTGGCGGTCGCGGAGCGACCGGATGTGGTAATCATGGACCCCGACTTGGAATGTCGAGGTCTCAACTTCGATGTGAGAGAGTAAATCGTCCGAGCCTTCCAATACCATCCTCCTAGTGCCAACGGTGACGAACAATGATTTTCCCCCTGCTCTACCCGAAAATATCGAGCGGGAGAAACGCCGACACCACGAAGTTTGGCACATCCACCAGTTCACTAATCTTCAGATCGACCGCGACGCTACAGATCGCGTAGGCTTGCTGACGGGTGAAGCCGCGCTCGTGCCCCAAGTAGTCGATCATGTTCAGCAAGGCGTTACGAGCGGCGAGGGTCGCATCTTCAGAATGCGCCACGCCTTCACGAGTGTGGGATTGTCCGGTCGTGGCAAAGAATCGGCGGGGCACCGCCATCTCGGGGGTCGTGAAGTAGTCGTCGCGATAAAACTGCACGTCGGTGACCCCGTATTTCGTCGCCGCCCCTTTAAGAATGTTGAATGCGCAATAGCAGGTCGCGCTCATCTCAACGGCAGTGCCACAACTCTCGCCGTCGCCTTGGGCAAAATGCGCATCTCCCACCGAAAAGAGCGCCCCGCGCACATACACCGGCATCCGTAGGGTCGTTCCCGCCGTCAATTGCTTGACATCCAAGTTCCCGCCGGTTTCATGGGGGGCGATCGTGCGCATGGCGGTCCGCGCAATCGCCGGGTCGGACGGGATCGCCCCAGTGGCATCGGGCAGTAAAACCACACCACCACGTCCAGCGAGATCGGTTTCCCGCTGATTGATCCGCGCTAAGAGCTCATGAGACGGCGCCAGACCCATCACTCCCATGAATGACGCCCCAGGAATACGCACGCCAGGGAGGGCTGGAGAAGTCGCAAAGCCGTTGGCGATGGTCCAGGGAACAAAATAGGGTTCCGTGAAGAGATCGCGCAGAAAGCCAAACCCGGGCACTTGGACCGTAAAGCCAAAGGGCTGCGGTTCGACTTCGATAATCTTGACTTCGAGGAGATCGCCAGGTTCCGCACCGTTGACGTAAACCGGGCCGGTCAGAGGATGCACCACCCCAAGACTGGTTTTGAGGAGATCGGCGGCGGTTGAGAGCGGATGCACCTGGCCATCAAACGCATCACGGGTCTCGAGGCCAACCACCTGCCCCGGATCAACTCTGACCACGGGCGGAATGTCGGGATGCCACCGATTGTGGCCTGTGGACGGTTCTTCAGTGAGGGTTTTTTTACGATCAATAGCGAGGTACGCGTCGGCTTTGCTGCTCATCAATGTATCTCCTGTGCGTCAAACGTGGCATGCGTGCGCTGCCTCTTCCGCATGCCGTCGGGTTCTCGCGGTCATGCGCGTTCCGCCTCCGCCCGTAGCCTCGGCATAATCCGCTTGGCGAAGAGTTCTTGCGTCTTGAGGGCTTGCCAGCGTTGCATCCCACCGTAATGGCTCATAATAATCAGTTCTTGAAAACGATGTTCGTGCCACAACTCCAAGAGCTGGAGCCCGACTTTCTCGGGCGTCCCCACGAACACGATCCCCGCATCAAGCAATTGTGGATACGACAGGGTCCGCAATTGAGGAAAATCCTCCGCCGCGTAGAACGCATAGCCAGCGTTGGCCAACCGCTGCTTTTCCGCGGCGGTCGTGCGCGCTAACGAATCCATGGGCGACACATTGAAATCGACAAAATTCTTGACTACTGGTTCCGCTTCGCGTCGCGCGGTCGCCTCGTCTTCATCAAGATAGAGCGCTTTGATCCACCCCAAGCTCGGCGGCGTACCCGCGGCTTGGCACGCATTCAAGTATGTCCGCGCCGGTTCGGCGAACACAACGCTGGGCGCTGGGCCACCGACACAGACGCCCCAGCCGTTCTCCGCCGCGCGTGTGAACCATTTCACACTAGTCCCCACTTGGAAAATTGGCGGGTGCGGCTTCTGGAGTGGTCGCGGCACGACGGAGAGGTCTTTCACCTGGTAATACTTGCCCGCGTAGGAAAATCGCTCCTCGGTCCACGCCTTAATCAGAATGTCGAGCGCTTCGACATAGCGCTCTTGATTCTCTTCCAACACGATGTTGGCCGGTTCATTGAGCCACGCATGCCCGCGCCCGACACCAACGTCGAGCCGTCCATTGGTCAAAATATCGGCCTCGGCAATCTCCCCGGCCAGGACCATCGGGTTATGCAGCGGCAGCGTGTGACACAAAGCACGGAAACGGAGGTTCCGCGTGCGCTGGGCAATCGTGCAGAATAACGCGAGCGGATTCGGATTGAGAGCGAACTGCTCAAAGAAGGGATGTTCGAGGGTACAGAAGACATCAAACCCGCTTTGATCGCTATGCTCGGCGAGCGCGACAATATCCCAGATAAGTTCAGCGTGATTCCGCCCTGGTGGGCCTTGGATTTCCGTGTACGTCCCGAAACGGAGTTGTGCCATCGTTCCCTCAATACCCTCGGAGTCTGTCGGGCCAAAGTTGCAAGTCCGAGGGATGACAATGAGGGGCATGGTATCGCCCGCGATTCGCCAGCGATAGACCACACCCAGCACGCGTACTCCTCCCATTCCTGTGGTTGAGAAGTTGGGAATGTTTACCTAGAGTATGGCGCGCGCACGGAGCCCCAAGTTCAACAGAGAGGTAACGCTTGCGCGAAGAGTTCGCCCAACTGAAAACGAAGGTGTGAGGCAGTACCCCTATGACGACCACTCCCCCCGATGACCATCTCATCAAATGGCTCCCGGACCATATTCCCAATGACAACGAGACCACGATCGCGCACGGGGACTATCGGCTGGAGAACCTCATCTTCCATCCCACGGAGCCACGGATACTCGCCGTAATTGATTGGGAATTAGCAACACTTGGCTCACCGCTGTCCGACCTTGCCTACACCTGCTTGCCCTACTACGTGGCCGATCCCACTCGTGGAGACATGACCACGCTCGACTACACGAGTTACGGCATCCCAACGGAAAAAGAGCTGGTCGCGCGCTATTGCGCCCAGACCGGGCAACCAGAGATCACCGACTGGAAATTTTACGTTGCCCTTTCACTCTTCCGTCTCGCGGCGATCACCCAAGGGGTTTACAAGCGTGGCGTGGAAGGCAACGCCGCGTCGCCGGAAGCGCTGCTCCGACGGGATCGTTGTCGAGCGTTAGCGGAGACGGGATGGGCGCTCGTGGGGGGAAGTAGGCAGTAAGGCGATTTCCGAGAAAGGGTATACCCCGGGCTTGAGTGCCTCGATTGGTTGGTCCGGCGGTGCGGAAGAGAAAAAATCAAAAGGCAAAAATGAAGAAAAAAGGACTGGGAGCGCGGGCGTCTCGCCAGCTTCAGAAAGGACTGGGGACTGAGGTTGGAGGGACATTTTTTTCAAGAAATCGCCTTACAATTCCTGTCGTATATGGCGGGACGCACGACGAAGATCCAACTGGGCTCAATGGTTGTCGTGCTGCCGTGGCACGATCCGGTGCGCGTGGCGGAGCAAATCGCCATGCTCGATAACTTGTCCAAGGGCCGCGTGGTGATTGGCTTTGGTCGTGGCGCTGCCACAGTGGAATACAATGGCTTTCGCGTCGCCATGGAAGAGTCACGCGAACGGTTCGTGGAAGCTGCCGAAGTGGTGCATAAGGCGCTGGCGAACGAACGCTTCTCGCATCAAGGGAAATACTTCCAGATTCCCGAATTGAGTATCCGACCACGGCCTTATTCTCATCCAGAGAAACGCCTCTATGGTGCGGCCGTCAGCCCCGATACGGCGGAACGCATGGCAAAACTGGGCTTGGGCGTGCTCATCGCCATCCTGGGGTACGGGTGTGATGACGCTGCCAGTGCTGGAATTCTTCCACAAAGCCACTGAGCCGATTGACGGTGGCCCGCACTTCGAGCAAAGGAATGTAGCGGCTCTCAGGAAAAAAGTTCGTCAGGGGCTCGCCCTCTTCGGCCTCAACCTTGGGGGTTAGGACCTGAAACAGGCCGTCGGGACGGAACTGGAGATGGGGATTCTCCCCGGCCAGAATCCGCCGATTCGTGTGACAGAACTGCGTATTCAAGCTCTCGGCGAGCGGGGTCAAGACCTCGGCACACACGGCGGAGGGCAGCAGCCCCGCGCGTTGTAAATACGTGGCGCGGTCGCGGTCCCAGGTCGCCTTGGGAATTAAGTAATCGTCTAACGACCGATACCGGTACGAATGGCGGACGTTGAGCGTCCCGGCCTTCACGGCTTCGGCAAGCTTGAGGAACAACCCTGAAGTCAGGACACATTTGCTAAACTGGCCTCCAGATCAAGGGAAATGGCGGGAGAGAGATGAGCAAACAAGCTTTTATCGATGCGCAGCAAGGCGACAATCGCGCGGACCACCCTCAAATCCCAGCCACCTCGGCGGCGCGAGGCCACCCGGCGCAGCAGCGCCACGGCCTCCGGCCCGCCCCGCACTAACAGTTTGACCCCCAAACTCACCACGACCAACAAGGCCAGGGCAAATAAGGCAAACAATCGTGCCCACGCGTGGATGTCCCGAATGCGGGCCTGTGCGAAGCCCAGCTCCCATTTGGCATCGCGAAAGCCCTGCTCACAGCCAAAGCGGCGGGCATATTCCGCCGCCGTAGCCCGGGCGCGCCGGTTGCGATTACTCATCAAGTACCACATGTCCCACGTGCCCTTGGCATTGCGCACGCGACTGAGGGTGACCCACAACCGGTGCGGGCTACTCGCACAATACTCAATGCACCCCAGAGTGCGCTCACGGGCATTGCTCACAAAGGGAATCGTGTGCAGGGCACGCCAGTGCCCCTGCCAGGCCACTTTGGTCGTCCCCTTCACGCGGATAATGAACCCCACTGCCAACTCCGTGAGCACGTCCACCAACGCCACATCAGCAAAACCGCGATCGGCGGTGAGGAGCACGCGCCGCTGCCCCCCAATGGCGCGCCGCACCCTCGTCACTACCCGCCGGATCACGGCGATTTCGTACCGCCGCATGCGCCCCTTCAGCACGGTGGCCGCGTAGGCCCGCCAATAGATTGGCACTCCGCGCCCGCCTGTCAGCAAGGAGACCGTCAGCAAATGCTGATCCCCTGCACTCGTCCAGTCCAGCGCCAAACGCACTTTCCCTGTGGGCGGCACCTGCCGCAATGCCTGCTCCAACACCGCGTCCGCCAGGCGACGAGGCGCCAGCCGCTCGTTATGCAGCACGCGCGACAGCCGCTTGACGCTGGCTTCCTGATTCCCCAGGCCCCGCGCTCACTCGGCTTGGATGCCGCTTTGTTGCTCAATGATCGCCGCCACAAACGTGCTGATCCCTTTGACTTGATGCCCATGTGCCCACGGCAGCACCTTTGCGATATACTCCCGCACGCGGGGAGTGTCTGAGTCTTGGTGTGTCATACCCCCACGTCTCTTATGAGTGAAAACTCGTGGCTACCCGCCTCTTTAGCAAATGTGTCCTGACTTCAGGTTGAAAGCGGTTGCTAGTGGAGCAAACGTGAGCCTGCTCACGCCGTACGACGACGGAGTGTTCTATGCGACCCGAGACTGCGAGGGAATTCGTGTCGTCTCGCCTATTCAACTCTATCTTGATCTCCACAGCTTTCGGGGACGCGGCGAAGAAGCCGCCAAGGTCCTGCTCGACGAGGTGATCGCTCCACAATGGCAATAGGACGCACGAAAACTTGCACGAAGCAGGGTCTCGCACGACCAAAGAACTACCGCTCGCCAGAGGATACCGCGAGGGGGCGCAGCCGTTCATCTTTCACAGGACTGTGCAGCTATGAGTAGCTTGCATGAACGGATGAAGTTATACGAAGCGGTCCCGCAACTCACGCTCACCGCGCGCACGCCCATGATCGTGCGTGTCGATGGCCGTGCGTTCCATACGCTGACCCTGCAGTGTAAGCGGCCCTTTGATCCCCAGCTCAATGAAGCGATGGCCCAGACTGCTGTCGCGTTGTGTCACGAGATTGATGGTGCCCAGCTCGCCTACGTGCAAAGTGATGAAATCTCCATCCTGGCGATTGATTACCTCGCCGTAGACAGCGCCCCATGGTTTGGCGGCAATGTCCAAAAGATCACCAGTGTGTCGGCCTCCGCTGCGACCGTTGCCTTTAACCGGTGGGCGGTGCAACACGAGTTCGCGTTGCCCAGTTGGGCGATGTTCGATGCCCGAGTCTTCGTGCTGCCCAAGGAAGACGTGGTCAATTACTTCGTCTGGCGACAACAGGATTGGAACCGTAACTCCCTCAACATGTTTGCCCAAGCCTACTTCACGCATAATGAGTTACGGGGCTTATCCAAGAGTCAGGTGCATGAGAAGCTCTTCACGGAAAAGGGCATGAACTGGGCGCACCTCTCGACCCACCTCAAGAATGGGCTTTGTGTGTACCGCGTGCCGCGTGTGGTCGCCTCAGCAGAGCACCCCACGGGAGCCGTGACCCGTCAGGTCTGGGAGATTGATCGTGAGCCGCCCGTGTTTGCCGGCCAGCGTGAGTACATTGAGCGACACGTGTATGTGGAGAAGGCTGTTCCATCGCAGCGATAAGGTCTCGTGCGGGTGCGCGGCGGAGTGAAACCGCCGAAGATGGTCCAGCGAGCAAAAGGATGATAACGCGAGAGGGGAAGTCTCCACTCATCCAGCAAGAGCCTTGGAATGGGATGTACTGTCGACCGCGACCGGGGTACATCTCAAAAGAGCAGGAGAGGAACAAGTCCAGTTTGTCCGCAAAATGCCGCACGCCGCGTTGCCACAACCTCTCATTCGTGCGGCGGGTCCCGCAACAACAAAAATCGGAAGGGGTCAGAATGATCAAACTCGTGGTGATGATTAAGCGTAAGCCTGGGATGTCGAAGGAAGCGTTCCACCGCTACTGGAACGGTCCGCACGGGGATCAGGTGCTCGGCTGCGCGGATTTCAAGCGGCATATTCGTCGATACGTGCAGTCGCATGTGGTGACGCAAGAGGGCATCAAGCTGCCCTGGGGCGTGTCGGACTACGATGGACAAGCAGAGCTGTGGTTTGACAGTGTGGACGCCATGAACACCGCCTTCAACGAGCCCAGCTTTCTCGCCACCGTGCATCCCGATGACGCCACCTTCATCGACATGGCGGGCTGCCAGCTCATGGTGGTCGAGGAAATTCCGAAAGTGGGCTAGCCACCGCGCACACCGCGCTGAGCCGCGCCACGCTCACGACGTGACCACCAGCGCCCTTCCTGCAATAGACATCCGCCTAAAAAATGATCGCCATGGAAGACAGAAGGGAAGGGGAATGCAGCGCCACCAGGATCATCACCAATACACACCGACTGATCTGATCGAATTCGTTCGTTCCCCATTTGCCTCCTGGATGAGTCGCTGCCACTGTGACCTTCCAGGCCACCTCCAACCCGATCCCGATCCCCCGGACCTGGTAAGCCTCGCAGCCGAAGGAGCGCGGCATGAGCAACGGGTCCTCGCTCAGTTCCAAGCCGACACCAACGATGTCTGGTCGATTCCAGCAGCTCCGAACCGTGTGGCGCTCACTCATCAGGCGATGCAAGCTGGCCACGCCGTTATCTATCATGGCGCTCTGACCGCTGATGCCTTTCTCGGTATCCCCGATTTTCTGGTGCGGGTCGAACAGCCTTCAACATTGGGAAACTATTCCTACGAAGTCTGGGATGCCAAGCTCGCGCGCAACGCCCGACCAGAATTCGTTCTGCAGCTCTGCTGCTACGCCGACCTCCTTGCCACGGTTCAAGAGCGATGCCCAGAGCAGGTCACACTGCTCCTCAGCGGTGGCACGTCCACGGCGTTTCGCACTGCGGACTATTGGTATTACTACCGCCATCTGAAAGCCGCGTTTCTCGCCTGGATGCGCGCCTTTTCACTTGACTCCCCGCCACTACCAGAAGTGGGGGGCGACTATGGACAATGGGCCACTGAAGCCCACAAGCGACTTCTCGCCGTCGATCATCTTAGTCTCGTGGCCACCATCACCGGCAACCACGTGCGCAAGTTACAAGCGGCAGGGATCACGACGCTGACCGCGCTCGCGACCACAGCATCCTCCCATGTTCCCAAATTAGATGACGGCGTGTTGCAGCGCCTGAAAGAACAAGCGCAATTGCAACAGCGTTCGGAGACAACCGGACCTCTCGCGTATCGTATCGTGCCGCCTGACTCGGCTGAGAGCCGTAGCGGATTAGCGCTCTTGCCTCCCGCCACACCGCTCGACGTGTACTTCGATATGGAAGGGTATCCTCTGGTGGAGGGCGGGCTCGAATATCTGTTTGGTGCCGTCGCGCATGAGGACGGCGTATGGCGCTATCACGATTGGTGGGCGCATGACGCCGACGAAGAACGCCGCGCCTTTGCCGACTTTATCGATTGGGTCTATGCCCGCTGGCGCGCGGACCCGCGCATGCACATTTATCACTACGCCGCGTATGAAGTGACCGCCCTGCGAAAGCTGATGGGGCGCTACGGGACCCGCGAGTCGCAGGTCGATATGCTGCTGCGTAACGAAGTGTTCGTTGATCTCTATGCGATTGTCCGCCACGGACTGCGAGCAGGGGGACCCGACTATTCCCTCAAAACCTTGGAACACTTGTATCGCCCCCCACGCGCCGGTGGCGTCACGACGGCTGGCGATTCTATCGTGTTCTATGATCGCTGGCGGACCAGTGGCGAACCGCGCCAGTGGGAAGCCTCACCGATCTTGGGCGCTATTCGCGACTACAATCGCGATGACTGTGAATCGACCAGTCAATTCGTCATCTGGCTGCTCACCCAGCAAGAGCAAGTGGGAATCGTGTGGGTTCCTCGTCCAGCCTCACAAGAGAAAGGAGAAAACCCGGAAGAAGCAGAGGTCGAACAAACGCCGCAACAAGCCCTGGCGGAAGCGTTGCTCACCCCCGTGCCAACCTCACACGAGATGGCGGCGTCCGACGGTGAACAGGGTGAACGCTGGCGGGTCCAACAACTGCTTGGTCATGTGGTCGAGTTCCACCGCCGTGAGGACAAACCGGTCTGGTGGGCGATGTTTGATCGCCAGGGTATGACCGAGGATGAACTGATCGACGATCTCAATTGTCTTGGTGGGCTGCAACGGCTGCCTGGCCCACCAGAGCGGATCAAGCAATCGGTCGGTTTCTGGTACCGCTTTGATGGCGACCAAGAGACGAAGCTCGATAGTGGGAGCCGTTGTTTCTTCGCGCATGATCTCACGGCCACGGAAATTCATCGGTTCGACCGAGAACGGGGCCAGGTCTGTCTCAAGTTTGGACCAAAGAAGTTGCAGCAACTGCCCAACGGTGAACCACCCGCCCGCGTATCGTTGATTCCTGATGAGCATGTTTCGGCCACCGTCATTGCCAACTCCATCTCCCGTACCGCCTCTACCTGGCTGGAACAACAACAGTTACCTCCCGCACTCGCGGATTTTCTGTTGCGACGTACCCCACGCATTCGCGGTCATGCCGGTGGTCGTCTGGTCTCTTCAGAGGCGAACCTGCTTGAGTCCGTCGTCTCACTCGTTGCCAGTCTCGATCATTCCATGCTGTGCATCCAAGGCCCACCAGGAGCAGGGAAGACGACGGTCGCAGCTCACGCCATTCTGGCGTTACTCAAAGCAGGCAAGCGCATTGGCGTGACGGCGAATAGCCACGCCGCCATTCTCAATGTCCTGAGTAAATGTCATGAGCTTGGCGATGGGAATCTGGCCAGTCTGAAGATTGGGGGATCGAAAGAAGCCGATCTCTTTCAGCACTATCCCGCTGCTCGCTATGCTGACAGTCTCAGGGCTGCACTTCCGCACCTGCCACAAATACCGCTCATTGGTGGGACCGCGTGGGCGTTTAGTGATCCCGCAGTACGGGAGACATTGGACTACCTCTTGGTGGATGAGGCCGGACAGGTCTCGGTTGCCAACCTCATTGGCATGGCACCCACGGCACAGAACCTGGTGCTGATTGGCGATCAGATGCAACTGGGGCAACCGATCCAGGGATTCCATCCCGGGGAGAGTGGCGGGTCCATCTTGGAGTATCTGTTGCAAGACAAAGCCACGATTCCCGAAGAGATGGGGGTATTTTTAGGCACGACGTGGCGGTTGCATCCCGCGCTGTGTGCGTTCATTTCCGCGACCGTCTATGATGGCCGTCTGCATGCGGCCCCGCAGACGCAGCACCGCATTGTGAAAGTGCCAATTAGCGCGCAACGAGTAACAAAAGAAGCGGGTCTCCTTTTTGTTCCAGTGGATCATGTGGGCAATACTCAAGGGAGTGAGGAAGAAGTTGCCGTTATCGAGGATCTCGTTCGTGAACTGATTGGGCGTGAAGTGACCGATGTCCAGGGACAAGTTTGCAAGCGTCTGAGTCTTGAGGACATCGTCTTGGTCGCGCCGTATAACCTTCAAGTGCGTAAATTGAGCGCGGCA
>JANMSE010000045.1:0-2464 GCA_031389045.1 Deltaproteobacteria bacterium | reverse complement strand
GCGAGGCGGAGGTTGTGGCGGAGTGGTGGAAGCGAGGGACGGAACGCTTGTCTACTCCGAGCCTCCGAGCGTCCCTGTCAACGATGGATGATGGATGTGGTGGTGTGGTGGAAAAGACAGGACGGATGTGGGGGCGGGGTGCTACACCTCGCCCCTATCTCTGAAGAAACTTGAGAATCACCTAGCTAGAAAAGGAAGGGAATTTCTGTTTCAACCAGCGGTAGGACAGCGGAAGCGAAATGCCAAGTCCAAAGAGAAGGATGAATACACCATGCTCCGTTTCTTTACCGCCGGAGAATCTCACGGTCCGAGTCTGACGTCCATCGTAGAAGGGGTTCCAGCAGGAATCACGGTAGGGGCCGCGCAAATTAATCATGACCTGGCTCGCCGCCAACAAGGCTATGGACGTGGCGGACGGATGAAGATTGAAAAGGACGAAGTGCAAATACGGTCTGGGGTACGATGGGGAGAGAGTTTAGGGTCTCCCATCACCTTGATGGTTGAGAATAAGGACTGGAGGAATTGGGAAAAACGCATGTCGCCATTCGCCGAGGATCGAGATGACCGCATCGCGGTTACTCGTCCGCGACCGGGGCATGCCGATCTCACGGGGGTGCTCAAGTATAACCATCGCGATGCGCGGAACGTGTTGGAACGAGCGAGCGCTCGCGAAACCACGATGCGTGTCGCCGTCGGCGCGCTTGCGAAATGTATCCTGAATCCCTTTGGCGTGACGGTGATGGGGTATGTCGCCTCCATCGGTGAAATCGAAGCGAACCACGCGGGTATGACACCCGAAGCGATCTTCACCCGCGCCGAAGTTTCCCCTGTCCGGATGGCGGATGCGGTGGCTGAAGAAAAAACCATTGTCCTTATTGACCGCTGCAAACAGCAGGGCGACACCTTGGGTGGCATCGTTGAAGTGGTCGCCACTGGCCTGCCTCCAGGGTTGGGGAGTTTCGTGCACTGGGATCGCAAACTCGATGGCCGCTTGGGGCACGCATTGTTAAGTGTACAAGCGGTCAAAGGCGTGGAAGTGGGGCTTGGCTTCGCGACTGCTCGCGTCCCTGGGTCACAGGTCCATGATGAAATCGCCTTCGTCCACGAAAAAGGATTCGTCCGCCATAGTAACAATTCGGGTGGGACTGAAGGTGGGATGAGCACGGGAGAACCGCTCCGAATGCGGGTCGCCTTCAAACCGCTTTCCACCTTGATGAGCCCATTGCACTCGGTTGACCTGCGAACAAAAGAACCGGTCGAAGCGACGATCGAACGGTCTGATGTGTGTGCGATCCCAGCGGCGGCGGTAATTGCTGAATGTGTGGTTGCCTTTGTTCTCGCGCAAGCGTTCCTCGAAAAATTTGGTGGCGACTCTCTCACTGAAATAAAGCGCAACTATGAAGGGTATCTCGAACAAGTGAGGCGGTATTAGATTGTCGTGTCGAAACAGCGAAACATCATTTTGACCGGGTGCATGGGTACCGGGAAAAGCGCGGTGGGTACCCTCCTCGCTCAACGGTTGCAAAGAGAATTTTTCGATACTGATACAGTGATCGAACAGGCATCAGGCCAGACTATCGCGGGTATTTTCGCGGAAAAAGGAGAAGCGTACTTTCGAGAGCTAGAAAAGCAGATCATTCGCCAAGTCTGCCAAAAGCAAGAGGTCGTCATCGCCACTGGGGGTGGCGCGATTGTCAATGTGGACAACGCAACCTGCTTGAAAGAAAGTGGCACGGTTATCTGCTTAACAGCATCGCCCGAGACTATTGTTCAACGTGTTCAAGGAAACAAGGATCGTCCACTGTTACAAGGAGAAGAGCCGCTGACAAAAATCCATTCGTTACTCACGACTCGTGCCGAAGCGTATGCGCGGGCGGATGTGACGATTGACACCTCGGCTTTGAACCCCAGTGAAGTGGTGGCAATGATCCTCGCTTTAGTCCAGTTGTAACAACCACACTATTCACGACGATGGAAACTGTCACTGTCAACCTTGGCTCGCGCGCGTACCCGATTTTTGTCGGGAGGAATCTCCTCTCCGAAGTCGGCTCCATGTTGCGCGCGCAGAACTTTTCGGGTGGACGGGTCGCGGTCGTCACGGATTCCAACGTCGGGAAATTATACCGAGACAAAGTTGTTGAAACGCTCAAAGCTTCGGGCTTCGATCCGCTGGTAGTGGAAATTCCCGCTGGCGAGGAACACAAGAACCTCGCGTGGCTCGCGTTCCTCTACGATAAACTGATTGATGGACGGATTGAACGCCGCACGCCGCTCATCGCGCTTGGCGGAGGAGTCGTCGGCGATATGGCCGGATTCGCGGCGGCCACCTTGCAACGTGGCCTCCCATTCGTGCAAATCCCGACCACGCTGTTGGCGCAAGTCGATGAGCGGCGTGCGGCGTTCAATCCGTCCATCAATCAGTTTATCGTAGAGGAACGCGAGCCACGCGAGGTTCTTGTGTTCC
>JANMSE010000026.1:0-13862 GCA_031389045.1 Deltaproteobacteria bacterium | reverse complement strand
GCTTTCAGTAGTCAGCCAGAGAGAAAAACATAGAAGGTTTTACCCTTCTTTGATACGAGTCAAAGCCCCCAGGGTGCACACTCATTGTTTTTGCTGAAAGCTGAGAGCTGACGGCTGAACGCTTACATATTTTTCGAGTTCGCGGTTTTGATTATGGACAAGGGATACTACCTGAGCCGCTCCGATTCTGGCAAGGCAGAGCGGACGCTACCGCCCGCCTCTCACCAAATCTTCCCCGGATTCAGAATGCCCTTGGGAGCGAAGACTTCTTTGGTGCCTGAGCCTCACGGACGATGGCATTACCACCACTTGGCGCAACTCTCACATCCTTACGTTTCTTTCACCGTCCGGCCCTACGGTCGCCCGCTATGACATGCTATGTGCTGAAGCCGCATGGAACGGCTTTTCTGGTTGTCGCTCATTCCGCTGGTGCTGCTGGTCGGCTTACTGGCGTTGCCGTTACTCGCGATTTTCTTGCGCGTCCTGCCACACGACAGCATCTGGACCACGCTCCAACAACCCATCGTCACCGAAGCCTTCCGCCTGAGTGTCCTCACCTCGCTCAGTAGTCTGCTGTTCGCGGTACTGTGTGGGACACCCATTGCCTATCTTCTCGCGCGCTCGCGGTTTCGCGGCGCGGCCCTGCTCGATACGCTTATCGACTTACCGATGGTGTTGCCGCCCACGGTCGCTGGAGTCGCGTTGCTCATGACGTTTGGCCGACGAGGAATTTTGGGATCGTGGCTCGATGTAGTGGGTATCCATATCAGTTTCACGCCCGTCGCGGTGATTCTCGCGCAGAGTTTTGTCAGCGCGCCATTCTATATTCGCGCGGCACGGGCGGGTTTCCAGAGTGTCGATCAAGAACTCGAACGTGTCGCGTACACGCTGGGCCATTCGCCCCTGCGGACCTTTTTTCAGGTGACGGTCCCTCTGGCGTTTCCGGCGTTACTCAGTGGCGCGGTCATGGCCTGGGCTCGCGCTTTGGGCGAATTTGGCGCGACCATTATGTTCGCGGGCAATCTGATGGGGCGCACGCAAACGATGCCCCTGGCGATCTACGCGGCGATGGAATCCGACCTGACCGCCGCGTTGGTGTTGTCGGCGATGCTCATCGTTGTATCCTTCAGCGTGCTGTTCGGCGTGCGTCTGTTGCTTCACCGTAGCCCCTATGGTGCCTATGCTTGAGGTCACTCTCCACAAGCGGCTCGACGGCTTTGGGCTGAATGTCGCCTTTACCGTCGCGAATGAACTGGTCGTGCTCTTTGGCCCGTCGGGCGCGGGCAAGAGTTTGACGCTCCAAGCGATTGCTGGGACGATCCACCCCGACGCTGGGCGGATCGTGATCGAGAATCAGGCGGTGTATGACAGCGAACACCGCCTCGACCTCCCGCCGCAGGTACGGCGCGTGGGCTATGTGCCACAACACTATGCGCTCTTTCCGCATCTCTCCGCGGCGGCGAACATCGGCTTTGGTCTCGTCCATCTTTCGCGACCGCAACGCGAGCAGCGCATACAGGAGATGATCACCCTTTTCGATCTCCACGGATTAACCCATCGTCGGCCACGCGAGCTGTCTGGTGGCCAGCAGCAACGGGTGGCGCTGGCGCGTGCCTTGGCCGTGCGGCCACGTTTGCTGCTCCTCGACGAGCCCTTCGCGGCGCTTGATCTTTCCCTGCGAGAATCGCTCAGAGAAGAACTGGCCCAGATCCAAGCCCGCACGGGGATCACGGTGGTACTGGTCACGCACGATCTGACCGACGCCTTCGCGCTCGGCCAGCGCATCCTCGTGTATGAAGCCGGGCGAATCATTCAGCAGGGGACACGCGAGGAGGTGTTCTTTCATCCCGCCACGCGGCACGTCGCGGAATTGGTGGGCACGAGAAACATTCTACCAGCGGTGGTGGAGCGGAGTGATGAGGAGAGGCTGTGGGTGCGATGGCGAGGGCACCAGCTCACGGTTCCGGCGCGGCCCATTGCTCCCGGCACCCACGTCGAGTTGTGTATCCGGCCCACTCAGATACGGATTGTTCGGCCCGACCGTGTTGGCGAGCGTGAGCGAGTGAACCTCCTCTCCGGCACGCTCGTTCGTGAACAGCTCCACGGCGAGACGTACACGCTCTCGCTACGGGTCGATGGCAGCGAGGCGGCCTCGGACCTAGAGATTTCGCTCCCGGCCTATGTCTATCATCGACTCGCGCTGGATACCGACAAGCGGGTGACGGTCGAATTGCGCCAGCAGGCGCTGCATGTGATGGGGGGGGGCAGTAGTCAGTAGTCAGTAGCCAGTAGCCAGTAGTCAGTAGAAGGAAAAACGCGGGCCGAGGTCTTTCATGCTGGCTACTGACTACTGGCTACTGACTACTTTTCATCGTAACGTCCGGAAAAACTTGCGAATATCCTCGACCAACCGTTGCGGTTCTTCCATCGGGGCGAAGTGGCCGCCGGAGGGCATCACCGTCCAGTGCTTCAAGTTGTAATACCCCTCGGCCCATTTGCGCGGCAGCAAAATCACCTCTTTTTGGAAAAGCCCGATGCCCGTCGGCGCTTCGACCACCGGGGTACGGTTGTGCGACGCCTTCCACGGATTGTGCACGCACTCATAATAGTAGCGCGCGGACGTGCCATAACTCTCGGTGATCCAATAGATCATCATCGTGGTAATCAGCTCATCCTTGGTGAACCGCTTCTCCACGTTGCCGTCACAGTCACTCCAGGTCCGGCGCTTTTCGAGAATCCATGAGCAGAGCCCAGCGGGGGTGTCATTCAAGGCATGGGCGATGGTCTGCGGCTTGGTGGTTTGCAGCGCGGAATAGCCACTCTCAGCGGTAAAGAAATTCTGGTTCCGTTCATACCACCCTTGTTCGTCAGGACCGTAGTCCGACGCGGGCGGCAGCCCACCAACAAACACATCCAGCGGCACCATGATGTGCATGTACGCTCCGATCAAACGGTCGGCATACTTGTGTCCAAGCTGCGCAGTGATGATCGCGCCCCAGTCCCCACCCTCGGCGGCGAACTTTTTGTAGCCCAGGACATCCTGCATCAAGGTCACCCACAGGTCCGCCGTGCGCCAGAAGTTGATTCCTGGAGTCGTGAGCGGCGTTGAGAATCCATAGCCGGGCAGAGACGGCACGACGACATCAAACGCATCGTTGGGATCGCCCCCAAACGCGGCAGGGTCGGCCAACGGACGAATGACCTTGTTGAGGTCCCAAAACGTCCAGGGCCAGCCATGACTGAGAATCAGCGGCATCGGCTTTGGCCCCTTGCCGGGTTCGTGGATGAAGTGGACCGGCATGCCTTCGATGGTGGTTTTGTAGTGAGAGAAGGCGTTCATCTCTCGTTCCTGCTTGCGCCAGTCGTATTTGTGGATCCAATAATCGACCAGTTCTTTCAGGTACTCCAGGTTCGTGCCGTACTGCCACTGGGCATTGGCGAAGTCCCGTGGCCAGCGCGTCTTGAGGAGTCGCTCGCGCAGGTCGGTTAAGGTCGCGTCCGAGACTGAAATCGTAAAAGGTTCTTTCTGCATCGTATTGCTCCTTTGGGTGAAGTGCCTTCCCTAAAGCACCGCCAATGGGCGAATGCAAGGGCGGAGTAACCGCAATGTCACTTTGATCGAGAGTGCCGTTGTGTTCACGCGTTGTCCGCCCCCGCCGCGTTGGTACGCTTTTCCTGAGCAAAGCGTACCAACGCGGCGGAGCGATAGACCCCGTGCACGAATTTGCCATAGGGAAACGAGAGAAACAGCGCGAACACCACACCGAGATGCACCGCGAGCAGCATCCCCATCAGTGCCGTCGCGCGGAACACCAACAGCAGCAGTCCCGTGACACTCGTCAACAACAGCATGATGAGAAATGCACGCTCCATCCCACGCGCATGAGGAGCGTTCAGGTTGGCGTCGCGCTGTTCCTTCGCGCGTAGTAATCCCACTGGCCCGACCACCAAGCCAATCCCGCCAACGATGCCCAGCAACACGACGGGGTTGTACCACGGGTAGGGCGCTTGCCAGCCGAACCCGTTGTGCAGCACCGTCGCCAGCGAGGTCGAAGCGAAGCAGAGCATGAACCCGTAGAACGTACAGTGATGAAAGAAGCGGCGGTCGTCTGGCCGCTCTTCCTCGGTCAGGCATCCCGCGCCACCACCATCCAGATAGCGTAGCGTGGCCGCCGCGCGTCCGGCATCAAGCACATCCGACATGGTGAGCGGACCACCACCAATGGCATGCCAGAAGGCGCGGACGCTCATCGTGAGCGCCAGTATCGCGAATAGGAAGACCCCGCCGAAGAGCAGGACCATCGCCTCGTGTGGCATCAGCCGATAAAACGCGCCCGGTCCCGTCTGTACCGCGAAAAGGACACTAGGATCACCAAGCGCGACAAATCCACCAATGAAGAGCGCGACGGCTACGGCGGCGGTCAAAGCCACAACTAAGCCATTGCGACGGAACAAGGGCGCCAACCTCCGTGGCCAGGCATAGCGGGCGTAGGACTCGGACCGCACTTCCGCCAGAACCTTGGGTACATTCACCGCGAAATCATGGGGTGGCACATATTGGCAGGCGTCGTAACACGCCCCGCAGTTGTGGCAAAGATTGGCGAGGTAATCGAGGCTCTCATCCGGGAACACGCGTCGTCGCTCCATCGCTGGGAAGACCGCGCACAGGCTCTCGCAATAGCGACAGGCATTGCAGATCGTGATTTGTCGATTGGCTTCAGCGAGTGTGTTCGTCGCGTGCATAGCGAGCCGCCTCCCGTCCGGCGATCCGGCCAAAGACACCGCCAATCGTCATGCCGATACCCGCGAGATACCCCTTGCCCAACAGATTCCCCACCATGATCTCACCGGCGGCGAACATGTTGGGCGAGACCGCGTCGTGCGCCATGCCAATGCGGGCCTCCGCATCGACCTTCACTCCGAGATAGGTAAACGTGATCCCTGGCCGCAAGGGGTAACCATAAAATGGTGGTGTCGAGAGTGGTCGTGCCCAGTGTGATTTCGCGGGGGTGACGCCTTCCGTGCGACACGTATCATGGCTGGTGGGATCGAACGTCCCTGGCCGACACGCGGCGTTGAACGTGTCCACCGTTGCCCGTAGGCGCGCGGGATCGAGTTGGAACTTCACCGCCAGTGCTTCAATCGTCTCGGCTTGCTCTGGCGGAAACACCGAAGGCATGAACAGCTCAGTGGCGGTGGCGTCGATCAACGCGAACGCGACTTGCTCCGGTTGCTGAGCCACGAGGCGACCCCAGATGGCATAGCGTTTAGGCCAGAAGTCCTCACCTTCATCATAGAACCTCTCAGCCCGCGCGTTGACGACGATGCCAAACGGCACACAGTCGAGCCGGGTCACGATGCCCCCATCAAACTTGGGGGCGCGGCCATCGATCGCGACCGCATGAAACTGCGTGGGGTCACCAACCGCTTGCGCGCCCTTGTCGAGCAAGAGCCCCAGCACCTCGCCGCGATTGTATGGCGTCCCACGAATCAGAAAATTGTCCGCCGCCGCGCCCCAATACTCTTTCAACCATTCAATGTTCGCCTCGAACCCTCCCGCCGCCGCCACAAAGCTCTTCGCTTCGACTTGAACGTCCTCCCCTTCATGCCGCACGCGAGCCGAGTGAAAGAGCGTGTCCCTGATGTCAAGATCAGTCACGCGCGCGTCATAGACCATTTGCACACCAAGTGAGGTCGCGGTGCGATAGAGCGAGTTCAGGAGGGTTTTGCCGCCGCCCAGAAAGAAGGCATTGGTACGGCCCAGACTGAGTGTGCCGCTCAGTGAGGGTTGGAACCGCACACCCTGCTGTTGGTGCCAGTCCCACAGCTCCTTGGAGAGGTCGAGGGTCCGACGCGCGAGTGGTTCATCGGTTTGTCCACCAGTGACCCGCAGCAGATCGTCCCAGTATTCCTCAACCGGGTAGGGGCCAGTGAGGATGCCGTTCCCGGCGTCGTGGGCGACGCGCATGTTACGGGTGTGGCGGCTATTGCCACCACGCATCACTTTTGGTGCCGCTTCAATAATCAATACGGATGCCCCAGCGCGCGCGGCGGTGATCGCGGCACAGAGCGCGGCGTTGCCACCACCGGCGATGAGCACGTCGTAGTGTGGACTCAGGATGTCGGGAGTGCTGTTCATTCGCGTTGAGTCCTGTTGCGTTGTGTTGACGGCCCGCACACAAGGGGGCTCCTTCTCAGTGCTCCTACTCAGCAGTCATTCGCGGCGGGTGCTCTCCAATCCCATACAACGCTCGACGCAAGTTGACTAATCCGAGTCGATTGAGATGAAGCGCGGCGAGCGTTGCTCGGCCAATCGCAGTGAGACCGATCATCAGCGTAAAGTCGTCGCTCCAAGAGAAATGCTCTTCCCATCGGTGTCCACGCGGATGAAACAAGGGAGTGGGAGCTTCCGTTACCGGGTCCGGGGCCACGGAGCGCTTGGACTTATGTTGGTTACAACCCTGGCAACAGAACGCGAGATTCTCTTCGGTCGTTGAGCCACCAAGACTGCGCGGCTTGATGTGGTCAATCGTAAAGGGGTCCGAGGAGTACCGCTCCTGGGTGCGACAGTATTCACACGCCCGATTCGCACGTTCAGCAACGAAGCGACGCAGCACGGCTGGAATGCGTCGCTCAGACATTGTCGGGGAACCGGATCCCGAGTTGATCCATGAGGCCGGGCAAGCTCACTCCGCGAAGTCGCGCCAACTCGACCAGAGCGGCCATACGCTCGGCGTGGAGTTCCTCCGTCTGGTCGGTGAGCTGGGTGAGTTCTTCGTATTCAGTGTCGGAAAGCGACTCCTCTTCCCGTTTGGCTCTCAGTGCGGCTAGGCGGTGCCGCAGTTCAGGCGACCGCTCCTGATTCACACGGACCAGCAACGCCGATTCCGTGACCGATAAGTGGTTCGCTTTGTGCCGGGCCTGAAGAGTGAGTACTCGCTCAAACACTCGCTCAAGTTCGGGCAGGCTCAGGTGCGATACCGCGGACAGAATTTGCTCGGTCGATGATTGGCTCGATGATATGTCCATGTCCAAACCTCCGTTCCCTTCTTTCTTGTCACCAACGGCTCACCAACTCAACCCGTACAAGGAAAGAGACCAAGGCTTGCCCTCCGGCGCCCTGACCGTATGTCACGGCAAGACCAGCCCTCTTCCTTTCTACCCCGGCAGGTAGCTGCCCCCATTCACATGAATAGTCTGCCCAGTAATGAAGGCGGCATCGTTCGAGAGCAAGAAGGCCACTGTCGCGGCGATCTCTTCCGGCTTGCCTGGGCGACCAACGGGAATCCCACTGCCCATGCGTGCCAATTCGGCATCGGAGAACACCACTTTAAGGCCATCATGGAGAATCAACCCTGGCGCGATGGCATTGACCGTGACACCGTGCCGCGCCAGGTCGAGCGCGGTCGAGCGGGTAAAGCCCGCGATGGCCGCTTTCGCCGCGGCGTATGGTCCTTGGTCGTCCAGCGGATGATACGCGGAGAGCGATGCGAGGTTGACGATGCGGCCAAAGCGTTGCTCTTTCATCGCTGGGCTGAAGGCGCGCGTCAAATAAAACGTGCCGTGGATATTGACCCGCAAGGTCCGCTCCCACACCCGCGACTCCGTGCCCGCGCCATGAATCCCGGCATTGTTGACCAAGTAAGCGACGTGAATGCCTTTGCCACGGAGTGTGTCCGCCAAGGCGTTGACCTGTTCCTCTTTCGTCACATCCAGCGGATAAAACGTCACCCGGCTCTGCTGGTCCGTCGGCAGTCGATCCAGCCACACGCCAGCTTGGTCCTGCGCGCGGTCACAGGCAATGATCGTATGCCCTTCGCCCAGCAGTCGCTTGACCATCGCCGTGCCTAACCCGCCGACCGCTCCCGTTATCAGTGTGTGCCCTTGAAGCTGCGTACTCATAGTGATGCCCTCCCTCAGCGCCCGTCGTGGGCATGAACTCTCTACGCTGTTCAGTGAACTTGCTCAATGTCACTGACTCGTGAGCGCATATACGATGTCGGTGACCTCGCGCCGGAAAGATTCGTTCTCCACGAACTGCTTGTACACTTGCGTGTCGTCCTTGAGCAGGAGCTGCATGGCTTTAGCGAGCGCCTGGTCGTGGGCCATGCGCGCGGTATGCGGCGTGTTCTCCTTAGAGCGTGTCTGCAAACCACTCGACAAGAGTCTGGTAGTCCTGCGTTCACCCTTCGACAAGCTCAGGGCGAACGGGTCAGGCCGTGCATTGGTGGGATTTTTCCCGTTCGTACTGAGCTTGTCGAAGTACGGTTTTGTCATGGGCAGGTTCGTTTGGTGGTTTCCAGACACCCTCTAAGCGTTACAGCCTCTCTTTCAAGATGCGGTCAACACGAACGAAGCTGGGTAAGTGCCGCTTCAGAACCGCAGGGTCAATCTTCGCCAGCACTTCGAAAGATCGCTTGCCCTTGGAGTAGGCGTTTGAGCAATTGCGGGACGCGTGGCCCAGTTTGTCATGCACATCGTGCCGATTGCGGTTCTCCAACTTGTCCAATGGCGGCAGCGCGTTCTCCTGGAGCCTCTGGCCGTAGTGCTCCCGCAATGCCGTCCGGTCCGCCGCAATCCAGGTTTCCATGCAGGTCGTCATAAAAAGGACCTGCTCATCCACCGCTCCAGCGGGTTTATCCCACTGGTCCCGGCTTTTGAGATGAGCCCAAGTCTGTTCGAGATTTTCCACCGGCTCTTCGCTGTCCACCAACATCGCGATGTAGTCACCTACCTTGCGGCTGGCGTGGGCGGTCTTGAAGTCATCGAAAGCCGACCCGCGTCCACCACAGGCGCTCAGTCGGGGCATTCTTCCCGACAAACCCGCTTTCTCCAGCAATTTTCGAAAACCCTCACGGCAACGAATTTGATCCTCTTTTGATTCCCCACCTTCGATGTACAGATGCGCATTCACCAGCGGGTCCCTCCGATCTCGCCTTTCGTCCAAAGCTGCCCGAGCCGGTACTTCTTTAGCCACTCACTGAGGTCGTCCGGGTTCAATCGCTCCATGATCGTCTGTCCGTGCTGCTTGGAGCAGACGACCACCACTTCAGGCGTCTCCGTCATCGTATCCACCAGGATGTCCGAGTGGGTCGTGACGATGAGTTGTGTCCGCTCCGAGGCAGCCCGCAGTAGATCCGCTACCTTCGGCAAGATGTCTGGATGCAGCCCCAGTTCCGGCTCCTCAATGCAGATGAGGGGTGGCGGTTCAGGATCACAGAGGATCGCCAAGAGGCAGAGATATCGCAGCGTGCCATCGGAAAGGCGCGTGGCCGGAATGACAAAATCTCCCTCGGTGAAGAACACCTGAACGGTGCCGCCCTCCACCAAAACATCGAAGTCGGTGAGACCATCATAGAGGTCCTTCAGTCCCTCAAGGATCGCCTTTTTGGCCGCCGGGAAGCGCGTCTTCAAGCGATTCAGGAAGAGGCCGAGGTTGGAGAAATCTTCTTCCAGCACGTCATTTCGGTGATCCGCCCGTTGCGGTTCGCGGAACACCGCATTCCGCCCGAACGTCCATTCCCGGTAGATGCGTACCCGCTCGTAGTTCTGGGCCAGCCAGGCCAATTCCGGATAAGTTTCGGGGTCGCGTCGCTGCGCCAGGATCGAGCGGTCGGCTTCGATTGTTTCCCGCGCCAAACTGCGCCGTCCCTCCTTACTCGTATTCACCGCAGGATGGCCGTTTTGGTAGCGGTAGTAAAAATAATAATCCGATTGCCCGGATTGCTTCTCGGCGTTCTCCACCCGCTCGTCCTCAAGCGTATATGCCTGCGACATCGCGCGAAACGCCACTATATGGCGGAGGGGCGTCGAACTCTTTTGGCCTCTCACTACCCATTCGACCGACGCCGGTCCTTGCGGTCCACCTTTCCAAATCCACTCGTTCACGCCACCACCTTTGCGTGTCACCTCCCGCAACTCCTTCGGCGCGGACCGCATCAGGCTGATGGCCTCAATGAGGTTCGACTTACCGCAGCCATTGGGACCGATGAACAGATTCAGCGCTTTGAGTTCGATGCCTGTATTGTCAGGACCAAAGGAGAGAAAATTCTTCGGAGTCAGATGGCGGATCAAAACAGGGTTGGTTGGTTCAGGCATAGTTCACATCTCCTCGGCTTCAGCTTCCTCTAGATTGCCATCTTGGTCGAGCGTCTCGGCGATGAGTTCCGTAGCGGTGGTGTCAGAAGATGCCTTGTGTTCCGAATACGGTTTGAGATCGGCAATCATGGCTGGCCGTCCTGTTCATCGCTGTCCCAGTATTCGCGATAGGCATTAAAATGGTTCCAACTCAATTGTGTCGACAGCGTCGGCACAATCTTCTGATCCGTAAAACATTGGCAGGACTGAATAGCACGATAGAGCGCGCGGAGGGTGAATGCCTGCCCAAACTCCTCGGTCAATTCTCGTGACACGGTCACGAGAATCTGTTTTCCATACGCGGCCCAACCGCCCCTCGGCCTCGGTGCCATCCTGATTGCCAGGGCGATCAGACGTCTCAACGTTAATCCTCCTCGTGAACCTCCTGGGCCCGCTCCGCCAGCAGGCGCTGCTCGCGCACGAGTTCAGCGCGGAGTTCCTCCTCGGAGGGCAGCACGAGTTTGTATTTGCTGGCAAAGAGCTGCTCATTGCCGTGCAGGACGGAGTAGCGGACGACAGACTTGTCCTTCTGGGCGCAAAGGATGATGCCCACGGTGGGATTGTCCCCGGGACTGCGCCGCAGGTCGTCATACATACGGACATACATGTCCATCTGGCCAATGTCCTGGTGGGTGAGTTCGCCAGTCTTGAGGTCGAAGAGGACGAAGCATTTAAGCAGGTAGTTGTAGAAAACGAGGTCGAGGTAGAAGTCCTTAGATTCCGTGCTGATACGCTGTTGGCGCGCGACGAAGGCAAAGCCCTTGCCGAGTTCGAGCAGGAAAGACTGGAGATTGCCGATGAGCGCGTCTTCAAGTTTGGATTCGAGCAGTTTGCCAGTATTGGGCAAACCCAGGAATTCCAGCATCACGGGGTCTCGTATGAACTCCCGGGGCGTGACTGCCAGCGCCGAGAGCTTGGCCGCAGCCTCTTCACGTAACGGCTGACGATCCTGACTGACCAGCAGGCGCTCGTAGTACAGCGTGTCGATTTGCCGATCCAGCGCGCGCGTGTTCCAGTGCTGTTCGACGGCTTCGTTCATGTACCAGAGCCGAGCAGCGGCATCTTCGACCCGCAGTAGGGATCGGTAGTGCGTCCAGCTCAATTCGGAACGCCGTGCGTTCCAATTTGGAAATCCCGCATAAAATGCTCTCATGTGTCTGAGATTGCGCTCATCGAACCCTTTACCAAACTCAGCGGTGAGGTGTGCGGCCAAATCCGCGAGCAGGTGTTTGCCATAAGCGGCCCTGGCGGCTCCGCCCTGCTCGAATTCGACGATATGCCGCCCCACGCTCCAACAGGTGCGCACCTGCACGACATCAACCGCACGCAAGGCTTGTTGACGAGCGTCCTGGATGACTTCGCGTAAATTGGCGAGCAGGACGACAATGTCATGCGACTGGGCTGGCGCGTTGGCTCCCTTCTTTTTTTTCATGCCACACCTCCTCGTCATCAGCACGCCATCCGGCGGCCAGCGGTCTCCTGCGCTCGGCACCATCACAAATTATAAAACTTCACCGCATTCTCCCCTAAGACCTTGCGCTGGGTCGTGGGCGGGAGTCCGGCCAGATGCTCACGAATGGTTTGCACCACACCAAACGAGGCGTCGATATGCGGATAGTCCGAGGCCCAGATAAAGTAGTCTTCTCCCAGATGTTCGATGATTTTCGCGGTGAGCGATTCATCGGGGTCGGCGGAAATCAGACATTGCCGGAAGAAATACTCACTCGGCTTCCTCTTGAGCGGTGTGTAGGGACCAACGACCTCGTATTTATGGTCGAGGCGATCCAACCACGCCGAAATCCAGTTGGCACCGGCTTCGAGTACCGCGCACTTCAAGCGGGGAAATTGCTCGAACATGCCTGCGGCGATCATCTGCGTGAACGCGGCCATCACATCAATGGCAAGGAAGGCAAAGCCAAACAGGCCAAAGCTATCACGGCGCAGGGCCCATTCATGAAACGTCGGCTGGTCGCGGACGATGACATGAAAAGCGACCGGCAGGTCGAGGTCTTGGACCGTCTCCCAAAAGCGGGTGAACGACGGATCGTTGAGCTGCTTGTTGCCGCGCGCGGGCAGATCGGGTGACAGGAACACCCCACGACAGCCCTCCTTGCGGGCGCGGATCGTTTCTTCCACCGCGCCTTCGGGATCAAGCAGTGAGATATGCGCGATGGGGACTAATCGTTTGGGATTCTCACTACAGAAATCCACGAGCCACCGGTTGTAGGCTTTGGTATAGGCCAGCGCGAGTTTGGCGTCTTGCACCGCGCCTTCCCAACAGATGCCGAGGGTTGGGTAGAGCAACGCAATGTCAATGTTCTCGTGATCCATCACTTGGAGGCGCGCGCGTGGATCATACGCACCTGGGGGGCTCCCTTCGGCGTAGGTTTTCTTCCCGCGACTTTGTAGCGGCTTGGTGTCCATGCCGATACCGCCCAGCATACCCAACAACCCACGGAGAATTTCCATCGGCTTGTTATCCAATAGGAGCACTTCATACCCCTGCTCATCGCGCTCAATGCGTAGCGCGCGGTCACGGTATCGCGGGTCGATATATTTCACCCACGTATCCGCGGGCTCTAAAATATGGCCGTCCGCGTCCACCACGGGACCCAGTTTCTCGCTCTGCATAGTGTCT
The DNA here is from genome assembly GCA_031389045.1 of Deltaproteobacteria bacterium. Taxonomy (GTDB): domain Bacteria; phylum Desulfobacterota; class Binatia; order Bin18; family Bin18; genus JABFSC01. Next base: position 1,087 of record JANMSE010000026.1, on the reverse strand, counting down.
TTTTCCTTATCGTTCAGGTTTGACTGTACAGCAGCAAACTATAGGCACCGGGGTGCGCTCTGCAAGCGGAGCGGGTCTTTCTCACGGCTCTCCCGGCTTGCATGCTCTTGCTCTCAGTCCCAGGTTTTTGTACAGGCAGAAGGAATGAACTTCCCAAGATTTACCGATGCCGATCACCAACGATTGAATGCGACCCGCGGACTCAAAGAGGTCGCCAGCCGCGCCAAACTTTTAGTGTTACTGAGCGACGGCTATCCTGAAGATGCGGGCTATGGCAAAGCCGTGATCCCACCACTGTACGGGCTGCGCGATACCATGATGGCGTTCCGTGAAGCCGAACGAAGTGGCATCGCGCCGTTCTGTCTGACCATCGATAAAGCTGGGCACGATTACCTGCGCGAGATGTGTCCGGCATCGCGGTACATGGTGATTGAAGATGTGCTGTCGCTGCCGACAGAACTGCCGAAAATTTATCAGCGCTATCGGGCGCAGTTGGTTTGAAGTCTCAAACTTTTGAAAGTTCAAACCATGCGAAAATGCAACGTGTCATCGCATTTTCGAGTCCTGGGGTGCGATCTACCGCGACCTTCGCAAGCGCGGGCTCAAACCCTGGCGGTGCACGATTGCCGATGGGCACCTATAGGGAAGCTACGGCAAGATGTGGAGTTTTACATGTGTACGAGCGTTCAGTTTCAGGTCCCCTCTCCCCTTGAGGGAGAGGGCTAGGGTGAGGGGTATTCTCGCACCTGGCACCCTCTCCTATATCCTCTCCCCTCAAGGGAGAGGAGAAAAAGAGGACGCTCCGCACTCCACATCTTGGTGTGTTTTCTCTATAGGTCTGAGGGCAGCGGCATTCTTCTTGTACGGAAGCGGCAAAGCGCATAAATAACATGGATACTTCTTACTGTGGGAAAAGCGGGCACGGATAGGGGCTCGACTCTCACGGTGTCTGTGATCGTGGGGTAGGCAGCCCGCGAGCACAAAGTGTTCAAGGAGTGAGGAGCGCACATGAAGTTTTCTGAAGTGATAGCACAAACGCTCGCTTGGCTCCAACGCGAGGGACGAGTCTCGTATCGGGCACTGAAGC
>JANMSE010000006.1:0-4570 GCA_031389045.1 Deltaproteobacteria bacterium | reverse complement strand
CATCCACCGCCTTATGATATGGATCATAGAAGCCGGCGATGCGCCGTTGTCGTTCGTCATCCGTGAGGTGATGGTTCCCAGGAATCACGGTGCGGTCACTCTGTTCGACAATCAAATCGTGGTCACTGAGCGCCCGGTTACAATCAATCAGCAAGCGCGAATAGCCTGAACAAACCGCTGTCGCATCAAGCACTTGCGCAAGGTGGGCAACGACCGCGCGTGCCCCGATGTCCCAGCCGATATGACGGCGGACCTCGGATTCCACCACGCCGAGTCCCTGGTACTCGGCCGGCAGGGCGTAGGCCGCATGTTCACAGGTCAGAATCACAGGAAACCGTCCATGAGGATTGATTAACTCGTATGTCTGTTTTGTGCTCACCGCTCTCTCCTTACTGAAGAGCCACGCAAGTTGCAAGTGATCGACCAAATAGAACTCCGTTGACAGAATCGGCCAGAATTCATATAGATAAAACGTTTTTTGCTATTTGTACCTGAGGGGTTGGTCTTCGAGGAGGCGTCATCGTGCGCAGAGAAAAAAGTAATTACATCATCCAGGCGGTCGCCCATGCCTTAGATGTTCTTGAACAATTTCACGCTGATGGGGAACTTGGCGTTACTGAACTGAGCAAACGACTCAAGCTGCATAAGAACAATGTCTTTCGTATTTTAGCCACACTGGAATCACGCGGTTATATTGAGCAAAACCGTTCGACTGAAAACTATCGTCTCGGGACGCGCTGTTTGCAACTCGGCCAAAGCTATATCCAGCACATGGGACTACTTCGGCAAGCGCGTCCGATTATGAGTGAGATCGTCAAAACGTGTCACGAAAGTTCCTACGTCGCGGTTATTCGTAAGGGACAAGTGGTGCCGCTTGATGTGGTGGAGTCTGACCAACCAGTGCGGATCATCTCGCACGTTGGGGAAGGGCTGCCGCTCCATTGCACGGCCGCTGGAAAAGTTCATTTAGCCTTTGAGCCACTCGAAGAAGTCCAACGCGACCTCCCCGAAGGACTCGATCGCTATACTGATACGACCATCGTCGATCGTCGTGCACTCCTTGAGCAACTCAAAACCATCGCTACGATGGGATACGCATTGGAGAATGGGGAGTATCAGAATGATGTGCGCACGGTGGCGGCCCCCATCCGTGATTATACCCGGACAGTCGTGGGCAGTGTGGCCGTCAGCGGCCCAGCTTATCGTATGTCTACCGAGCGCATTGAGAAGGAATTCGCGCCGTTGGTCTTGAAAGCGGGGCGGGAACTTTCCACGCGCTTGGGCTACAACGCCTAGTCCACCAGGCGCTTGACACGTATAGATCGACACGCTGAATTGGGGCGGCTCTCACCCCAAGCTCGCATTACACAACAGGAGGAAAACCGGAGTGAAAACGCTAGTCACCGTGAAGCGGGTCCCTGATCCAGAGACCACAATCCGGGTGAAGCCTGATGGTTCAGGCATCGTCACTGAGAACGTTAAATATGTCATTAACCCCTTTGATGAAATCGCCATTGAAGAAGCGCTACGGATCAAAGAGAAACAGGGCGGCGGAGAAGTCGTGCTCGTGAGTATTGGAGCAAAGGTGGTGACCGAACAACTACGCACCGGCCTCGCAATGGGAGCCGACCGTGCCATCCTCGTCGCTTGTGAACAAGAGTTGGATTCTCTCGCGGTTGCCTGCATACTGGCGAAAATCGCTGAAAAAGAGACCCCTGACCTCTTCATCATGGGCAAGCAAGCCATTGATGACGACGCCAACCAAGCCGGTCAAATGCTGGCCGCCCTGTTGGACTGGCCACAAGCCACCTTCGCTTCCAAAGTTGAATTTTCAGCCGATCAGAAATCGGTACAGGTCATACGCGAAGTGGACGGTGGTCTCGAAACCATTGGCTTCGCGCTGCCTGGGATCATTACCGCTGATCTTCGCCTCAATGAACCGCGTTACGCATCACTGCCGGGGATTATGAAGGCGCGCAAGAAAGAGATCAAGGAAATCCCAGTCAGTGAATTGGGCGTCGATACCACCCCACGCCTCAAGGTCCAGAAGCTCACACCACCAGCGAAGAAACAAGGGGGCAAAAAGGTTGAAACCGTCCAAGCGTTAGTAGACCTCCTCCATACCGAGGCAAAAGTCATCTGAGGAGCATCATCATGGGTAATGTACTTGTTTTCGCGGAACACCATAACGGAAAATTTCCCAAGAGTACCCTCGTCGCCTTGCAAGCCGGAAAAGAGGCGGTTGGCAAACTGGGAGGCAATTGTTTGGCCGCGGTGCTGGGCTCTGGCGTCGAAGGAGCCGCGCAAGCACTGACTGGGTATGGACTGACAAAAGTATTGGTGGCGGATGACCCAGCATTAGCCAATTATTTGGCTGATGCGTATGCCGCCGCCTTGGAGCAAATCATCAAGGCGCATGATGTGTCACTGCTCGTCGCTACCGCGACCGCGATCGGCAAAGACCTGCTGCCCCGTGTCGCGGCTCGGCTCGGCGTCGGCATGGCCAGCGATGTAGTCGGGATCAATGCTGACGGGACCTTCACCCGGCCAATGTATGCCGGGAACGTGCTCGCCACCGTGTCACTTGATGGAGCAGTCAACGTCATCTCGGTGCGGGGTACGGCGTTCGATGCCACGCAACCCGGCGCGCAAGCGCCCGTGGAGAAAGCCGCGGTCTCGCTTGATGCGGCAGCCCAGAAGATGCGGTTCGTGTCGTTCGATGAGATCAAGTCCGACCGTCCCAGCTTAACGGAAGCGCGGATTGTCGTGTCCGGTGGCCGTGGGCTAAAATCGGGCGAAAATTTCACGACTTATCTTGAACCGTTGGTCGATGCGCTCGGTGCGGCGATGGGAGCCAGCCGCGCGGCGGTTGACGCGGGGTTTGTTCCGAATGACCTGCAAGTCGGACAAACTGGAAAAGTCGTTGCCCCAGAACTCTACTTCGCCGTTGGCATTTCTGGCGCGATTCAGCATCTGGCTGGCATGAAAGACTCAAAAGTGATCGTCGCGGTCAACAAAGACCCCGACGCGCCGATCTTCAGCATCGCCGACTACGGCCTCGTCGCCGATCTCTTCAAGGCAGTGCCCGAACTGACCGAAGAAATCAAAAAGATCAAGGGATAAGTAGAGACGTAACATATTACGTCTCTTGCCTTCAGGAGGTGCCCCATGCCTGAACAGATCATCGGTCCGACATCGCATTACTTCTACTCCCAACGCCTCAAACTCCACTACGTGGATTGGGGAAACCCAGAGAAGCCGTTGGCGGTCCTGGTGCACGGCGGGCGGGATCACGCGCGCAACTGGGATTGGGTCGCGCAGGCATTGCGCGAACACTATCATGTGATCGCGCCGGATTTACGCGGGCATGGGGACTCCGAGTGGGCGCGGGGCAGTGAATACGCGATGGTCGAGTATGTCGTCGATATGGCCCAGCTCCTCGCCCAGCTCGATTCGTTTCCGGCCATCTTAATCGGCCATTCCCTCGGTGGAGGTATTGTCCTGCAATACTCCGGGGTCTATCCAGAAAAGGTGCGCAAGGTGGTCGCCATCGAAGGACTTGGTCCACCACCACATATAATCGACCAGCAGTCCAAACATGCGTATGAACGGATGCAACTGTGGATCACACAGATGCGTGATTTGGCGGGTCGCCTCCCGCGCCGGTACAAAACGCTGTCCGAGGCGGTGCAACGTATGCGGGAGACCAATACTCGTCTGAGTGAAGCGCAGGCGTATCTTCTCACCGTGCATGGCACGAACCGTAACGAGGATGGCACCTATATCTGGAAATTCGACAACTATGTCCGTGCGCAATCTCCCTATCGCTTCAATGTGGAGGATGCGAGGGGAATTTGGGGGCGGATTACCTGCCCAACGTTACTATTTCGCGGCATGGAGTCGTGGGCCTCGGACCCAGAAAAAGATGGGCGCGCGCAAGCGTTTCAGCAGGTCAAGGTCGTAAATGTCCCTAACGCTGGGCATTGGGTCCATCACGACCAACTCGACATCTTCTTGCGGGCGGTCCAGGAATTCCTGAACAATTAAGACGCCAACACAATTGGTGCAATCACCTTTTCTTGGAGCCAGGCCGAAAGGTCGCCTAAGCTATCGGCATTGATTTCGTGCCCCATATCGTACTCTCGGTATGTGGCCGGCACCCGCAGATTACGCAAGGTCTCAACCGATTGCCGCGCCCGGCCAACATCGACCATTTCGTCGCGCTTCCCATGCTGAATGAGGACTGGGAGCTGCTCGGTCGCGGGCACATCGGGAAGCACCGAGAGCAGGTCTTGCGGCAACCAGGAACTGAGTGACGCCAACGCCGAAAACCGTTGTGGCTCACCGAGGCCCAGGCTGTAAGCCATCACCCCACCTTGGCTGAAGCCCACCACTCCCAACTTCTTGGGATCAATTGGGTACCGTGCCATCGCTTCGGCGAGAAACTGGCGGAGTGCTTCGCAGGCAGCCTTAACTGCTTTCACATCAAGCGGCCCACCCATGGTGATTGGAAACCAGCCATACCCAACCGCCGCTCCACCAAGCGGCACTTGCAGTGGCCCCTGCGGGC
>JANMSE010000704.1:0-13564 GCA_031389045.1 Deltaproteobacteria bacterium | reverse complement strand
TTAGGGTAGAGAGACTTGAGCTTGATGCGTGCGTCGTTGATCTTGAATTGCCAATCGACCGCGCGCTGCTTCTCGTTGCTGGCTGTTGACCACGCTGCGGTTTCCTCGGCAAGTTGCTGAGGTTCGCCAAACCGGCGGTTGTTCAAACATTGCCGGGTCATCACACTGAGTTCGTTTTCTGCGATGTTCAGCCAACTGCCGTGCTTGGGCGTGTACCGAAATTCGAGCCGTCGGACAAGCTCTCGTGCCCGCTCCGCAGCAAACGCCTCATAAAACGCGCCCATCGTGTGCGTATTCAAGTTGTCGCAGACCAAGCTCACTTTTTCCGCCGCCGCGTAACGCGTCTGGAGAAGGGCCGCCATTTCCACCGCCCAATCGACTTTGGTGCGTTGTGCGCGAATGCGCACCTGACGCCACCCCTGAAGCGGTTCGGTAAACATGAACACGCTGGCCGTGCCTGCTCGTTCGTATTCGTAGTCGACGCGCCGCGCCTGGGTCTTGGTAGCGGCGATGGGCACGCGCGTTTCCTTCAACAATTGTACCGGTTGCTCGTCCATACACACCACTGGAAAGCGCGGATCATAAGGCTGAGCGTACGTTTCCAACACGTTTTCCATGCACGCGACAAATTCGCCGTTCGCTTCCGGGGGGATGATCCAGTACTGAATCTTGCGTTGCGTCATCCCGTTTTTTTTAGCATTCTTCTCAGCGTCTCATAACTGACCGCGTCGACGATTGCCAGTTCCACGACCTGCTCCGCCAACAACCGCAACGACCAGGTGGCGAACCCCAGGGGCGGCTTGCCCAGACGCAACGCAATGACCTTTGCTTCTTGTTCGCCATCCAGCCGTTTTTGTCGCGGTGGGGTTTGGTGGGGGACTCCGTGCAAAGCGAGCTCAAAGCCTGCGGTCACGAGACGGTGCCGGAGGTTTTCTACCGTTTTCGTCCGACAGGAAAAGGCCTCTGCGATTTTTTGGTCGGTCCAGTCGGGACCATTGGCGTCGGCTTTGAGTAGCATCTGAGTGCGTCGCACTTTTTGAGACGACCCCTTCCCTTTTTTCATCACACCCCACAACGTCTCTCGTTCCTCATCGGTAAGGCGCACAACATACTTCTTTTCCATGGCTCCCTCCTTGGCTCTCATCTAGTTTCGCTGATGCCACCAATTTAGGAAACCCTAAGTCTTAAGTGTGACAGAGCACTAGTCATTAGTTTCGCGCCTTAAGCTGCCCAAGGTAAAGCCATTTCGGGCTTTTCCTGATTTATCGCCAGAGCTGGGGTGAACCGTGGTATGGGAAAAACTCCGGCTTCCTGTAACGCCTCGCGGCAGGCCCAGACGATGTCGAGTTGGCTGGGGGCGCATTTCTGGCGGTACCAAGGCCGAGCGGACTGCAAATCGCACGGCCCGGTTTGGCGGCTCTGGGCCACAAACCACAGCGTACGCGCGGCGGCCAGGAGGAGGCGCTGCGGGCCGCCCAGTCTGCACCGCAAGTGATCTCACAACTGGCCGCTTGAGTGTGCCAATGTCGTGTGGACTGATTTAGCCTTCTCCTCTGAACACTATCGATACCTCCCCACTTCTTGTGACCTTGGCAATGAACGGCGGGCGATGCTTGGCAAGAACACGAGTCATCCGTAGAAGGGCAGCAACAAACGCCTGTGCCATTTCCTTACCGTTGAGGTTTCCTGAGGACAGCGCGAAGAGGGCAACGCGAGCGGAAACAACCGCCGCGAGTTCAGTCGCACGATACCGAATCCGATCATCTTTCGTGAGCACGACCCATCCGCGTTTCCCCACGTCGAGCAACCACGTTTCGTCTCTGGCATCTTGAGGAAAGTGATCGTTGTGGATTTCGACCGTCGCCCCGGCATGACGCAACGCAGTAGCCACATGCTTCGTGCCAAGGTTGCGGTCAAGAAAGAAGACGGGTGGCTTACGCGGCTTCTCGGTGGAATTCGCACCGGATCGCGTCTTCGATCTCGCTCTGGCTGCGGTCATAATCGTCCACTAACTCGGCAATCGACTCCCCTGCTTTGTAGCGTTGCGCGATGACCGCAGTGGCGATACCAGTCCCCACCAAGACCGGTCGCCCAAAGGACACCAGGGGATCGACCACCACCACTTTTGCCGCCTCTGGCCTCGGCGTGCCCGTGAAGAGATAGAGCCTTGCCGCACGTCCTGATGCGTCCCGCTCGACGCGGCGGAGATGCTCCACAATCATGCTCCGCATCTCAAGTTGCCCCTCCTGGGAGAGGTTAATCAACTGGCTGTATCGCTGTAAGAACACGTCTGCCCCATCGGTTTCGAACCCGCGATCCGCCAACGGATGAGCAGACGGAAAATGAACTTTCAGATAGTCGAGCGCGCTCCGCACTTTTGCCAAGGCTACCCGATGCCTCCGACGTAGGGCATTCAGTACGTGCGCTTCGACCAAGTTGAAGAACGAGAGGAGATGCCGCTTTGCATCAGCAGGAAGAATGAGTGGCGTAAAGAGTCGCCGCTCGCCTCCTGCTTTGTAGTGCCGCCCGATCACCCACGATCTGAGTGTTGCCTGGGGAATCTGGAGATAGTGCGCCGCCTCCGCGATGCCATAGGCAGGCAGTTCGCGTGGGTCTGGTCTGGTGTGAGAGATGATCTTCTTCTTATTCATCATTGACTCGGGCTCTCTGATAGAGTTCGCTCCCGTGCTGATGAATATATTGCTCTACCAGCCTCATCTCTTCCTCGTCACAGGGGACGAGAAAATGCACTTCGTCAATTAAGCCTTGCTCAAACTGCACGAGGTCCACCATTCTCAGGTACGCTGGATCGGCAGCAGTCAAAATGCCCAGGAGCGTCTCTCGAATATCGCGCTCTCGCCATTGCTCATCTGTGAACGCCTTTGGCATATACACCTTCAGAAAAACCCTATCGTACCATTGTAGATAGGAAGCAAAGGATTGAACACATGAACGAAGCCTAAGACCCTGACAGGAACATGCGTGAGATTGGGGTTATGCCTGTCATACATTTTCATAAAAGCGTACTGCGGAAGCTTATTCGGAAGCGGGGCCATTATTCTCTCGACGTATCGATCATCGACATCAAAGACGACCATCGGCTTTTGTCCCTGATAAGACGGAACCATGTTAATGTAAAATCCCCATACTGCGGTTCCCATCATTGCGGTGTTAATGAGCAACCCTTGAGCCATTATCTGAGGGATGATCGCTAGCGCCTGAGTATGGTTTCCTTTCGCAATTACATGACAGCCTCTTACCAAAGCCACCTTTTACCTCTACTTGCGTCCTCATCGGGACTGCCAGCGATTTCCTCATGGAATCCTTCTCTATTTTTGTCAATCCTTTCTTTTCCGCCCTTTTATTCTCCCCTCTTAACTGGGGAATCGCAAGCTTGGTTTTTGTTTCTCTTGGTGACCATACGGTGACCAAGATGCTTAACGGAAGATTTACCTTGAGTCTTAAAAACGGATAAGCCCCTGATTGCTCAGAGGCTTACACGAAAGCCACCCATCGGATTCGAACCGACGACCTGCTGATTACGAATCAGCTGCTCTACCAACTGAGCTAGGGCGGCGAATATGGGAAGGGATAAACGAGCAACACCTGAATGTCAATTGCGCTGTACTGTGTGATCCGGAAGTCGCCGCACTATCCCCCGTGCGGCGTGCGCGGGGTCAGCCGCCGCACTGAGCGCGGAGATCATCGCCACCCCGTGCGCACCGGCGGTGAGGACCTGGGGAATGCGCTCAAGGGTGATCCCGCCGATCGCGAAAATCGGGACTGGGCTATGAGCGACCGCCTCGCGTAACCGGTCGAGCCCTTGCGGTTCACCATACGTGGCCTTTGAGGGAGTGAAATACACCGGGCCAAAGACGAGAAAGTCAGCTCCAGCGGCGGCGGTGATTTCCGCGAGACTGTGGGTCGAAACACCAATCAGCTTATCGGGGCCAAGCAGCCGACGCGCCGTCGCCACGGGGAAAGAGGTTTGCCCAAGATGCACGCCGTCCGCATCGACCGCGAGCGCGACATCAAGACGTTCGTTGATAAGAAGCCGCGCGTGATAGCGTTCGGTGATTTTGCGTAGTCGCGCGGCGAGGTGATACAGCTCGCCGCCTTCCAGGTCCTTCTCACGGAGTTGCACCGCACGGACGCCACCATCAAGAGCCGCGTGGAGCACATCGACCAGTGGGCGACCAGCGGTGTGCTTGCGGTCGGTGACGCAGTACAGACGAAAGTCGATCACGGCGACGCGACGCTATTCGATGCGGCCATCCATCGGACTGGAGGCCGACGCATAGAGTTTCTTCGGCATGCGGCCAGCCAGATAGGCTTTGCGCCCCGCCTCAACTCCCAGTCGCATCGCTTCCGCCATGAGAATCGGGTCCTTGGCTTCGGCGATGGCGGTGTTCATCAACACCGCGTCACAGCCCAGCTCTAGGGCCACGGCGGCATCGGACGCCGTTCCCACTCCCGCATCGACAATCACTGGAATCCGGCTGTGTTCCAGAATGATGCGGAGATTGTACGGATTGCGAATGCCCAACCCAGAACCAATCGGTGCGGCCAGCGGCATCACCGCCGCGCAGCCGATGTCCTCCAGCTTCTTGCATGAAATGGGATCATCCAAGATGTAGGGCAGGACAATGAAGCCTTCCTTGACCAGTTGTTTCGCGGCTTCGATCGTGCCGGGAATATCGGGAAACAGCGTGCGCTGATCTCCGATCACTTCGAGCTTGACCATGTTGCCAATCCCCGCCTCACGCGCGAGACGACAGGTGCGCACCGCATCGTCCACCGTATAACAGCCAGCGGTGTTGGGCAGGATCGTATATTTCTTGGGGTCGATATAGTCGAGCAGGTTTTCCTTGTTGGGGTCGGTGATGTTGACGCGGCGAACCGCGACGGTCACGATCTCGGCCCCGGAGGCTTCTACCGCGCGCCGGTTCTCGTCGAAGTCCTTGTACTTGCCCGTGCCGACAATCAGGCGCGAGCGATATTCTTTTCCAGCCAATACAAATGGATCTTTCATAGAGGAGCGTCCTTCTCTGCTTATCCGCCACCGACGAAGTGGACGATTTCAAGATGATCGCCCGCGCGCAGGTGATGGGTCGCGTACTGTTCGCGGGGAATGATTTCGCGATTGGCCTCGACCGCGATGCGCCGCTGACCGAGGCCCAACTCGGTCACTAAATCAGCAATAGTCATGTCTTCGCGACACTCGCGCTCGTCGCCGTTGAGGACAATAGTCATTTCGCGGGGCACCATAATCGGTTGGCTTTACCTTTACAACCCTGGAGGGGTTTGCTATGTCGCCCTCTCCTTAAACACTTCCCAAGGAGTACCCCCCATTATGACTACTGTCCGTCGCGCGCTGATCAGCGTGAGTGAGAAACGCGGAGTTGTGGAGTTCGCGCGAGGGCTGGCCGCGCTCGGCATTGAGATTCTCTCGACCGGCGGCACGGCGAAAGCCTTGACCGACGCGGGCATAGCGGTCGTCCCAGTTGAGCAGTTCACGGGCTTCCCGGAAATGCTTGATGGCCGCGTGAAAACGCTCCACCCCAAGATTCACGCGGGCATTCTCCATCGGCGCGATGATGCCGTGCACATGCAAACGATGGCCACGCACGGACTCAAGCCGATTGATCTGGTCGTCGTCAATCTCTACCCCTTTGAGCAGACGGTGGCCCGACCTGATTGCGCGTTCGCCGATGCCATCGAGAATATCGACATTGGCGGCCCGTCGTTGCTGCGCGCGTCCGCGAAGAATCATGCCGATGTCGGCGTGGTGGTTGATCCTGACGATTATGCGTCCGTACTCGAAGCGGTGCGGTCCACGGGCGGATTGACCGCGACCCACAAGCTCGCGCTGGCGAAGAAGGCGTTTCAACTGACGGCGCGCTACGATGCCGCGATCGCGGATTATCTGGGGAGCCTGGATGAGAACCGGCACCGGGTGCCGTTTGGCGAGACGCTGCATTTGCAATACGCCAAGGTGCAGGATTTACGCTACGGCGAGAATCCGCATCAGACGGCGGCGTTCTATCGGCAACCGACGATCAACGAGTCCTGCATCGCCAATGCGCGACAGATTCAAGGGAAGGAGTTGTCCTTCAATAATATCGTTGACGCCAATGCGACACTGGAGCTGTTGAAAGAGTTCGATGAGATCGCCGCTGTCGCGATCAAGCATACCAATCCCTGTGGCGCGGCCACCTCGGCGACATCGCTGGCCGAGGCGTTTCGTAAATGCCGGGCCTGTGATCCCGTGTCGATCTTTGGTGGCATCGTGGGACTGAACCGGGAAGTGGACGAGGCAACGGCGAACGAGATTCTAGAACTCTACAAAGAGGGATTCATCGAAATTCTGCTGGCCCCTCAATTCTCCGCTCAGGCACTGGAGCTGCTGGCGTCCTCTAAACGGTTGCTGAACATTCGCCTGATGGAAATTCCGACATTGATGAACGCGACTCCGGCACGATTGGAAGTGAAGCCGGTGATCGGGGGCATGTTGCTCCAAGAGCGCGATGTTGGGCGGGTGCGCGTCGAGGAGTGTCAAGTAGTGACGAAGCGTCGGCCCACGCCGGAGGAGTATCAAGCCTTGGATTTCGCTTGGCGGATTTGCAAGCATGTGAAGTCGAACGCGATTGTCTTGGCGCGGAGCGACTCGGTGGTTGGCGTTGGCGCTGGGCAGATGAGTCGGGTGGACTCGGCGAAAATCGCGGTCTCTCGTGCTGGTGAGCTCGGACTCTCAACTCAAGGCACGGTGGTGGGGTCGGATGCGTTTTTTCCCTTTCGTGACGGGCTTGATGTGGTCGCGCGTGCCGGAGCGACGGCGGCGATTCAGCCTGGCGGCAGCATGCGGGATAAGGAAGTCATCGCCGCGGCGGATGAACATGGGATGGCGATGGTGGTGACTGGGATGCGGCACTTTCGGCACTGAGGCAAAAGGCAAAAGGCAAAAGGCAAAAGGCAAAAGGCAAAAGAAAGACGGCGGAGGACGCGAGGGTTCAAGCTAATTTTTTCTTTACGCGTTACGGGTTATTCCCCAAAATTATGAAAATTCTTGTCATCGGCAGCGGCGGGCGCGAACATGCGCTGGTGTGGAAACTGCGGCAAAGCCCACGGGTGCGCCAAATCTATTGCGCGCCGGGTAATGCGGGCATCGGTGAGCTGGCCGAACTTGTGCCGCTCGCGCCCGATGACATCGCTGGCTTGTTGCGGTTCGCCACCACGGAAAAAATTGACCTGACGGTCGTCGGGCCAGAGGTGTCGCTCAGTTTGGGTATCGTGGATCAGTTCGACGCGCACGGACTGCGTATCTTCGGACCAGTCCAACAGGCCGCTCAACTCGAAGTGAGTAAATCTTTCGCCAAGCAACTGATGCAAGAACAGGGGGTGCCGACCGCCGCGTTCGCGACGTTTACTGATCCCACCGCCGCGCGAATCTACGTTGACCAAGTCGGCGCGCCGATTGTCATCAAGGCCGATGGCTTGGCCGCTGGCAAAGGCGTGTTGATATGCCACGCGGTTCAGGAAGCGCACCAGGCGATTGATGACATCATGCGTGGCCATGCGTTCGGCACCGCTGGTGACCGGGTGGTGATCGAAGAGTTGCTCGATGGAGAAGAGGCGTCGTTCCTGGCGTTCACCGATGGCACCACGGTGTTGCCGTTGGCGTCGACGCAAGATCACAAACGCATCTTTGACAACGATCAGGGACCTAACACCGGCGGCATGGGCGCGTACTCGCCCGCGCCGGTAGTGACGCCCGCTCTTGTGGATCGCATTGTCACCGAGATCATGCTGCCCACGATCCAGGGGCTGAAACGACGTGGCATTATCTACAAGGGCATTCTCTACGCGGGGCTGATGATCCGTGACACAAGCGTCAAAGTCATTGAATTCAATGCGCGCTTTGGTGACCCGGAATGTCAGCCGCTGATGGTGCGATTGGAGAGTGATCTCGTTGAGGTGATCGACGCGACGATTGATGAGCGGTTAGCCGGTGTCTCACTGACCTGGAATCCCGACCCGGCGATTTGTGTGGTGCTCACCGCCGGCGGCTATCCCGGACACTACGAAACTGGACACCCAATCGCGGGACTCGACACGTTGCGCCAGTGGCGATCGGGCATGGTCTTTCATGCTGGAACCGCGAAGAGTGACGGTCAGATTGTGACGAAAGGCGGGCGCGTTCTGGGCGTCACCGCGACCGGGAAAGACATCAACGCGGCCATCGCCGCAGCCTATCACGCGGTTGCGAAAATCTCTTGGCCAGGAATGCACTATCGTCGTGACATTGGGCAACGCGCCGTCGGTCGCTTAGATACCCCCCTGTAATCCGAAACCCGAAACCCGAAACCTGTCCCCTGTTCCCCGAAACCCGCTCCTCGTAACCCGTAACCCAAACTCCTCCCCCCTGTAACCCATAACCCGTAACCTGTACCCTAAATTCATGGTAATGATTCGTCCGTTTCACGGGGTACGGTACAACCCCGCACTCGTTGGCGACTTCTCCAGAGTCGTCTCTCCACCGTATGATGTGATCTCGCCCGAACAGCAAACGCTACTGCACATGCGCAGCCCGTACAACGCGGTGCATCTCGATTTCAATCAAGACAGTGAACGGTATACCGCAGCGGCTGAGCGGCTGCGGGACTGGCTCGCCCGTGAGGTGCTGATTCGTGAGACCGAACCTGCTTTGTATTTCTACAGTCAAGAATTCACCTTGAAGGATGGTCGCAAGCGGCAACGCACCGGCGTGCTCGCGGCGTTGCGACTCGAAGAGTTTTCGTCCGGCCTCATCCGCCCACATGAGCGCACCTTCGAGGGCGCCAAGAAAGATCGGCTTGAATTGCTCCGCTCCTGCCAGACGCATCTGAGTCCGATCTTTTGCCTGTACGCGAAGAAAGAATGGTCGCTGGCGCGGGTGGGCAAGAGCGTGCTCGCGCAGCCTCCTCTGGTGTCCCTGGTTGATGACAAAGAGGTCGTGCATCAGGTGTGGAACGTGACCGACCCAACCGTGATCGCCGAGGTGACCAAGGGGTTGGAGGGAGAATCACTGATTATCGCCGACGGCCATCACCGCTACGAAACCGCGCTTCGCTATCGACAGGAGCGGGCGGCGCAGGGGCAGTCGAGTGGCGAAGAATCGTACAACTTCGTGATGGCGTATCTCACCAACGCGTATGACGACGGGCTGGTGATTCTCCCCACGCACAGGCTGCTTGAGGAGGTGATGATGCCGAACCTACGCGATTTGCGCGCCGTGCTCCAACGCGACTTTCGCGTCGGGCAGTTCGCACTGGACCAGCGCGATGCCTTTCTCGCGGAATTGTCCGCGCCAGGGGCTGGGCATCGCATTGGGTGCATGTTCGCGGGCGCGGGCTATTATTGGCTTTTGTCGTTCGATGATCGCGCGACGCGGAATCTCGCACATGTCTCGACCCAGTTGCGGTCGCTGGATGTGACCGTGTTGCACGACGTGTTGCTCCAACAGTTTCTGGGGCTCTCGCCTGAACTGCAAAAACAGAAACTGTCGTACACGATTGATGCGGATGAGGCGTTACAACGAGTGATTGACCGGAAGTCGCAAGCGACGTTCCTGCTCAACCCCACTTCGTATGAGCAAGTCGCGCAAGTGTGTGGACAATCGGAGACGATGCCGCAGAAATCGACCTACTTCTATCCCAAGCTGCTGACCGGGCTGGTTTTCTACCAGTTGTAGGGGCGAAGATTATTCGCCTTTGGGGTAGGGGCGAATGATTATTCGCCCCTCCTCATTTAATATCGCCGTCCACCACCACCACCGCCACCACCCGAAAATCCACCAGGCCGCCGTTCAGGTGGCCGCGCCTCGTTCACCTTGAGGATACGGCCAATGCCTTCACGCCCATCGAAGCGTTTCACGGCCGCGACCGCATCTTCCTTCGTGGCCATTTCAACAAAGGCGAACCCCTTAGACTGACCAGTGGCACGGTCCGTCATCACACTGACGGAAGCCACTTTCCCCGCTTCGGCGAACAGACGCTCTAAATCGGCATTGGTCGCGGTATAGGGGAGGTTGCCGACAAAGAGTCGAGTCCCACTCGCGGCGCCAGGGCGCGGGCCCGGTGTAAACGGTCGGCTTGGGGCACCACCACCAGAGGAAGCGGAAGAGCGCGAGGCATCGTGTGAAGCACCGCCACCGCCGCCTCCAGCACCACGGCCAGGATTGGCCTCGTTCACGGTAAGGGTTTGGCCCTCAACGGCGGTCCCATTGAGCGCGGTCATGGCTGCTCGTGCCGCATCATGCGACTCCATCTCGACGAAACCGAATCCACGAGACCGGCCCGTTGTCGGGTCGGTCATCAAATCAGCCGAGACAATCGATCCAAAAGGGAGAAACAAATCCTCCAACTCAGGGAAACAGAGTCGCGGGGGCAAATTGCCAACGAAAAGACGAACGCTCAATGCAACCTCCACTAAAATGGTGAAATGGGAAAAACAAAGCCCCCAGGTTCCGTCACGGGACCTGGGGGCTTTGCGATACGTTACTTGTTGTCGGGGGTGCCAATAATCATATTAAGGACAAACGCTACTCTACAGTCGTGAGAGTTACAAGCTACCAGCGGCGCTCGCGGCCACCACCACCGCCACCGCCTCCACCGCCTCCACCTCCGCCACCACCGCTACGGCCACCGCCGCCGCTACGGCCGCCAAATCCACCGCCACCACCTCCACCACCTCCTCCTCCGCCACCGAAGGAGCGGCCACCGCCACCACCACCACCACCAGAACGCGGCTCTTGTGGTTTTGCTTCATTGACCGTCAATGCACGGCCTTGGAGTTCGTGTCCGTTGAATCGCTCGATTGCGGTTTTCGCTTCGTCGTTGTTGTTCATCTCGACAAACCCAAAGCCACGGGAGCGGCCGGTGAACTTATCACTGATGATATTGACCGAAGAAACCGCACCGACTTCGCCAAACAGCGACTCTAGGTCCGCGGACGTGGTGTTAAAAGGAAGATTCCCTACGAACAACTTTGTTGCCATCACTTACCTCCATCGGGTACAAAAAAAGGCCCCTAATCCCATGAGTGGGTTCAGGGGCCTCAACAACTCGCGAACCGACTCACTTCAACCGAACGGTACGAACCGAACAACGACTTAACGCGGGGCAACCCTACCAGATTATTTTTCTGAATACAATGAGAAAAAACAGAAACTGTCATCTACAAAATAAGGCGCGCTTACAGCTTCGTGCGACATCCATACGCGCGTGAAGCCCGCGCTTTTATTGGGAAAAATGCGGCATCATGGCAGCGAGCAGCGCGGCGGATACCGTCTCACGCGCGAAGCCTTTCCCGATCACGACGACATGCTCTGGTGGCTCCGGCAGCAGATCAATCCACTCCATGGCGAAGTCACCCAGCACGTATTGAAACATCCACTGCTCATCCGAGTCGGTGAAACGGACGAATCCTTTCGCCCGCCAAACAGTCGGTGGCAAGGTCCGCATCACCTGCTCGAATTGCTCGCGCACGAAGGGCTGTTCGCACAGGAAGGTCATCGTATGAAAATGGTCATGGACCGGAGCGGCGGGCGTCCGTGTCGGCACGCGCGTCATCGCTTCAGGTGTTCGTAACAACCGGGCATAGTCCACCTGCCCGCGTTCGGTCAAAAGAATTTCACAACGTGGATTCAGTGTTCGGACCTCAGCGGTGAGCGCTTGCAAGGTCTGTTCATCAGCGAGGTCGCGTTTGTTGATGAGGACCACATCGGCGAGTTCGGTCTGCTGGCGAATGCCGGAATGCATCTCTTCCGCGAGCCGCGCGAAATTTATGGGGTCCAGCACGGCGATCATCGACGCGAGGCGCACGAAGGGGAGCACATCTTCCTTGGTAATCTGGTCCACCAACTCAATCGGATCGGCGAGCCCGGTGGCTTCAATGAAAATCACTTCCGGCTTGAAGGCGAGGACATCTTGAATAGCGAGTCCCAGCGTCCCACCGATGGTGCAACAGATGCACCCATTGGTCATCTCGCGCACGCTGTAGCCTTGCCCGCGCAGCAGTTCGCCGTCGATGTTGATCTCGCCATATTCGTTCATCATCACCGCCGGTTTGATGCCGTTGGCGATGCAATACGAGAGCAACTGCTGGAGCAGCGTGGTTTTCCCACTCCCCAGGAAGCCGGAAATCAGATGGACGGGGATACGCTCGGCATCCACGAAAACAAGTCGTTCTTTTAGCTCGGTCATTGGTCAGTCACGAAAAAGTCGCACGAAAAAGTCGCATTGATGAATTGCACGGTATGATTGGGATTTCCATCGGTGGTGTCAAGCCGAGAGGAGTCGGCGGGCGGGTTTCTTTTTTCTCCGTGGAGAACCTGCTATGGCCGAGGCGTCTGTAACAACAGGAAGGGAGCAATTCCGTGACAGCACCCCCAGAACGGGCAGGTCTACAGCTTGGGCTCTTCATGCCCAACTGCTCAAATATGTATGCCATTAGCACCTACCGCACCGAGCCAGACGAATGGCCGTATGAGACCAACAAGAAGATCGCACTCGCGGCGGAAGAGGCTGGGTTGCATTTTCTCTTCCCAGTCAGTCGCTGGCGTGGGTTCGGTGGCAAGACCAACTACTTGGGCACCTCGTTGGAAACCATGACCTGGGCGTCGGCCTTGCTCGCGGTGACGCAAAAAATCCACGTCTACTCGACGGTCCATATTCCCGTGTTTCACCCGCTGGTAGCCGCCAAGATGGGAGCCTCGCTTGATCACATTGGCAATGGCCGCTGGGGGATCAACATTGTCAGCGGCTGGAGCAAGGAAGAATTCGGCATGATGGGCATTGCGCTGTTGCCACATCGAGAACGGTACCAGCGCACGGCGGCGTTCATTGAGATTCTCAAGGGGTTATGGACGACCGAGCCAGGCACCTTCAACCATGATTCGCCGTGGTACCACATTGAAGGTGGCTACGTGATGCCGCAGCCCGTACACAAGCCGCACCCGCCCATCGCCAACGCCGGCATTTCCGAGGATGCGAAAGACTTGGTGGCACGGCTCTGTGATGTGGCCTTTATTGGTCCACCGTCGATTGAAGGCACTATCGACCTGACGCGCGAATTCAAGGAGCGGGCGCGACAGTATGGCCGCACAGTGCGCTGCGCGGGGTTTCCGTTTGTGTTGTGGAGAGACACGGAGAAAGAGGCACAGGACGAATGTCGCCGTATCGTCGAGCACATGGACAAAGTCGCGGTGGAAAACTGGGCGCGGGGGTTGAACATCGGCAGTGGGTCGTTCGATCAGTTCACGCTGGAGATGTTCACCCTTGGCGCGGGCGCGTTACCGGTGGTTGGCACCGCTGAACAAGTGGCGCTCAAGCTCAAGCGGTTGTACGACCTGGGGATGGACGGGGTGCTGATGGTGTTCTTGTCGTACCACGAGGACACCGTGCGGTTTGGCAAGGAGATCATGCCGCTGTTGCGGCAGATGGGAGTGGTGGCGGGGTAGCGGGGGTTGCGTTGACGGAAGAGACAACTGTCGAGATAGTTCTTCATTCGTCATCCTCCCAGCTCG
>JANMSE010000693.1:0-1784 GCA_031389045.1 Deltaproteobacteria bacterium | reverse complement strand
AACAACAAAATCCGCGTCATCCAGCGCCGCTCCTTCGGCCTACGCGACGAGGAATATCTCCGCTTGAAAATCCTGACAATGAACTTGCCGGAGCTATGAAAATACCTCAAAATCTTCCACCAAAATCCGCGAAGAGCCGATATTTCTAAGGCGGAATATGGCGAACGGAAACCAAGTCACTTTCGGTCCCTTTCGGCTCGATGTACCTAGCGGTTGTCTGTGGCGAGAAGGACAAGCGCAGAAGATGACGCTCAAGGCATTCGCGGTGCTGTGCTGCCTGGTGGAGCGCGTCGGGCGGGTAGTCACCAAAGAGGAGGTGTTTCGGGTCGTGTGGCCGGACACGGTGGTGAGCGAGGCAGCGTTGACGGTGTGTATCCGCGAACTGCGTCAGGCGTTGGGCGATGATGCCAAATCCCCGCGGTATATTGAGACGGTGCATCGACGCGGCTATCGGTTCATCGCAAAAGGAGTCAGTAGTCAGCCTTCAGTACTCAGTGGCAAAGAAGAGGCTAGAGACTGGAGGCGAGAGACTGGTCCCACCTCCCCCCAAGCCTCAAGTCTCCAATCCCAAGTCTCAAGCCTCGTGGGGCGAGATGCGGAATTGCATCAGCTTCACATCTGGTTAGAGAAAGCTCTCAACGGCGAGCGCCAGATCGTCTTCGTGACGGGCGAGGCGGGGATCGGCAAGACGGCGCTGGGCGAAGCCTTTTTGTTCGGAGTGCGGAGTCGCGAAAAGTTCGGAGTCCAAAGTCCTCTTTCCCCAACCCCGAACCCCGAACTGCCTTTAACTCCTGTTCCCTGGTTTGCGTGGGGGCAGTGCATCGAGCAGTTTGGTGCAGGCGAAGCCTACCTGCCGGTCCTCTCGGCCTTGGGCCAGCTGGGGCGCGAGGCTGGCCAGGAGCAATTAGTGGCGGTGCTCAGGCAGTACGCGCCGACGTGGCTCATGCAACTGCCGGCCTTCGTGCCGCCCAGTGAGGTTGATCTCCTGTTGCGCAAGACGGCAGGAGCCACACGCGAGCGGATGCTGCGTGAGATCGCCGAAGCGTTAGAAGTGCTCACTGCCGAGCAGCCCCTGGTGCTGGTGCTCGAAGACCTGCACTGGAGTGACCCGTCCACGTTAGAGTTGCTCTCCTTTGTTGCCCGACGGCGGCAGGCGGCCAAACTACTGATTATTGGGACCTACCGGCCGGTGGAGGTTCTGAGCAACGGGCATCCCCTGCGGGCGGTGGTGCAGGAGTTACAGCTCCATCGGCACTGCGAGGAACTCCCGCTCCGCCTGCTTACAGAAATGGAGGTCGCCACGTATCTGGGACAGCGCCTGGCGGTTGAGGCGCCTGGCCATGCCCCTCGACAGGAGTTCTCCCGCCTGATTCATCAGCGTACGGAGGGTAACCCTCTGTTTATGGTCACGGTCATAGACGACTTGCTCGCACGTCATGCGCTAGACGATCGAGAGGTCGAAGTGAGTACGCCAGCGACCATCCGCCAGATGATTGAGCGACAGTATGATCATCTCAGTTCCGCGGAGCAACAGGTCTTGGCAGTGGCAAGCGTCGCCGGGGCCGAGTTTTCTGCCGCCGCAGTGGCGGCGGGGATAGGTGTCGAGGGAGCTGAGGTTGAAAGGCAGGGGGCAGGGTTAGTAAGGCGGGGGCAGTTTCTGCGGCGCAGAGGTGTGGAGACGTGGCCGGATGGGACGGTGGCCGAGCGGTACACGTTTCTGCACGCCCTCTATCAAGAAGTGATTTACGAGCGAATCCCAGTTAGCCAGCGTGTGCAGTGGCATC
>JANMSE010000240.1:0-6778 GCA_031389045.1 Deltaproteobacteria bacterium | reverse complement strand
GCGATCACTTGATCCACACCCGCGTCGCGGTAGCGTTTCACCATATCCATTTCAATGGGTGAGCCGATGCCCGGTGAAATGGCGAACGAGAACTTCACACCGCCACGTCCCGCCGCTTGGGCATACTGCTTGATGCGCGCGATTTTCGCCGCGGCCTCTTCCGGGGTCACGTTCACCCCAAACCAGCCATCGCCAATTTCGGCCACACGTTTGAGTGCGGGGGTGCTCTCACCACCAAATACGATTGGTGGATAGGGTTTCTGTACCGGCTTGGGATACATCCGTACTCTAGGAAAGCTACAGAACTCGCCCCTAAACTCCGACTCCTCTTCCGTCCACAGGATCTTCATCGCTGTGAGATACTCACGAGTCCGATCCCCGCGCCGCTCCCACGGCACCTGCACCGCGGCAAACTCTTCTTCCAGCCAGCCAACTCCGACACCGAGATCAAAGCGCCCGCCGGAGAGCTTGTCGAGGCTGGCGATCTCCTTAGCGGTGACCACTGGGCTCCGTTCTGGAATGAGACTGATGCCAGTGCCGAGGCGAATGGTTTTGGTCAGTGCCGCCGCATACGTCAGCGCGATGTAGGGATCGAGAATGTCGATCTTGGTGGTCGGCATCGGTAACCGCCCATCCTTGGAATACGGATACTTAGAGAGGTAGTTGTCGATCAACACCACATGCTCTGGAGCCCACAATGAGTGAAATCCGCACTGCTCAGCAGTTTGCGCCGTCAGCGCGATGAGTTCAGGCTCGGCGGCCGGGCCGATACCAATAGCAAAAAATCCCACTTTCATAATTTACTCCTCCTCTTTTGTTGCTGCTTCTCGCCCTTTTCCGGGGACCGGGTCTTTAACGAGGCCATAGATTTGTCGTCCTTCGTGATCTTCCGGGAGATACTCCGTGATCGGCATGCCGTCTGGCGCCACGAACAGCAGGCAGTGACAATACTTCCACTTCTTCATCTCGTCACAGGCGCATACCCATTCACGACTGCGCTCGACTTCGGCTTTCTTGTCCGGGTAAAAGTTACACGGACACAGGGGACGCCCCACCTGATCGATATTGGCCGCGAGCCCCAACACCACGGCTTCGGTCACTTCCTTGTCTGGATGAGGAAAGCTCCCACTTTTCTCCCAGTATTTTTTCACATACGTCCGCATGCGTTGCAGACTTTTTTCCGATGGTTGGTCCATACGCACTCCTTCGTGTGGGTTGCTTTCTCGTCTGTTCTTCTGAATGAGGCCACCCGCTGACGTTATGCCATTTTTCTTTCGACGGTAAGCACCTACTGACTTTTATGGTCACATTCGCTAAGGTCAGCGGCGTTGCGTACCGTTGGCTGCTCTTGGCGAGAAGCGCGGGAACACAAAAGAATAGGGAAACGCTTCGGATCGAGAGCGGCGTTGAACGGTAAGGAGCACGCGTGACGATGGGCCGGTATGTGGAGGAGTTGTACAAGCGCAGGGACTTGTTCGTCTATCTGGTCGCGTCGGGGTTAAAGGCGCAACACCGCAACAGTTTTCTCGGCTATTTTTGGTGGCTGCTCGACCCGCTTCTGGATGTGGCGGTCTATTATGTGCTCGTGGTGTTGGTATTCCACCGGGCGGGGGGGGACGACTACGGCATGTATCTCATTCTGGGGATGATTGTGTGGCGGTGGGCAAGCTCCACGATAGCGAGCGCGGCACGCTCGATTATCGCGCAAGCTGGCGTCATCAGTCAGGTCTATCTCCCGAAACTGATTTTTCCCCTCAGTGCGACGCTGACCCAACTCTTTCACTTTGGGTTCGGCCTCCTGGTGGTGGCCCTGGGCTTGATGTTTTTTCATATTGCTCCGACCACCGCCCTCCTCTGGCTGCCGTATGTGATCCTCATGCAATTGCTCTTCTTAGCCGCTCTCGCGATGACGATCGCGTATGTGTGTGTCTTCATCCGCGACATTGACAATCTGGTAGGTCCCCTGTTGCGCGTGTGGTTTTTTACCTCGCCCGTGATTTGGCGAGCAGAGATGGTAACGGAGGGGCACCGCTGGATTCTCGATTTGAATCCCATGACACATTTTCTCGCGAGCTATCGGACGATGTTTCTGGCCCAAAGCGGACCGAATGGATTGGTGTTGTTGGAGATTGGGATCGGGTCCCTGCTGTGGATCGCGGGCGTGACGTACTACTACAGTCGCTTTGAACACGAGATTGTGAAAGCCCTGTAAGGAGCGACCTTTTGGACGTGAGTCTTATTCCTTCCCCGCTCGCGGCAGTCCCAGCAGTCGGTCTCCCCCAGGGAAAATCGCTGCTGGAAGCGGTGAATATCGGGGTCAAATATGAGCTGGGCACAAAACGCGAAGACCTGCAGTCGCTGACGTACGGCATCTTCTCCCGTAGGCATCGGCAAAAGCCCGCAGTGCGCTGGGCACTCCAAGAGGTCGATATGGAGGCTTCCGCGGGGGAGGTCATCGGCATCATTGGGGGCAATGGGGCGGGCAAAACCACCCTCTGTCGAACGATCTGTGGTCTGCTGCGGCCCGATACCGGCAGTTTGCGCATTGCCGGGACGGTGTCCACCCTGCTCTCGCTTGGCGTCGGATTTCAGGCGGAACTGTCCGGGCGTGACAACATCCTGTTGAACGGCATGATGTTAGGGGTTTCCCGGCGCGCGCTGTCCACCGCGCTACCTGACATTGTCGAATTCGCCGGTCTGGGGCGATTTATTGACCAGCCGCTCAAACATTATTCGAGCGGTATGCGGGCGCGGTTGGGGTTTAGCGTGGCAACGGCGCTCGACCCCGACATCCTGATAATCGACGAAGCCTTGAGTGTGGGCGACCTGGATTTTAGCGAAAAGGCCGGGCGCAAGATGCAGGAACTGGCCGAGAAGGCCAAACTGGTCGTCGTTGTCACCCATCAACTCTCCTTCGTGGAACGCTATTGTTCGCGAGCACTGTGGCTCGCGAACGGAAGGGTCAAGGCGAACGGAGACGCGACCGAAGTGGTCCGTGCCTACACGGACTCCATCCCAAAAGCAGGTCCGCAAAAGAAAGTCGCGGTACCGGTGACCGCGTCAATGCCCGAGATCATCCCCCCGTCGCCAGGAGCGCCGGTCATTGAGGTCCGAGACCTCAGCGTCCAGTTCACCTTACGCGCGAGCACAACCCCGACAACCACGGACGTGTCCGCCAAGGGTGCGTCCGCTTTCCTCCCAATCCTCAGACGAACGGACAACGATCAGTTTTGGGCACTGCGAGACCTGACGTTGACAGTCAACGAAGGGGAAGTGGTCGGGGTCATTGGACCCAATGGGGCAGGGAAAACGACGCTGTGTCAGGCGCTCAGTGGCATCTTGCAAGCCGACCAAGGAGAGGTCGTGCTCAGAGGAGCGCTCACCGCATTGTTGACGTTCGGAACCGGTTTTAACGAACAGCTCACGGGCCGAGACAATGTGTATCTCAACGGCATGATGATGGGGATTCCCAAGTGGCGTCTGCACGAAGTCTACGATGAGATCGTCAAGTTTTCCGAGCTGGAGCGCGTCATTGACGAGCCGGTGAAACATTATTCCCGTGGGATGCGGGTGCGGTTAGGGTTTAGTGTGGCGACCGCGATCAACCCTGACCTGCTCATTCTCGACGAAGCGCTCAATGTCGGGGACATCGCCTTTTATGAGAAAGCCAGCATGAAAATTCGTGCCCTGATTGAGGCCGCCAAAGCAGTGATGGTGGTGACGCATAATCTCGCGTTTGTCGAACAGGTCTGTACGCGAGCAATCTGGCTAAAAAATGGGACCTTGCAATTCGATGGCGCGCCGAAAGAGGCGATAGCGGCGTATAGGCGGTCGTTGAAGAAATAGTGGTGCTGATGTAGGGGCGAAAAATCTTTCGCCCCTACTCCCATGACAGCACCTGCCTCAACTTCATACCATTGCTCATCGGGCATGGACGCTACCGTTCCGCGACAACTCCAGCGATACGCAGGTGCTCAATCTCCTCTTCACTCATGCCCAACTCGCGCAGAACCGCTTCCGTATGTTCGCCCTTTTCCGGTGCCGGCGTCCGCACCGCTCCGGGGGTACGGCTCAGTGTCGTTGGCAGCCCTAACACCTCGATCGTCCCAAGCTGAGGATGCGAAAGCGGCGTCGCGATCCCCAGATGCCGCACCTGCTCATTGGCGAAGACTTGGTCAATGCTCAAAATCGGCCCCGTGGGCACCCCAGCGGCGTTGAGAATCTCCACCCATTCGGCAACCGTTTTCGTTCGCAGCTTTTCTTCGAGCACCACGGTCAGCGCGTCACGGTTCTTCGAGCGCTTCCCCGCCGTGGCGAAGCGTGGGTCCTCATACTGTTCTGGTATCTCCAGCGCCGCGCACACGCGTTTCCACATATGTTGTCCACCGGCGGCGATATTGAGGTAACCATCCTTGGCGCGGAACGTGCCAGTGGGAATGCTCGTGGGATGATTGTTCCCGGCTTGAGGAGGGACGTCCTTGTCCATCAACCAGCGTGTCGCTTGAAAATCGAGCATGGCGATCATCGCTTCCAAGAGCGAGGTGCGCACCCACTGCCCTTCACCCGAACGTTCACGTTCCAGCAAGGCGACAAGTACCCCCTGTGCCGCGAACAGCCCGGCACTAAGGTCAGCCACGGGAATCCCCACCCGCCACGGCCCACTCCCCGGTTGGCCGGTGATACTCATCAGGCCGCCCATGCCTTGGGCAATCTGATCGTAGCCAGGTCGATCCTTATACGGCCCAGTCTGTCCGAACCCCGAAATG
Organism: Deltaproteobacteria bacterium; assembly: GCA_031389045.1. Lineage (GTDB taxonomy): Bacteria > Desulfobacterota > Binatia > Bin18 > Bin18 > JABFSC01. The sequence continues at coordinate 2,012 of JANMSE010000240.1, read as the reverse complement.
CTCGCATACACAAGACGCGGATTGAGCGGGCGGAGGTCCTCATACGCAATCCCCAAGCGCTTTTTCACATCAGGGCGATAATTCTCGACCAACACATCGGCGTTCTTCACCAGTTGTTTGAGAATGGCCACACCGCGTGGGTCTTTCAGGTTGAGGACCATACTCCGTTTATTGCGATGGAGATTCTGGAAATCGGAATTATAGCGACTGACTCCGTCTTCATCATCGGCTTGTTCCACTTTAATCACCTGAGCCCCCATATCGGCGAGTTGGCGGACACAGGTGGGTCCGGAGCGAGCGCGGGTGAGATCAATGACGCGGATATGCGCGAGCGGCAATGTCATGGACAAACTCCTTTCGTTACGGTCGAGGCGTGACCATCCTTGGCTTGACGCCGGTTATACTCCGGTGCGATACGTTCTGAAAACCCAGGGGCAGTGGCTGTCCTGATGAGCCACAAGGAGGGCAGTCGAACGATGAGGCAAGCAAGGCAAAACGCCTTATACCAAATAGCCATTATCTGGAATAAGGTTTTGCCCATGGGACTGCTTTTGTCAGGTAGTGGTCTTAAGCCCCTCCGAAGCGAAGGGCCACGACAGGGGCAAGACGACCAAAATCGTTCTTCCAGATAAAGTCTAATGAAGAAGCCCGCCACACCTATCCGACTCCTCGCCATCTCAGGAAGCCTGCGCGCGGGTTCCTCCAATACGATACTCCTCCGTGCCGCCGCCAAGTTAGCGCCCGCTGGGGTTGAGATTGTTGTCTATGATAATCTGGGCGACTTGCCGCACTTTAATCCCGACCTGGAAGGCGCGGAACCACCAGTCGTGAAAGATTTCTGGGCACGAGTGGGCGCAGCCGATGGGCTGGTGATCTCCACGCCAGAATACGCGCACGGCCTACCAGGTGTCCTCAAGAATGCCCTGGATTGGTTAGTCGGTGGGTTCGATTTCATCAACAAACCGGTGGTGTTCTTTAACGCCTCGTCGCGTTCGACCTATGCACTCGCCTCGTTGACGGAAATCGTCACGATCATGTCGGGGCGAATCGTGACGGAGGCGGCGATCACCGTGCCTTTCAGTGAGCCGCGGCTAGATGAAGCGGGCATTGTGGCTCACGCGGACATTGCCAGTACGATACGGTCCGCGATTCAAACGTTCGCTTGTGCGATTGAGAGCGAGAGGGCCACACGAACGATTGATGAATAATCTGACCTCCGCTTCCTGACCTGGAACGACTCAGCGCGCTTGCTCCAGAGCATCCCTCCGGTCGTGGCCAGAACGATTGCGCCTAGAAGATGGTTTCTATATAACGCGGGCCAACGAATTCAGCAGGAGGCGCCAGCGTTATGAAGTTCGGCCTACACTATTCCCTGGGAGTGGGAACCAATCCCACGATTGATGATTACATTCGTGTTGCCCAACAAGCCGAAGCGCTCGGCTATCGCACGGTCTGGGTTGGCGACCATATTGTGATTCCAGAGCAGATCGTTGCTCCCTACCCGTACACGAAGGATGGCGCGGTCGGGTTCGCCCGGAACTCCCCGTGGCCCGATCCCTTCGTCCTGTTAGCCGCCATCGGCGTGGCGACCAAGACCATTCTCCTCGGTACCAGCGTGGTGATTGTCCCGTATCGCAATCCGCTTCAGGTGGCGAAAGCCGTCGCGACGGTCGATCTCGCTTCACATGGTCGCTATCAGTTCGGCGTCGGCATCGGCTGGTTGAAAGAAGAATTTGACGCGTTAGGAGAACAGTTCAGCGAGCGCGCGGCCCGCACGCGAGAATATCTGCAAGTCATGAAAGCCCTGTGGTCCGGGGAGACAGCGACGTTTCAGGGGAAGTATTTTTCGTTTCCCACCCTGCACACCAACCCGCTGCCCGTACAAAAACCCCATCCTCCGATCATCTTTGGCGGAGAAAGTATACCCGCCCTCAAACGCATCGCGGATTTAGGGGATGGGTGGCAGCCGGGGCCGATCGCGGTGGAGGTCTTTCGCGTACGGCTCGGCCAAT
>JANMSE010000233.1:0-6041 GCA_031389045.1 Deltaproteobacteria bacterium | reverse complement strand
AGGCGGTGGTAAACGCCGGTAAAAGCTGGGCAAACTCTTGGGCGGTCAGTCCCGTCGCGGCCAAAAACTCGCGCGGACGCTCTTGTAACGTCTGATAGTTCAGCATGCCCTCAGTCTACACTATTCCCGATAATGTCTAATAAAGTCCTCACCATCATCGACGTCCATTACTCCACCTTCATCAATAATCTCGGTAGTGAGAGACGCACCAAAGACACCGTTACTGACGTACTGGAGCTGTCGATGAATCTGGCCGGAACAGCCGTCGGAGGGGCGGCCACCAAAACGCTGCTGGCGGCTATTTCGGCTGGAATCACCGGCACCAATAGTATCCTCGACAAGAACTACTTCTATGATACGGCCCTGTCCAGTTTGGTTGCCCAAATGGATGCGGATCGGACCGAAGTCTATCATCTCATAGTAAGCGGGATGCAACGCGACACAACCGGTAATAATGCGTATGGCTGGGCGCAGGCTGTCCGCGATCTGGTGGAGTACTACAACGCGGGCACTCTCCAACATGCCGCCGGCAGCATCCGTAAGGAAGCCGGGGCACGGCAGGAAGCAGCGGAACAGCAAATTGAAGACATCTTGATGGTCACGCAGCCAGCGACCCCGCAAGATGTCCAGGACCGAGGGGTCCTCACGGATGGTCTTAACAACATCTCGGCGGCAAACCTCGCGCAGGTCCGAGGCATTTTGCTGCCGCTGGCCACAGCTTTAGGGCACTTGCCGGATTGTCAGACATTGGACACGCAACAAAACGGCACCGTGGATCAGGTCAAGAGAGCTCTACAACTCTGTATCCAAAACGTCAGCGCGGAAACCAGCCGATCTTTTCACGATGATCATGCGGAGATTGCCAAGCGCTTCAAGGAAGTGGGCCTCATCCCCTAGGGAGTTCCTGATTTTCACGAGTCACGACATGCGAAAGGAGTGCAGCTATGGACATAAAAATCCGAGGTTTTCTGGGTACATTGAGTATGGCGGCCTTACAAAGCAGTATCCGCTTGGAAGAAGCCGGCGGACTCGCCTTATTTGATTGTGTGGTCGCCACGGATAAGAACAATGAACCGATCAATCTTTGCAAGTTTCATCTTTTGGCTCCGGGACAGAGACCAACGCCGATCGTGCTCGTGACACACGGAGCACCAAAGCCCCCGAACACTGGCAACCTCATTTTGACTGACGTGGTCGTCATAGACCGAAATTTTTCCACCTTGGATTTCTACCGCGAAACGGTATAGCGCAGTGGGGGAAGTATTATGAGCGGTTCTCTACTCACGTATCTTGACATCCTGATCGGCTTTACGTTGGTGATGCTGTTGGCGAGTTCAATTGTGACGGTCCTCTCTCAATGGCTCTTGAATCTGAAGGGGACCCGTGCCGTCGTATTGCAGGAGGGATTGCAACGTCTCCTCAACCACCTTCTTGATGCCTCCCTGAAGGATCACGCGGACAAAATTGCGGAAAAAGTGCTTCTCCATCCGCTTGTCGCCCGAGACACTTGGTATGGGAAAGATCGCAAGGGGGCGGTGATCCAGCGCGAACAGCTGGTGCGGGTGTTGTTAGACATCGCAGCCGAAAAACTGCCAACCGGTCATGACGGCTCTACCGAAAATCGTACTTCATCCTCTACTTCTGGCAAGACAACGAAGGATACGAAAGGGTCCAATAACCCACCTGAAAATGGATGTGCGTGCATCAAAAAAATGCTTCATCAAATCTTGAACTACGGCCGGACAGAGGGGGTTAGTCAAGGGTCCCAAAAACAACCTGCAGATAAGGACGCTCCCATCGAAGCGCTTCGTCTCGCCCTTGGTTTTAACGAGACGGATCAGGACACGCCGAAGGCCGTGCTGGAAACGATTGAAGCACGAGTCATGCAGCTTGAAGGCGAGTTCCCCAACGCGGCGGCTCACGTGCTCCGAGCACGCGCCATTATCGAGAATGCTAGTACGCGTTTTATCCCCAGCCTCATGGCGCAGTTCGACGAGATCAGTGAGCGGATGACGCAGTACTTTGCTCAGCGTGCTCGGGCGCTCACGATTCTTCTCTCAGCGGTAGTGGCTATTCTCTTACCGCTTGACTCTCTCGACCTCCTCCGCCGCCTCTCGCTCGACGAGGCGCTCCGAAGCCGCTTGGTCGAAGCGGCCGAGAAGCTAGAGCAACAACCAGGAACGACGGAGCGAATAGAGGACCAGTCGAGAAAGGGAACCGCACCATCGACCGACCAACCGCCGGGCGAGGCTGCAGCGACGCCTAAGCAATTAGAGGAAACTCAACCGAATTCTCCATCCGCACCAACTGAATATGCTGAGGTGCAACGGTTGCGCGATGACCTCAAAGCCCTTGCCATCGTACCAATGGGTGGAGTGTGGACGTTCGTTCAGTCCGAGGGCTGGGGGAAACTGCTGAACGCTATTCCAGGCATACTGCTGAGCATTTGCCTGATGAGCTTTGGCGCGCCGTTTTGGTTTGAAGCGCTCAAGCACCTGCTCAAGTTACGCTCAGCACTCGCCCAAACCGAAGAGAAAGAACGGCAAGAGCGCAAAGACATCTTACCTGCAAGTAGCGGGCTCGCTTTCGCTGCGCGGGAGTCCGAAGCCGGAGACCTGAATGCAGACGCCATCGCGAGCCATCCTGACGGACAGGGGTGAAAAAAGTATGGAACGGGAGATCATTAAGATTGGGTGTGCACGCAACAACTATCGCCAGGGGCGACAAGGATTCCGACCGAAGGCGATTGTCATCCATATTATTGTGGCGAGCCAGCGGAGCGCCGACAATTCTTTTTTGAATCCGGCACATGGCACGTCCGCGCATTTTTCGGTCGGCAAAAATGGGGCGATCCATCAGTACGTAGACACCGAGGACACAGCCTTCCACGCAGGTATCGTGGAATTGTCTACGTGGTCAGGTCTTGAGCGTACTGCGACGGGACGGGTACTTAACAAATTTTTACACCATCGGCATTGAGCATGAGGGATATCCGCAAGACGAGTGGACCGACGCCATGTATGAGGCCAGTGCGTGGTTAATACGAAAACAGGCGGAACGGTACAGTATTCCGCTCGACCGCAATCACGTCATCTGTCACCGTGAGATTCGCGGGACGAAAACCTGCCCGGGCTCGAAGGTTGACTTGGACAAGCTGATTCGGCTCGCTGGTGCTATAGACAAACGGGACATCCCCAGCGATGAACGCCCCGCGGCAAATATCACTGTCACCACGATTAAGAATGCGAACCTGCAAGCCCGACAACCTTCAACCAGCGCTGCAATAGTTCGCACCATTGCGCGCGGCACCACACTCAAGATGGTCACTGCCACAGATGGCGAAGCCGTGCAGGGAAACCCGAAATGGTACCAGGATCGTGACGGGAACTTTCTCTGGGCCGGGGTCACCAAGCAACTATAGGGAAGCGACACCAAAATGCAGATTTGAAAATCGGGTGCTCCCCACCAAACCAGGGTTCGGTCAAGTTGTGAACCCGTATCTTGGTGTGTTTTCTCTATAGATCGTTGAGGGTAAGAAACGGTACAACAACCCCAGCGAGGGGGTGTGATTAAAAGTGCGGGGCATTCGTCAAGACATTGTAATTACTCAGGTATCTGAACTCAGCGAAACTACCGCATCACTAGACCCACTCGTTTTCACCAAAACTCCTCTATCAGGCTGTTTTTGACGGGCTTTCTAAAGTACACCCTTAGTTATCAAGGAGTTAGCGGTCTTACTTTACCTGAGTAGTGACGGCGGGCCATAAAAAAATTAATCGTTATGAGTGCCTGGGAGAGATCACGGCAAATCGCTGTATTTGACACAACCCCGCACTTTTAATCACACCCCCAGCGAGGAGGACTTGCGCGAGGTAGTTGCTGGCACCCCCGCGCTCATGCTACAGAGAGGGTCCCGATGAGAAACTTTCCCACATGGTGCACATACGACTTTTCCCCTGGCACCACCCGCCTTGTAAGTACCTGATTTCATTATGCGCCCTTAGCTTAGCCCGGATAGAGCGACAGACTACGAATCTGTAGGTCAGAGGTTCAAATCCTCTAGGGCGCATCTTTCTTTTCACGCACTTAGCCGGTCCGATAAAACGCTGTCTGTGGTCGTGGTTGCGGCTGGGTTGCGGATGGTTGCTTCTGGCGTGTGTTCGTCGGGGTCATCAAGCCGATCCACTTCCGCGCGATTCCCTCCGGGAACCAGGTGCCCGTAGATGTCGGCGGTGACTTGAATCGAGTGATGCCCCATCTGCTCCTTGACGTACAGCAGCGGGGCTCCTTGCTGAATGAGCAGTGAGGCGAAGGTATGGCGGAGATCGTGGAGACGCACTTGCCGCAGCCCGGCCTTTTTCAGGATGGGGTAGAAGATACGGTGACGCATGTTGTCCCCGTCCACCATTGTCCCCTCGTCGGTGATGAAGATCGAAGGTGGGAGTTCATTCCAGCCATTCCGCAATGTTTCCTTTTTTCGTTCAACTAACAGTGCTTTCAGGGTAGTGGTCAGTTGTTGGCTCATGTCCACCCGTCGCGACTTCCCGCTCTTGGGTGTTTGCATCTGACGACTGCGGTGGCAGAAGGTTCGTCGCACCTCAAGGAAGCGCCCGTGCCAGTCGATGTCGCCCCACTGTAAGGCCAGCGCTTCCCCTAATCGGAGCCCTGTCCGCGCGAGGGTGAGAAAGAAGGGGACGGAGCGGGGGAAGTGTTGATGGGCGGTGTCAAGGAAAAGTTTCAGTTCCTCTCTGGTGAAGGGGTGAGTATCATCGCGGCGTTCCGCGGGCTTCACTTCCTCTCGGTGGGGGGAGGTGGTCGGTGCGTTGCCCTCATGCGTGCTGTTCGTTCGCGGCATACTGAGCGGCAGACTCACTCTCTCTACGCTGGGCATGCCTCAGCGTGCAGCCGGACGGACATTGCCACCATCCGATCGGCAAGGCTCGGTCAATGCGATCCGGCATCTCGTAACGTTTGGTGGGAGGGGTCCATTCACTTTGGCACGACTGGCAGCGGAGCCGGGGGAGGCGTGAGTCAACGAGATCAATGTGAATTGAAGCGAGCGACTCGTGGTTGAGGTTCGGGGCCAAGGGGTCATCATTGACCGCGAAGCTCCAAAACTGCTTTTTTATTGGTGCACGCTCCGCATCCAGCCGAAGCGTGCACCACTCTACCGCGCGGCTTCCGCCAACTCGACCCGAAGCGTGCGGCCCAAGGCACACGCGGCCTTGCCCAGCGTGGTCAATGTCACTGACGGATTGGCCGGATCAAGCAACCGATCTAACGCCGCACGGCTCGTCTTCATCCGTTTGGCTAAGGCGTCCTTGGTCAGTTTCTCTTTCTTCATCAGGTCCGCGAGCTGACGCGCCACCATGCGTTTGGCCACCGTTGCTTGAGCAGCGGCAAGCATCCCTTCTTCAGCAAGAAATTCCTCCAGGGTGCTCCCGATATGCGGGTTTTTCATCGTCGCCTCCGTTGCAAGGTTCGCAGTCGATTCTTGGCTAAGTCGAGGTCGTCTTGCGGTGTCTTCCGGGATTTTTTGATGAATCCGTGGAGCGCCACCAGTGTCTTCTCCTCAATGGTAAAAAGCACGCGAGCAATGCGGCCACCGAGATCACTGCGTACCTCCCATAGGTCATCATCCAACTTGCGCACCAGTGGCATCCCAACCGGCAGTCATATTGGACATCAAGGAGATCGGTGCCAATGGCGTGCCGCTCCGCACGTGGGAGCGCCAACAACCACTCCCGCACGGGCTCCCGTCCTCCCTCTGTCTTGAAGAACGCCATCCGCAACCGCAACCCATTCGTCATGCCGCGAACGTATCAAAGCTGATACGCGGTGCATACGGGGCGGGACCTGAGCGGTGGCGTCCCTTCCGAGAAAACTCACAACTTGTACGGTTGCGGATAGGTTGCGGATTGATGCGCGCAAGGTGATGCATCACCCTACAGAATCGTAGAAAATCCAATGATTTCGCGGAGAAGACCGCGACTACGAATCTGTAGGTCAGAGGTTCAAATCCTCTAGGGCGCATTCCCTTT
>JANMSE010000619.1:0-12999 GCA_031389045.1 Deltaproteobacteria bacterium | reverse complement strand
GATGCCATCGCCACTTTTCTCGCGGCGCATGGTGCGCAGCATCCGGTCACTAATGTGTTGCAGCGGCATATCGATGTACGGGCACACTTTTTCTTCTTCGGCGATACAGCGTAACAACGGTTCGTCCAAATAATTGGGATAGCAATACAGGAGGCGAAGCCAAGCAATCCCATCGACCGTGCTTAAAGCACGGAGGAGTGCGAGGAGGGTAGTACCGTCGCGCCGTTCGCGACCGTAGGCAGTCAGGTCCTGGGCAATCAGGTTCAGTTCTTTGACGCCCTGAGCTGCCAGCATTGCGGCTTCTGTGACGAGGGAGTCGATCGGGCGAATTTCTTGCAGCCCTCTAATTTTCGGTATTATACAGAAGGCACACTTGTGGTTACACCCTTCCGCGATCTTGAGGTAGGAGGTGTAAAACGGAGTGGACGTGATGCGCGGGGTCTCATGGTCAGGCAGAATGTGCGACGCCCCGATGTAGGTGATGGGACCGTCAAGCCGGGTGCGTTTCTGCTGGAGAATCTCCGTGATCCGCAGAAACTCTCCCGTCCCGACAAAGACGTCCACTTCTGGGAGGGACTCGCGTAATTCCCGCCCGTAGCGTTGGGACAAACAGCCCGAGACAATCAGTTGCTTGCTGGTGGCGTGCTCCTTGTACCGCGCGAGGTCGAGAATCGTTGCGATGGATTCTTCTTTCGCTTCATTGATGAAGCTGCACGTGTTGACCATCAGCACCTCGGCAAGCTCCGGGTCGAGGCTGATGGAGTAGCCCTCGCGGGCGAGTAAGCCAAGCATGACCTCGCCGTCCACTAGATTCTTGGGACAGCCGAGGTTGACCATGTATACCGTTTTCTTCATTGGGTGCTCATTCCGTACACGACTCGTCTACTCATCATCCTTGCGATCCTTCCGCTGCCGCAAGAAGCGTTGCAACTCTTCTTCCATATCCTTGCCGTTGGCGTGGCCATTGCCGCCGCCGTTGCCTTTGGGCGCGGCCGCGGGCTCGACATCGAAACTCTCTTCTTGATCGCGCGCCTCCAGTTGGCGCACATACGCGGCCATCTGCGGATTCTCGGCGATGGCTTGCGACACTTTCGCGTCGAAGGCGAAGGCTTGATTCTTTAACTCGGTGGTATCAATCGTGAAGTGGAGAAACGTCTCAACTCGGGTGATTAACGCGAGCGCGGCCTTGGGATTCGGAGACGCCGAGATATAGTGCGGGACGTTGGCCCAAAAGCTCGCTGAAGTAATGCCCGCGCGCCGACAGGCGTCATTAAATACGCCGACAATGCCCGTGGGTCCTTCATAGCGTGAGGACGTCAGTTGTAACCGCGCCGCCAGCGTCGGATCGCTCGCGAACCCCGCCACGCGCACAGGGCGGGAGTACGCGACATCGGCGAGCAGCGCGCCCAGCGTCAGGACGAGCTTCACCCCACATTGTTTGGCGAGATCGAGAATCGCGGCGGAGTAGGTTTTCCATTTGAGCTGGGGTTCGATACCGATACCAATCACCAAGCTCTGTGGTAGCAGGGTGGCGCTGCTGGAGAAGAAATCATTGGCGGGCCAGGTGATTTCGCGATAGAGCCCATCACGCAGGCGCACATGCGGACGGGTTTCGCTAAAGTTATAGAACTCTTCGGGATCAATACTGGCGAACCGGGGCGCGCGTAATTGTTGGACGAGAAACTGCGCGGCATGGGTGGCGGCTCCGCCCGCGTCGTTCCAACCCGCGAACGCTACAATCAAAACGGGATCGGTTAATGTTGGGATTTGCTCAATCGTCAGGACGCTCATGGCTTTCCCTCCTTCCCAGGTACCCACGGGGACATCAGGGGAACTCTGAAGAGGGGTGGAGTCTAGCTGCTTCTCAAGAGGTTGCCAAGAGATTTAGCCTTGCTGACCGGATATCCAGAAAAACACCAGCAGCCCAACGCCAGTCAGCAACAGCAAGAATACAAACCGGCGCGACAGCGCACGCCGTGGGACTTCCTGGACCAACCCCACGGCGCGTTCTCGGCGCCGCACCGCGATCACGAATTCGGCAACCGCGGACGAGGCATCAAGGTCAAGGAAGGTGGCGTAGGTGCGAAGGAAGGGCACGAGGTACAATTCATCGGATAAGATATCTGGGGGGCCATCGCCCTCGAGATGCCGCAAATACCGTAGCGGGACACGAGTGGCCGCCGCCGTGGCTTGGAGCGACAGCCCTTTCGCTTCACGACGATGTTTCAGCAAGAGTGGGATCGGTTCCTGACCGACTTCCTCTGGTGGCTGTTCTCGCAGGTCGCGGTGCTGTTCTTCTTCCATCATGGCCTCTTCGCCGAGCTTACCACTCGCCACTCTCTCTCAGTTAGGCGGCAATGCTTTGCAGTAAATACGCTTCAATGAAGGAGTCAATACTGCCGTCTAATACCGCATCGGTATTCCCGACCTCAACCCCAGTGCGATGATCCTTGACCAGCCGATAGGGGTGCAGCACATACGAACGGATTTGGCTTCCCCATGCGTTCTCCTTCTTCGTCTTATGGAGATCATCCATCTTCTCTTTCTTCTTCTCCATTTCTAGCTCATAGAGGCGGGCGCGCAGGATTTTCATGGCCATGGAGCGATTCTTGTGTTGCGAGCGTTCGTTCTGACACGCGACGACAATCCCGGTCGGGAGATGGGTGAACCGTACCGCCGAGTCGGTTTTGTTGACATGCTGGCCCCCGGCCCCACTGGAACGATAGGTATCCACCCGTAAATCCTCGGTACGAATTTCAATCTCCACATCGTCCTCGACTTCTGGATACACAAAAAGTGACGCGAACGACGTATGCCGACGCGCGTTGGCATCAAAGGGCGAGATCCGCACCAGCCGATGAATCCCCGCCTCGGCGTGGAGATACCCATACGCGTAGAGTCCTTCGACCGTGAAGGTGACGCTTTTGAGTCCACCGCCATCGCCAGGCTGGTAGTCCACGATTTCGGCCTTGTAGCCTTTGCGTTCAGCCCAGCGCAGATACATGCGAAAGAGCATCTCCGCCCAGTCCTGCGCTTCGAGGCCTCCCGCGCCAGGGTGGAGGCTGACAATGGCATTGCCCGCGTCATGTTCACCACCCAGCATCCGTTCCAGCTCCGTTTGGGAGACCTCTTTTTCAAGCTGGGTGAGCTGCGTCTCGCATTCGCTCTCGGCTTCAGTATCCCCCGCCTCGGCCATTTCCAGGAAGAGCGCGACGTCATCCAGCCCGCGTTGATAGGTCTTCCATTGCGTGATGGTTTCCACCAACGGCGAGCGCTCCTTGAGAACGGCTTGCGCTTTTTCTTGATCGTTCCAGAAGGTCTCCGAGAGGGTTAATGTCTCCAGTTCCGCGGCACGAGTTTCCTTCCCGGCGATGTCAAAGACGCCTCCCGAGGGTGTCCACGCGCGCGCGTAAATCAGCGATTCGTTCCTTGGCATTCGTAAGCATAACAATTCTCCAGTTGCCCTCTATGGGCGGCGAAAATAGCAGTACCCTAGCATGAGGCCACAGCTCACGACACAGAGCCAGACAAAGACATCTCCGTACATCGCATAAAAGCTGCTGACCCGTGGCCAGGCGAGGTCCTCTACGAGGAGCATGGTTTCGTACAAATTGGTGCGACTGCGCACGCGGCCATCGAGATCGACCACGGCGGAAAACCCAGTATTGGCCGCGCGTACCAGCGGCACGCGGTTTTCCACGGCGCGCATCGCTTCCATCACCAGGTGTTGATAGGGCGCGGAGCTGCGGCCAAACCAAGCGTCGTTGGTGATATTGACCAGCAACTCCGCTCCACGGCTCACAAATCCTCGCGCGAGACTCGGAAAGATGCCCTCGTAGCAAATGAGGACACTGAACCGCGCTTGCGGGAGGGCGAACACGGTTTGCTCGGTGCCGGCAGCGAAATCGCCAATCCCGACGACCAGTTTGTCGAGAAAGAAGAGGATACTGTGAAACGGAATATATTCGCCAAAGGGAGCCAGGCGGATTTTGTCGTACGAATCGATGATCTCCCCGTTGGCGGACATCAGATACGCGCGATTGAACAGCGTCACATCCTGGATGCCATTGATCTTGAAGGCTGGGCTGCCGAACAGAATCGGCGTTTTGACTGTGATGGCGAGCTTGAGGAGTCGGTCACGATAAGCGGCGTCGGGCAGCGTCTCCGCCTGAAAAAAGAACGGAGCCGCGGTTTCCGGCCAGATCACCAGATTGGCGCCACGAGCGACTGCTTCGCGCGTCAGTCGCTCGTAGCGCGACATGGTCTCTTCCTGGGCATTGGGATGCCATTTGGTGTCTTGCGGGATGTTCCCTTGAATGAGTCCGACCCGCAGATGATGAGCTGGGGGCAAAGCGGCAATTTGCGTGCGTCGCCATGAGCCCCAGGCGACAAGACTGAAGACCAATATCAGCGCGGTCGCCAACAATTGTCCGCGTTGGCGATTGGTGGCTTTCCAGCAGGTGAAGAGGGTGAGATTGCCAAACATCACCAACGCCGACAGGCCATAGACGCTGGTGAATTCGACGAACTGGATGAGATTGAGCTGGGGGTGTTGCGAATAGCCCAAGCTGAGCCACGGGAAGCCGATGAAGAAAAACGAGCGCAGCCATTCGCAGGTGACCCACAGTGGTGGGCCGATGAGCAGCATGGCGACTTTCCGTTGCTGGGCGAAGCGCAAGCCAGCGGCGAACAGCCCGGTATAAAAGGCCAGGATGGCGCACATCATTACAAGTGGGCCGACAGCAACCAGCGTGGGAATATTGCTGTAGAGGCCGATGGTATGGACGACCCAATAGACAGTGCAGAGGTAGAACCCCATCCCGGCGGTCCAGCCCAGGAGGAACGCGCGCTTGGGGGTATGTGCACGGATCAACCACAGCAGGGGCACGAAGGCGATCCACGCATAGAGGCTGAGATCAATTGGCGGGAATGCCAGCGCCAGCAGACAGCCGCTAATGAACGCCAAGAGAAGAGATTGAGACCAACTCATAAGGGGGGAAATGTAGCGTGGGGAAGAGTGAGACGAAAGTCCGAAAACGGCCCTGGGGAAAATTTTGTTATCTTCCGACTCTCAGGTAAGAGGAGAGGAAATAAGTCCGGGGAAAAGGAGCTTTTGTGAATACGTCACGATCGCGGATGGGAATTGTCATTTCCCTGATTTCTGACGCCTTTCCCTGATCTGGGAATTGCCTTTTGTTGGAGAATCCCTCATCATAGAATTCTCAAACTTTAACGTGAGAAAATGCTCTATGATCGACACACAACATATTCACCCATTGACCAATTTTTTGCGCAATCACAAAGCCCACGTCAACCGACTCAAGAAGAGCCGCGCTCCTGAAGTGCTCACGATCAACGGCAGAGCCGAGCTTGTTGTCTTAGATGTGAAGAGTTATCAAGCGATGGTGGAGAAACTTGACCGCCTAGAGACCATCGCCGCTATCAGGGAAGGATTAGCGTCCGCTGAGCGCGGCGAGTTGAAGCCTGCTGAACAAATCTTTGCTGAAATGCGGGCAAAGTATGGCCTACAAGGTTAAGCTCACTGCGCTTGCCGAGGCCGATGCTTATGCTGTTTTTGAGCGCATCCGCGGCGCCTCCCCGACGCATGCGGAACGATGGCTGACAGGACTCTTCCAAGCCATGCTCTCGCTCGACGAGATGCCTGCCCGCTGCCCCCTTATTCCCGAAGCCGAGGAAATAGGCCGGGACATTCGGCAACTGCCCTATGGCAAGCGCTCTGGGATTCAGAGAATCATCTTTGACATTCAAGAACAGTCAGAAGAAGGGCCGCGTGTCCGCATCCTGCGCATCCGGCATGGTTCACGCGACCGCCTGCGAGCGGAGGATATAGAGAGCGAGGAAACAGGATGACCTAATGAGACCAATCCTTTCCAAACACGCTCTGTGACATTCGTTTTTAAGCGAAGCAAGTGTGTCATTCCGCGGTTGCATTTTTCCGAATGCCCGCCCAAGCTGGTATTGAGCCCTTCGCTATGCGAAGGATAAACTGCGTGACGCGGTGTCGAAGGGCTCAACCCAGCTTATGGCCCTTCCAACACTGCTGGACAAGCCAGCAGTGGCACCCGGCGGCCCATTTTCTGCCGACCGGTCGCACTCCACGCGCGCATTGGCTGCGACTCACACGTCACCATCACATGAGAGATCCGCGCGAGCAAACAGCATCAATATCAACTACGGTGTCCTCATTACCTCTGACGGCACGCACAGCTCACCTTCCTTGATCGTGTCCACCTGCTCGGGTAACAACTCAGTGGTGACAAACACCTTCTTGACCTGCGTATGCGTCGGTTGTGCCCGGCAGAAAGTGGTCTGCCCCTGCGCTCCTCCGCAATCCGTCTCTTTTCCACAGACCTTGCCCGCGTTCTTTGGCGCTTGTAACCGACATACCTTCGGTGTCGGCTGCACTTGGTAACACATCAGGTGTGTGTCCGCGTCCTTGACCTCATCTCCCTCCACCATCGTCGGCGTACACAGCCGGGTCGGCTTCTGGAGGTCATAGAGCTTCTCCTGGGCAAACTGGTCCACCACTCGCGCCCGCAGATTGTTGGGGAATTGTGGCGTCCCTTGACTCAGCTTGGCCTGGTAACAAGTGTACGGGTCCACGTTGTGGGTTGCTGGATTGGGCGGCGGCAGCGCCTTGGTGTGATCCTTAGCCGCTGGCAAGGTCAAGTGCTCCGGTTTGAGCAGATCGAGCTTCAGCCCACCTTGGGGATGGAAGACGTTCTTCACCTGGAGATTCTTCTGGGGGACGAACTTGGGCTGGGCTGCGCAGTAGCGCGTCCGACCCAAGACTCCACCACAGTCTTCCTCCTTCTTACATCCCTCGCCAGCCTGCCGCGGCGCACTGGCGAGACACTGCTTCTCCACGAGATGGAGACGGAAGTCACGCAGATGGATGGTCGGATCCTGCGGTGCTTTCGTATTCAGCACAGCCGGGTTACACAAATCGTCCGGTTTACGTACCTCAAAGAGACTCGTATCGAACCGGTCCTCTAGTGTGAGCTGCAGTCCATGCGGGAAGTTCCGGGGGGCGCAGAAGTTGGTTTCTTCCCCGTCATCATCGTCACCATCATCACTTTGTCTGCTCTCGTCATCGTCATCCTCACCGCCATCGTGTCCGCCACAGTCGGTTTCCGTGCGACACACTTTGCCGGCGTTCTTGGGTGCAGTGGCGGCACAGACGTCGCCCTGGCTGGATTTGGTCTGATAGCAGAGGAACGGCGCGAGCTCCGCCGCCACTACCGTCACGACTAGAGTGTCGCAGTTCTGAGCGTCGTGGTTGTCTTTGACGCAAACCGTTACGGTAAATTTACCGGGCTGTAGATAACTGTGTGATGCCGTCACGGTTCCACCACCATTGTTCTTTGTCACCGTCCCACCGCTGACAGGCGTGCCATCACCCCAATTGACCGTGGCGGTGTGGGTGTCGTTCACGTCGGCATCGGTGAAGGTTGCTGTCAGGCTTATGAGCTGACGTACAATCACTTTTTGATCCGCTCCAGCGTTCACCTCCGGCACGTGGTTTCCACCTCCTGGCGTGCGCACTGTTGCTACCGCTTGCGCGGTGAGTGACGCATCGGTGAGTGAAGTCACCCGCACGGTGATCTTCCCTTCGCCCGGCGCGGTCAGCGTAGCATTCAGCAAGATGCCACCCGTGCTGAGTCCGGGCAGGCGGAAGAGATCAATCTTCTGAGTTGGTTGGCGATTGAGACCGTTCAAGGCTGCCGTCACTGGACCGGTGGTCCCCATGATCTCGGCCTTGTAGGCGTCCTCACCGTTGCCGGTGTTATCCACCTGCACCAGGAACGCCGCCGCGCCCGGCGTAGGTAATTCCACCACCGTCGGCGTGATGAAGACACTGAGTCCTTTACTCGCACCGATAAGGATTTGCGCCGAGTCTTGATCTTTCACAGTAGTGTTGGCTTGCGAGGTCGCTACGCCGATGAGATCCAACCCGCCGGAGAGCGCGAAATTCAACGAGCCTAGCGTAATCGGCACTGTTTGTGATGCTCCAGGAGCCAACGTCACCGACGCGGTGCCTAAGGTTGCCGACACGCCCGCCGGTCCGCCGAGTTGCAGGGCGAACGTATCCTGACTCTGGCCCGTGTTCTTTACGGTCATCTGGAATGTCGTGCTTGGTCCGCCAGTGGATGGCGTAATATCGACATCTACGCCTTGGCTCACGACGTTCACTGAGCCAGCGGCGTCGTCCTGGATGCCAGCATCGTTCGTGGACGTAGCGCGTACGGTAATCGCCTGATTACCGACCGCCGCACCTGGCGGAGGCGTGACCGTCAGCGTTACTTCGCGGAAGTTACCCACACCAGGCAACACGGTCACTTGTTGTTCTGCAAACGTGCCGGTGAAGCCGGATGGGAACGACCCTGACAATGTGTAGGTATCTTCCTCATTGCCGACATTGGTGACACGAACAGTAAAGATTGCTGCCGTGCCTTGCCCACCAGTGACCGTGGCAGGTGTAAGCGCGACATCAACGGCCAAGCCATCAAGTAAGACGGTAGGCGGCGGATCGCCCGCACCACCAGAGCCTCCGGGGCCGCCAGCAATGATGAGTTCACCATCCACTGTATCTGCCCCGCCAGCGGTCAATTGCACCTGGACGCTGAAGACCCGAGTACCTTCTGACGTTCCGGCAGGTACGGCCACCGAGAGTGGGACATTTACCGTCTGCCCGGCTGGAATGTTCACTGACGTATCTACACTTACATCCAGTCCATCCAGCCCAATCGTACTCAAGTTGAAGGTCTGGTTTGTGGAAAAGGGATTCTTCAACAACACGTCATACGTCGCCTGCGCCCCACGCGCGACCGTGCGGGAAGTCGGGTCGAGGTCAATGATATGGGCGGCAACGACGGTGAGAGGCGGGAGATCAAGCTGGACCTCAATCGGCGGGAAACTGACACTGCCAGGCCGTATTTCTAGTGAGGAAACATCAAACCCAGGAGAATGACCTCCGTTATCACGACCAACGATTTTTACTGCAACAACAGGCGCAGTGAATCCTATAGACGCTAAATCAAACCCCGCCGGACCATTGTTCTGGAAAGCCGTGCCGAGCAAGGTGAAATCGATGCCATTGGCGCTAACGTACACGTCCGCAATTTCTCCAACGCCACCCCCTGTATCAATAGAGATATCATCACCAGGTCCATCAAGAGCGACCTTATCGGTGAAACCTACCGTAACATACGAACCCGTCGGTAATGATAAAAAGTCTGGGAACCCTGTAGGCCCAGGTTCACCTCCAAGGACCACATTGACACTAACTGGGGCAGGCCAACCCGGTCCGCCTCCGACTGTACCCCCATACGGACCTTTGAGTGGTCCAGCGCCACTATCGAAATAGTCCAACACAACGTCTGCGAACCGATCCTGAGCCCTCGGCAAGGTAATCTGTGCTGTTACCTTCGTGCCCAGACTAATCTGCCGTGTCTTGCCAGGAGCCATATTTGATACCTGTCCCTTGAGCTGGAAGTTCGCTGGTTGCGCACCGACGTGTGAAAGCTCCCACCGAACTTCAGAAGCAGACACCGTCGCCGATGCTGGTTCTACACTCGCGGGGTCAATGACGTAACCTTGAGTTGGGAGTGCATGCCGAATATCGAGGGTCATCCGAGGCGCAGCCGGCACTTCGACAACTCCTGCCGAAGAAAATGTCACATGTTCCCATTGAGATACTTGTGCGATCTCGGTGGCTTGGAATTGAGAACCTGTCCAGCGCACATGCGAGAGGATTCCATTCTCCTCGGCAATCAGAATATCACCAACCATATTCAGGAATTGGACGTAGGACGCGCCCTGAAGCATTCCACTGCCAAAATCCACTCCAAAAAAGTTCGCATTCGCAGGGATCACTTCAATATCCTCTGGGTCAATGCCCAGCTCAAAAAACGCGGTATTTCCAGAAGGGTCGACAGTATAAATTCCCCCTTCATTTTCGGCACCGATCAGAATTTTTCCCTCCCACGGACCATATCTTCCCGGATCATTTGGTATGGTTGTTAATCCTTCCAGGTGGGTATTGAGACTCGCTAAACGGGTCGGAGTCCCAGAAGAATCCACTCGCCATACCCCTCCGGCGGTCGTCACAACAATCAAGTCGCCATTAAATACTCCCGTCCTGTCTACATGGAGACTGCCGCGCAATAGGCCATCTTCCCCAGGCAACATAACCCAGGGGTTTTGTACTGAAGTGCCATCGGCGGCAATACGAGCAATCTGTCCGGGAACACCAGTTCCTACAAAAAGCTCCCCGGCAACAAATCCTCCCAGACTTTTTCCGCCGCCATCATCCCGAGCGGTAGCAATTTTAACCTCGTCGGTGAGATCGCTGATGTTCGAGAACTGGGTGCGACTTCCATCTCCTGCGACAAGTTCAAAATTGTAAGGCTGTCCTGACGAGTAATTGACCGACATGACAACCTTGTTGCTAGGATTATGATGATCAATCCCAATCGGAGCATTGAAAGTCGTACTCAGTGCCGTCAGCTTTATTGGCCCAATCGGGAGAGTTTTGAGATCATCAAGAGCCACAGAGCCAAAGACTTCCAGTTCCGCGAAGCCTGGATCATTACCCTCATCTGCTGTCGCGGTGAAACGCACCCGCCGAACTCCGGCAACACTTGGAATGGCTAGGGTAACATCACGATCGGGCGCAGGCAGAGAGACAATTCCGCTGTCAAAAAGCACGCTCCCGTTCGCGGCAAATAATTGAAAAGTCCCCGCGAAAAAGTCAAAACCATCAGCGAATTCCCGATTACCAAACATCCGCAATTGCGTGATCGTAGCGGCTACTGGAATGAGTATCTCAAGGAAGGGAGAAGTTCCCAGGTTGGCCGCATCCCCAACGTCAGTGAACCAAGAGGTGTTGAGATTGCCATCAATAGCGCGTTCGGGCGGCCGGCCCGAGAAAGAACTACTTGCATTAGCAACAGCCGATAAGAGTTGTGTCAAGTTGCCGCTGAGCAACCCATCGCCACCTCCAATCGCTGTCCGATTCGTTACCTCTATGTTTGTTGTCACCGTCGAAGTTCCCGGTGGCACGAGGACAGGATTGGCCAGTACCGAAGCTGAAACCGGTGAGCCGACGAAGAACGGTGTCTGCGCGGAGCGGCCAGGCAGCGGTTGGTGGTCGGTGGTCAGCAACGACACGCGCAAGTTGTAGAGTCCGTCAGTAAGCGTGGTGGTTGAGAGTTGTCCGAGATTAACAGTCGAGGTATCCGTGCTCGGAGTGAGGTTCACAGGCACGTCGGGTGAACTGGAGATCAACCCTCCGCTGTTGTCGAGCACTTCCAGCCGCGCAAGAACAGCGCGGGTCGTATTCACCGCGTTGAGAATCCGCGCGGTTACTGTGGTTGGTTGTCCACTGTCTATCACGTTTGGAGTCGCTGTGACGCTGACGACGTTCGCCACGGCTGGACGCACGGCGACGTGGGCGAAGGCAGACTGTGAGACAACACCTGATGTTGCCGTCACTGCTAAGGCAAACACTTGCGTCGACGTGGGTGTCTGACTCAGTGTGAGCGGAATTGTACGTGCTGTGTTGGGAGCGAGTGAGACCTGCGTCTGATTCAGCGACGCTGTTACGCCGCTCGGCACTGACCCGAGGGCAAGTGACACATCAAGTGTCTGATTGCCTTGATTCTCCAGCCGGACGTTAAAGCTCTGTCCTTGTCCTGGTTCCAAGGTCACACGGGCAGGCGCGAGCGACAGCGTCAGAGCCTGGGTGAACTCAAAGACGGCGCTAATATCCGCGAAGAGGGAGGTCAACAGTGGTAATAGACCTGCGACATTGCAGTTCGCCGTTTGCGCGAGGAGTGCGTCGATTTGCGGCGCGAACCGCGCGAGCGACGGCGTCGCCGCCAGCATCGCCTTGACATTATCGAGTTGGAGTTGAGCACGTTCGCAGAGGCGAGCATCGGTAGGGTTCGCTTGCCATTGG
This sequence comes from Deltaproteobacteria bacterium, assembly GCA_031389045.1. Lineage (GTDB taxonomy): Bacteria > Desulfobacterota > Binatia > Bin18 > Bin18 > JABFSC01. The sequence continues at coordinate 1,016 of JANMSE010000619.1, read as the reverse complement.
CCAAGGGTGTCGCTGAGTTGTGAGAGCACGCCCGCGAGCTGGGAGTGGTTGGCGTTCGCGGCTTTCACCGCGGCTTGTTCGACGGAGACCACCGCTGCTGAGCGGATGCTGAGTTGAATGGTGGTGGATGGTTTGTTCTCACTGGAAGCTCCGGCCAGGGTAGCGGTGATGGTTGTCGTCAGCGTCGTATTGAGCGCCGCACTACTGCTGACATTCAGCGTCAACGGGAAGGTTTTGGTTTCGCCTTGCGCGAGGGCGACGGTTGACGGCAGGCCATTGAGAGTAACGCCGGTGGGCGGAGCGGCACTCAAAGTGACATTCTCCGCTACATTGCCAGCGACAGTGATAGTCAGTTCTACAGGCACACTACTGCCAGGGCTAGCACTGGCGAACGCTGGATCAGGAGTCAACGTCACTCCATGCACGTCCGGCGTGACGAAGGTTTCGGTATCCGTGGCGGAAGTGCCTGTGCCGGTGACCGTCACACTAAACGGGACGCTCGTCCCCGGTGCACCGATGCCGTTGATCGGGCGTAAACAGATGCCCACCTCCGCCGTCTGGCCGGGTGGGACAGTGATCTCCGGCACACTGCTCTGAATCTCATAGCCTGCTGGCGGTGGTGGTAGCGTGATAGCGAAGGTATTGGTCGCGTTGCCGGTGTTCTGAATCTGAACCTTGTAGACTGACGGAACTTCGGTATCACCGACAGACTCGGTAAAGAAGCCATCAAGTACGATCTGTGCGTTTACTCCAGGCTGAGTCCCTGGCGGGATTGGAGCCGGGCCAGGACCAAGATCACTGGAAAGGAAACGGAAGACGGGCGGGTCTACGGAATGTTACGGTTGATCCAATCGACCCCTTCACCAACTCCTTTCTTAAATCCACCTAGCAAGCCCCCGTCCGTAAGACCTCCAGCTCTCGCAAGGGTGGTCATTACTTCTGCGGTTTTGGTCTTGGCATTTCTTGCAGCTTCCGCAAATGGCTGGCCATTGTTCAACTCACCCAAGAGATGTCCG
>JANMSE010000607.1:0-31340 GCA_031389045.1 Deltaproteobacteria bacterium | reverse complement strand
CAGAGGGCAACAGATGAATGGTTTCGGTACGTCCGTTTTGCGTATCACGGACACGGATAGTGAGCCTCTCGTCCTGGATGTTCTTGCTGCCCGTGAGTGATCCGTGGTTGTCAAACTCTATCGATTGGGTTGCTGCTTCGATGGTCACGGTGCTAGGTAAATTGATACGCCAGGAGGGCAACGCCGCGTCGGGTGTCCACACCCCATCACCATCACTGTCCTGGAGTTGTTCAATCGCGTAGGTATGGTTCTGAAACGTAACGCGGAAGTGCGCGCCACGATTAACCGCCCCCGCGCGCGTGAAACGTAGATGTTCCATCAAACTGTGCTTCGCGTTCGGCAGCGTGATCTCTTGTTTTCCCAAGGTCGGAATCAGCAGAGCCAGCAGCAGGGCAATGATGCCACCAGCCACAGCGACATCACTCCACGAGGAGGATTTCTTCTCATCAGGAGCGCCAGTCTCACTCAACCCCTTGGTCATAACGGAGGATAGGAGAGGAATTGCCACGGTGGATGGCATGGGCGGTGGTGTAGGAGAATCGTGCGGTGACATTACAGGCCCCCCCCTGTTCTTTGTGTCACCCGTGCGGAACCGTGCTTCGGTGAGCTCGAGTTCGCCCGGCGGCTCTGCGACCGTATCCAGCATCGCGCTAGACGTAGGCCAGTAGCTTTGCGTCCCACCCTTTCGAGTGGTTTGCCGTTATCAGGTCTTCTTTAATGAAGGATGTAGCAAGGACGAAGCCAAAGGGGAGAAGAGCAGTATTAGGGAGTTAGCGAACCTAGATGTGGCAATAATTTAACGAAATGAAATTTTTACGTTATTTTTTTAACACTACGCTAAGGTCACTCCACCATCAACAACGAGATTCTGTCCAGTTACAAAGTCGGAAGCTGCTGATGCCAAAAAAATCGCCGCGCCAACAAGGTCGCGGGGCTCACCGAGTCGTCGCAATGGGGTTTGTCGTAACATCAAAAACAAAAAGGGCTTTGCTGAGAAAGCCCCTGCGTTACTGAGCACTGGGAGCATGACCGTCTCAATCGCTTCTTCCACCAGTAGTGGGGTGGGTCACGACTCGCCCGACTACGCATCTCTAGAGCCGGGCATCCTGACGTTCCAGGATGCCCGACCATTCTAGTAACTTGCGATCCGCTGTCATCAGCACTGCCTTTTGCAAGAGGGCCGTCGCAACGATCATCCGATCAGCAGGATCACCGTGCAGATGTTCAAGGTGGACCGCAGCGATCCCGATCTCTCCGTTCACTGGAATTTCGATGAGGCCGAGAGTAAGCAGATCTTGTCGCCACTGCGGAATCGGCGTCTCCATCGTGATGCGACCTTTTGTCACCAGCATCGCGACCTCCCAGAAAGAGATCGCGGATACTGCTACCGCCTTGTCGTTCAAGGCAGCATCTATCCGCCGGCGTGCAACTGGACCAAGTGCTGGATCGTCTTGGTCCAGCCAAATCAGGGCATGCGTGTCAAGGAGAATCAGTGTGCTGCTTCCCATTCTTCGCCAAGTGGCTCCAGGATATTTCCGACAATCCGCATCTGTCCTCTATGTGCCCCCGCTAATGTGGGTACCTGGCTCGTGACCGGTCCTAGCTGAGCGACCGGCTGCCCATTTTCCATGATGACAACCGGGACCCCAGTCTTCATCACTTCCTTAATCAATTGAGAGCATTGCCCCTGAAATTCCGCGGCAGTGACAGATTTCATTGATCGTTTCCCTCGTCGCGACAAAACCATAGTGTCCAAGCCTGCGAGAGTCAATCTGTGAACAGCCTCCATAAAAAAAGGCTCACTTGCGAGAGCCCTCACGTTATGCCAACGTCACACCACCATCGACAACGATATTCTGTCCAGTCACGAAGTCCGAAGCCGCTGAGGCGAGAAAAATCGCCGCACCAACAAGATCACGTGGCTCACCGAGTCGTCGTAGTGGGGTTTGTCGCACCATCTCTTGTTCGACTTCTGGACGTGTGAGATGCGGAGCCGTCATCCCAGTCCGAATATACCCGGGGCTGAAGCAGTTCACGAAGACGCGATGCTTCGCCCACCGATACGCCAACACCCGTGTGAGCTGAATCACGCCCGCTTTCGCCGTCGAATACGTCAACCCAAAATTGACGATCATCCCAGAAATGGAAGCGGTATTGATGATCTTCCCACCACCATGCGCCATCATGTAGCGTTTTTTAACGAAGCCTAAGTGTTCAGCGATCAGCTATCATCAGTAGTCAGCGATGAGACTAGTGCAACGTCACGTTCATTTTGTCTGTTCATGCGCATTTGACGGAGAGACAGCAGCAACGTCATTCCCGCGGAGGCGGGAATCCAGGCGGCATAATCCCAGGCCAGTGCTTATGTTCCCTGGATGCCCGCCTGCGCGGGCACGACGGACCTGAACCAGACAAAATGATCGTGACTGAGTACTAGGGATGAGCGTTGGGATTTTCAACCGTCAATCCTTCGCTTGTGACAGCTTGATTGAGATCGGTATCAGCGGAAACCAACGTCAACGGCGGTAGGCTATAGCCGTTTCGCTCAGTATGGACGTCGAGAGCGGCAGCAAGCTGCACGGCATCATAGCCCCGCAGTCCCTTCCCCTGCGCTAAGTCCATGGCACTGGCAATCAGGGCCGTGGTCATCTCCGAGATGAGATAGCCGCTGGCAAAGTCAGTGCGGAATTCGGTGATAGCGCTTTGCGCAGCACTGGGTGTCAGGCTTCCCATGCGGACACGGCGACTGAGGGCAGCAATGACTTCCGCGCCCGTGATCCGGGCAATATACAAGGTGTGGCGTGCCGCGGGATCACAGAGATTGCGTATCCACGGCGTGCCAGCTTCGAGGACGTACCGTTTCACGAGCGCGCTACTATCGAGGAAGTACGCCGCCACTTAGCGCCGCTCCTCCATGATCGTTTCCGAGACCGGATGACCCCGCACCGGCACGGGTTTGAACGAACGGTGTGCCGACCGAGAGCGCGCGGCAGGGGATGGAACGCTCAGCCGTCCCTGAGCGGCGAGACGGCGATGCAAGTCTTCTTCTGTCAGTGCCGGAGTGGGAGAGAGGAACGTCCCCAAGGCTGTCCGCAATTCTTGCTGTTCGCGGGGAGACAGTTGCTGAATTTTTTTGACGAGGCTCGTCACCACAGCGGTAGGCATGTTTTTTCTCCTATATCGAGGACCTTATGCCAACGTCACTCCACCATCAACAACAATATTCTGTCCAGTCACAAAGTCGGAAGCTGCCGAGGCGAGAAAGATCGCCGCACCAACGAGGTCGCGTGGCTCACCGAGTCGTCGCAATGGAGTTTGTCGCACCATCTCTTGTTCCACTTCTGGACGTGTGAGATGCGGGGCCGTCATGCCAGTACGGATATACCCAGGACTGAAGCAGTTCACGAATACGCGGTGCTTCGCCCACCGATATGCCAATACGCGTGTGAGCTGAATCACTCCTGCTTTCGCCGTTGAATAGGTCAAACCCGAGTTCACGATCATACCGGAGATGGAGGCGGTGTTGATGATCTTCCCACCTCCATGCGCGATCATGTACCGTCCCGCGGCTTGCGCGCACAAGAAGACCCCGGTCAGATCGACATTCAGCTCGTCTTGCCAATCTTGTTCACTCAGGTCTTCCGGTTTCACGAGCTTGAGAATTCCGGCGTTATTGAACGCGAAATCGAGCCCACCGAACTGTGCGGCCGTGACCTGAATCAATTGCTCGACCTCGGCTTTGCGCGCAACGTTGCTCTGAAGGGCCATCGCCCGCCCGCCACTTTGCTGAATTTCCGCCGCGGTGCCCTGAGCCGCGATGAAATTGATATCACTCACCACCACCGCGGCGCCCGCTTCCGCGAGCCCTATAGCAATGGCGCGTCCTAAGCCAGAGCCCGCTCCCGTCACGTAGCCACATTTTCCAGTCAGATCAAAAAGCGCGTGTCCACTCATCGTGCGGTTCCTTTCGCGTGTGTGTTCTTCTAATGGCGGATAGCTTATGGCTCGCTCCGCTCTATAGTAAATGGCGTATGGCTTATAGTAGGAGCCTTTTACCATAGAGTGAGCATAGCGAACGAGCCATAAGCTATAAGCCATAGAGCGAAGCGAGCCACAAGCAAAGAGTTCCCTTGATCTTTCGACAAAAGACAGGCTAAAGTCACACGCAGTAAGATGAGGAAAAACAACCGCGGCGGCTTTTGCTATGAAAACGATTTTGATCGCCGATGATGACGCGAATCTGCGCATGTTGGCCCGTCTCACCCTGAATGATCCGGAGTACCAGATCATCGAGGCCAAGGACGGGAGAGAAGCGCTGGATTTGACGCGCTCCCGACATCCCGATCTGCTCATTCTCGATTGGATGATGCCGGATATGAACGGCATTGAGGTGACGCATGCCTTACAGAGTGATCCGCGCACCTCCCATATTCCGATTATCATGCTCACGGCGAAAGCACGTCTCGAAGACCAACAACGCGGACGAGCTGCTGGGGTGCAGAGCTACCTGGTCAAACCCTTCAGCCCACTCGCGCTCCGGGAACAAATCAAACACCTCTGGACCACGCCTGCGCAGGAGCCCACGAGTGCGGCGATTCCTCAGAGTCGGGCTGGGGACACTCCTCTCCCCTTTCCGCCGGAACCAGATCATGCCCAGACCCTGCTGTTCGCTCATGATCTAGTGCGCGTGATTGATGCCGAACGACAGAAAGCCGTGGCACTGGCGGAGACCAACCTGGCCCTCCAAGCCGAGATTGAAGAGCGAAAGCGGATAGAGAACACGTTGCGGCAGACACAAGCCGAGCTGGAACATCGCGTCGCCGAGCGCACTGCGGCTCTCTCCTTGGCCAATGAACAACTCACCCAAGAAATCGCCGCCCGTAGACAAGCGGAAGAAGGACTTCATACCCTGTCGCGCCAAGTCCTGGACGCGCAAGAAAGCGAACGCCGTCGTCTCGCGCGAGAACTCCACGACGAGATTGGCCAAGCCCTCACCGCCATCAAGTTCAATCTCCATGCCGCCCAACGCCAACCAGAGACATTCAAAACCCGCTTCGAGGATAGTCTCAGCATCGTGGACTATACGCTTCAGCAGGTCCGCAATCTTTCTTTTGACCTTCGCCCCGCGATGCTTGACGAGCTGGGCCTCGTCGCCGCCGTCAACTGGTATATGGGACGGCAATCTGAGCGCGGTGGATTCACGGCTCACCTCACGGTTGATCCCCTCTCTCCCACTCCCGGTCCCACCATTGCCACAACCTGTTTTCGTGTTGTACAAGAGGCCGTAACTAACGTGATCCGTCATGCCCACGCCAAAGACGTCTGGATCGACCTCCGGCAAACGGCGACAACCGTCTCCTTGACCCTCCGTGACAATGGGAAAGGGTTCGATGTACCAGCCGCCCGGGAGCGAGCCGCTCTTGGCGCCAGCATGGGGCTTCCTGGGATGCACGAACGTGTCCGTCTCGCCGGGGGACAGCTTCAGATCGACTCCACCCCCGGCCAAGGAACAACCATCCACGTCGAGCTTCCACAGCAGAAAGAGGAAGCATAAGGAAACCGAAAGCATGCCCCCGACACGTGTCTTACTCGTCGATGATCATCTCTTGGTTCGTGCTGGACTGCGCACGCTCCTTGAGCAAATGCCAGGCACTGAAGTCGTTGGCGAAGCCAGCAACGGACGCGAAGCACTCGACCTCATCAAAACGAATCCTCCCGATGTCGTACTCATGGACATCACGATGGCGGAAATGAACGGTCTCGTGGCCACAGCCCAGATCACCCATGATTTTCCCAACATCCACATTCTGATGCTTTCCATGCACGCGACAAAAGAGTACGTGACCCAAGCCTTGCAAGCCGGTGCTTCGGGGTATCTCTTGAAGGATGCCGCCCCCACTGAACTCGAGCTCGCGATTCGTTCGGTCATGCGTGGCGAGAAGTACCTGAGCCCCGCCGTCTCCACCCATGTGATCGCCGACTATCTGCAACGCGCCAGCGGCGGCACAAGCAGTAGAAGTGGGGCAGAAACCTCTTCTTCCACCCCACTTACCTTACGACAACGTGAGATCCTCCAGCTCATCGCGGAAGGCAATACCACCAAGGAAATCGCCGCCAAGCTCACTCTGAGTGTGAAAACCGTGGAAACGCATCGCACCCAACTCATGGAACGGCTCGATATTCACGACATCGCCGGGTTGGTGCGCTACGCCATTCGGATTGGCTTAGTGACGCCTGACATGTAAGGGCGTGTTCGCCCCTACTCCGCCAAGCGTTGCACCAAGTAGACAAAGAGGGCACCGCTCACGGTCGCGAGCGGCAACCACCGCGAATGCTCGGCTTCATGCGCCGCGGGAAGCAGACTGCTTGCCCCTAAGTACAGAAAAACTCCAGCAAACCAGCCCAAGACAAGCGCGAGCAAGGGTTTAGGAATCACAAACAACGATTGCACCATCGTCCCAGCCAGTGGCGCGAGCGCAGTCACGAGCAACATCAAGAAGGTCGCTCTCGTCCCATGCTGGGTTCCTAACATGATCCCCACGGTACTCGCCCCATCGGCGATTTTATGGAGGAGCACCGCGAAGGTCACAACCCAAGCGGTTTCGCCACCAGCCTGAAACGCCCCACCAATCGCCACGCCATCGAAGAAACTATGCACGCCAATCCCGGCGGCCCCCCACGCTCCCGCCTGACACGTGTGGTTGTACTGGGCGGGATGGTCATGCATCCCGCTATGATGATGGGCGCCGTGTTCAAATAAATAGAAGAGCAGAAAGCCCAAACTACAGGAGAACAATAAGTGATGATGATGCCACGCCGTTTGCTCCGATTCCAAGAGTTCCAAGGCGTCGGGAATGACATCCATCAGCGCTCCGGCCACCAGCGCCCCGGCGCAAAACGCCAGAACGAGCCCACGATAGGCTTGCAATCGTAGCGCCAGCAGCCCGCCACCAAGCGTCACGAGGCAGGTCACCCCAGAGAGTAAGAGAGCTGTCATAAAGGTGTCTCAAGATATGTGGCCGCCTTATCGAGAGCAAGGACCTCGTTTCTTATTGCGACTCATATTCATTTGCAACCAAAGAGTGTTGACAAGCATGGCGGGCTCTTTTAGGGTCTGCCGTGACGTATGAACCACTCTCGACAACGATCCGTATGGCGTGCCGTTCTGGCTCTCGGCTGCCTGGCGAGCGTCCTGCTCTTCAGTCTCGCCTCCGTCACCCACACCCACACCAGTGCCGCCACAAGCTCTCTTACCCAGGACTGTCGCTTCTGTGTGGCCAGCGGCGCCAATAGCGCATTCACTCTTTCACAAACAGTCACAGCCATCGTCCACCACGTTCTTTTTGTCCTGCCCGTGCGGACCGATCTTCCTTTTGTCTCGCTCAATCGCTCCGTCTTCAGTTCTCGCGCTCCCCCACTCCTGCCCTAACACATCCGCGCTGTTGTGACCGCCGATTCACCGCGAAAGTGCGTGAGCATCTTCCGCCACCAGGAATCGCGGTCATGGACCATTCCTATCTTATGGACAGGAGGATGTCATGCGACAAGCAACACGTATCGTGCTTGGAGTGTCGTTCTTTTTCTGCGACCTTTTTCTCATGCCGCTCAGCCATGCGGACGAGACCAGTGAAATCCACACCCTCAAACAACAAGTCCAGACGCTGCAACAAACGGTTGAACAGTTACAACAGACCATCCACACCATGCAGCAGCGGCTTGGCCCCCCAACCGGGGCTCCGCCAATAACCCAGAGCCCGACACCTGCTCCAGCGACATCCGCACTTGATCGCGCGGTTCAAGAGCTGGAAAACAAACCCGCACCACAAACGCAACCGGACACCGACGTATGGTCTCGTCGCGTCGGACCAACCACGCTCCGGTTACTTGATCTCTCGCTCAATGCCCTAGTGGCCGCTGGTGGGTCAACGCGACGTGAGGCGGCGCTGCAAACCCTGCAAGGGGGTGGCCATGATCCCCGCAAGCGCGGCTTCACCTTGCAAAATGTCGAGCTGTCCCTTTTGGGCGCCGTTGACCCCTATTTCACCGCCGAAGCGCACCTCATTTATTTCATTGACCCATTGACGGGAGAATCCGTCTTTGAGTTAGAAGAAGCCTTTCTCACCACCACGTCACTGCCCTACGGCCTGCAGTTAGAAGCGGGCCAATTTTTCACGGAGTTTGGTCAGATGAACCCCCGCCATCCGCATGCGTGGGACTGGCAGGATCAGCCCATTATCAATACGCGGTTGTTTGGTCCCGATGGGATGCGTGCTCCCGGCTTCCGCCTCGGCTGGTTGATGCCCACCCCGTGGTTCTCCGAGCTGCACTTCGGCATGCAAAACGCCAATGGGGAAACGATGGCCAGCTTTTTGGCGAGTGACGAATTCTACGAAGAGCGTGCCATCGCCGGACGCGCTTTCCGTGATCGCGATGTGCGTCACCTGAAGGACCTCGTGTATCTCTCGCGTTGGAACAACTCATGGGACCTGAGCGACTCGCTCACCTCCGTGGTGGGCTTCTCCGGGCTGTACGGCCCCAATGCCACCGGTCCCACTGGCGACACGTGGATCTATGGAATGGACATGAAGTGGCGTTGGCGGCCAGCCGATAATTTTCGCGGCTGGCCATTTCTCCTGTGGCAAAGCGAAGTCATGCGGCGCGATTTCAAGGCGGATCGATTCTTTGATGACAGTAATCCAGATGAAATCATTGATCTTCCAGGGCAAACTCTCCACGATTGGGGATTCTATTCTCAGCTTCTCTATGGGTTTCACCACGGGTGGGCCGCTGGGCTGCGCTATGAATACGCTGGGGGGAGTGGCGCGAGTCGCGGAGGCCGCAAGAACGATCCGTTCCGGGCTGATCGCCAACGAGTCTCACCACTCGTGACATGGCACCCAAGCGAATTCTCGCGCATTCGCCTCCAGTACAATTTTGACTACGCCCACCACTTCGCTGGCCATCGCGATGCCCACTCGTTGTGGATCGGGCTTGAATTCCTCTATGGCGCCCACCCTGCTCATTCCTACTAACCCGTTGCCGAGGAGTACCCTGATGAATGACCGCAACCGTTGTCTCACTCATTTCATCCTCTGGAGTCTTGGCGTTCTTCTTGGTTTGGCGCCAACCTTCGCAACCGCGCAACCGCTCCAGGTGTGTGTCACCGTACCCGATCTACACAGCCTCGCCCAAGAGATTGGTGGAGAGCACGTCACGCTCTCCACCTTCGCGAAAGCGACCGAGGACCCGCACTTTGTCGAGGCCAAGCCCAGTTTCATCAAAACCCTGAGCACGTGCGATCTCTACGTGCAGGTTGGCCTTGAACTCGAAGCCGGCTGGGCTCCCGTCTTGTTCCAAAATGCCCGCAATACCAACATTCTGCCCGGCGCCCCTGGATATATGGATGCGTCTTCCGTCGTCACACCGATTGAGATTCCAACGACTCCGGTTGATCGCTCCATGGGAGATGTTCATCCGTTAGGGAATCCGCATTACTTGTCAGACCCAGTAAACGGACTCAAAGTCGCCGCGCTCTTGCGCGATAAGTTTAGCGAACGACAAGCAGAGCATGCCCCGTATTTCGCCGCACGTTATCTGAGCTTTCGGGACCGTGTGGGCGCGGCTCTCGTCGGTGAATCCTTGGCGAAAAAATACGAATGCGAGAAGCTAGCGTTGCTGTTTGAGCATGGCAAGCTCAATGAGTTTCTCCAGAGCCAGGGCGAGGCCACCGCGCTCGGTGGGTGGCTCGCCTTGATGAGTCCACATTTTGGCGCCAAGGTGGTCGCGGATCATAATATGTGGCCCTATTTCGCGCGTCGCTTCGGCGTGACGGTTATCGACTTTTTAGAACCAAAACCTGGCATTCCCCCCTCCACCGCGCACCTCAATGCCCTGGTGCGAACGATGAAGACTCATGGGGTCAAAGCCGTGCTCACCGCGGCATACTACGACCCACGCTACGCCAGGTTCATCGCGGAAAACACCGGCGCGACCATCGCCACGATGGCGAACCAAGCGGGCGCGCGACCAGGAACGGAAGCGTATCTCAGCATGGTGGACTATAACGTCCGACAGATCGCCGCGGCTTTGGGGAATGGACAATGATCGACCACACCGCGAGTGAAAACAGGAATCCATCGTGAATCATCCAGCTCCCATGCTCAAAGCCACGGGGTTATCCCTTGGCTATGGGGACCATACGGTCCTGACGAATGTCTCGTTCACGGTGCACCCCGGTGAATTCTGGGTGTTCCTCGGCCACAACGGTGGCGGAAAAACCACGCTGTTACGCGCGATTCTTGGACTCCTGTTGCCACGTAGTGGCTCGCTGTGGCTCCATCCAGAACTCGCGAGCCGCGCACGCACCGGATTCGTGCCGCAACGCTGCGACCTCACGCGAACGCTGCCCACCACGGTCCGCGAATTTGTCCTCTTAGGGCTAGTGGGTTTGCGCGTGCATCGGCATGAAGAACAAGAACGCCTCACCTGGGCCTTAGAGAAAATGGGGCTGGCGGGCCTGGCGACTCGCAGCTATTGGGCGCTCTCTGGTGGTCAGCGACAGCGAGCTCTGGTCGCCCGTGCGTTGGTACGGCGTCCGACGTTCCTCATACTTGATGAGCCAACGAATAATCTCGACACACCAACCGAAGACGCACTTCTCCAACTGTTGGTTGCACTGAATCAAGAAGCCCAACAAACGATCATGCTCGTGACGCACAATCTGTCCCTCGCCCACCGGTACGCAACCCACGTCGCGTTCGTGCATGGCGGACAGGTGCTCAGCGGACCGCGCGATCACATTCTGGCGACCGTTGGAACCCAGGAAAAGTCACTCGATCCCCTTCACCCTAGCCCTGTCCCATCCGGGAGAGGGAACATGAGGAGTCCACGAACTTAATGCCATTGCCCGGCTGGAAAAGAGGCAGGGCAAGAAGAATCACAATGAATCCTGATTTTATTTGCCACAGTTCCGTGGGGGGACTGAGCCTATGCTCGATGCGTTTGTCACATCCTGGCCGCTCTTTCACAACACCTATCTTTCGGGCTGGCTGATTGGCATTGTCCTCGCCCTGCTAGGCGTCCTGATTGTCGCGCGCGATCAAATTTTTCTTGGGGCCGCCGTCTCACAGGCGTCCCTTCTGGGTATCGCCATCGCGATTCTCCTGGGCGGTTGGATCACCCTGGATGAGCACCATTGGGTTCGGTCCGACATCTTCCACTCCATCGTCGGCGGTGCGTTCTCCATCATGGCGGCCTTATTCACCGCGCGCGGTAGTCCCACCGCCGGGCGAGAAAGTCACGAAGCCGTGACTGGATGGATATTTCTGTTGTCCGTTAGCTTGTCCGTACTGTTCATGTCGCATAGTCCACATGGGCTCGAAGAGGTCCATCGTCTGCTCTCAAGTACACTGATCGGAGCCACGCCAACGGACGTGTGGATTTTCGCTGGCATGACAGCGGTGACAATCGTGGCCTTATGGTACTGCCACCGACCAGCATTACTGATTGTGATGGATCGCGAAATGGCACGCGCGGTTGGGCTGCGGGTCGGGTGGTGGGATACGCTGTTCGCCGTGTGGCTGGGAACAGTGGTCGGATTTTCCATTCACGTCGCGGGAGTCATCTATGCGTTTGCTTCGCTGGTCCTGCCCGCTCTCATCGCCAAGAATCTGAGTCGAGAAGTACGTTCGATGTTTTTCCTCGCGCCTCTCTTTGCCCTCACCAGCGGTATCTTCTCGTTCATGCTGGCGAACCATTACGATTATCCCCCTGGCCAGATGGCCACCGCCGTCCTCTGCGGCGGGCTCGCGGTCGCATGGATCGCGCACTTTCTGCGCGCCACGCGTTTGTCTGACTAATCCACGCCGTCGCTTCACCTTGCAAGACTCCAGAGGGCACGGTAGGGTGGTGCTCTTATGAAGCGGGCATCCTCACCAGCAACACAAGCGGTTCTCCGCACGAAGATCAGATCGGTTGGATTACGCAGCACCGCGCCACGGGTCGCCGTTCTGGAACATCTCCAATCGGCCACCACGCCGCTCAGTCATGCCGAAATTTTCGATGCCCTCGCCGATCAAGGATTCGACCGCGCCACGATTTACCGGAATCTAGCCGATCTCACGGAAGTCGAATTGTTATCGCGCACCGATGTCGGCGATCATGTGTGGCGCTTCGAGCAACGACGCGACGGACCACGAGGGACCGCCCCGGAACATCCGCATTTCATGTGTGTCGATTGTGGGGAGGTCGCCTGCCTCCCAGGAGTCAGTGTGCGCATCTCCGCTACTGCTGGGATTCCACGCGCTATCGCCGCGAAAAGTGTCGCTGTACAGCTCAAAGGGCAATGTGACCGCTGCGCGGCGTAAGGCGCTCCCGTCACCACGCCCCTTTCCGTCGTGCATTAGTGATCTCCCCGTTTGGGTTCGCCTACCCTCATGCCGTGGATGATAACACCCTTATCAATACGAATCGTGAATCCGCACTTCGGGTTAATACACGACCACACTTTGTACGGCAGCGCCGCTCCGCGCGGACCGAAATCCGAGAGTGGTACCAAAAGTCCTTGATGACATTTCCGACACTGCGGAAGATCCATACCAGCCGCCTCCTCTGTCCAAAGAATTGCCCCCTGCCGTATTTAGGCTGAGTATGCCAGGGAAGCCAGGGGAAAAACAAGAGGAACAGACGCAGCGCGCGCCGGAAGCAGTAAGCGGTCAGATCTCAGCACGACGAAGGAACGGCTTCCCCCATGCGCACTACCGTTGACAGCCCGCGCAGAAAAATGAACTGCGTCCGCCTCGCGTTTCGCGCTGAATGGGCTGCTGACACACCGAACACGGCTGTCCGGCGCGGTCGTACACGCGAAAGCGATCCTGAAACCCACCGCGCTTCCCTTCCCCATCACGATAATCGGAAATAGAGCTCCCGCGATGCCGAATCGCTTCGCGGAGCACCGCTTTAGTGGCTTCGACAATGCGGACGGTGGCTTCTTCAGTGAGGGTCGCGGCCACGTGACTCGGTTGCACGCCCGCGCGAAAGAGGAGTTCACTCGCATAAATGTTCCCGACGCCAGCAACGACGCGCTGATCCATGAGCACATCCTTGATGGTTCGTTGAGTCCGACGGAGGTGCTCTCGTAAATAACGACCAGTGAACAGACGGCCGAGGGGTTCGACTCCTAGCGCGGTCACGGTTTCGATTTCCGCCTCGGTCCCAATCAGCATCAACCCGAAACGTCGGGGGTCGTTGTATCGCAACCGGTGACCAGTGCTGAGCGTGACCAAGACATGATCGTGCGGCAAAGGAGGATTCCCCGTTTCTTCGACGAGTAGTTGTCCAGTCATGCCGAGATGAACCACCCATATTTTTCCGTCATCAAGATACAGGTGGAGATATTTGCCCCGACGGCCAAGCCGTACGATCGTGCGCCCGGTCAAGACGTTCGCGAAATCGACGGCCAGCGTGCGCCGAAGTCGTGGTTCGCGGACCGTGACAGTACGGATCGATACTCCGGTGAGAAACGGCGCGAGGCTCCGGCGCACCGTTTCGACTTCTGGCAATTCAGGCATCATTCCTCCTCAGTGCGGATCGCGGCCTCATCAATGCCATAGGCGCACGGTGTCAGCAAGAAACAAGTGCCTGGTGGTCATGGTCAAAGTGGCGCGTGCGGTGTACAATCGCCAGACTCTCAACTCAGGGATCAGGATGAAACGTATGGATGTGTTCAAGGATACCGTCGCTCACCTGTCATTCGCCGCCGATAAGATGAAGAAGGTCAATCTGTTCGACACCGAACGGATGTTCTGTGACGTATACTGTTTTGAGCCGGGACAAACGCAAACCGCCCATGCCCATAAAGGGTCGGACAAAGTCTATTACGTCATTCAAGGGCGCGCGGCGATCAGTATCGGCACGGAGACTCGTGAGGTCGGCCCAAGCACCGCCGTCCTTGCCCCGGCCGGGGAAGAACATGGCGTCCGCAACCCTGGCCCAGAACGACTCACCGTGCTCGTGTTCATGGCACCGAAACCGTGAGGAAAGTAGTCAGTAGTCAGTAGAGAAAAAAGACTGAGGACTGAGTTTGGCACCCCGAAACCCGAAACTTCTGAAGACCTTGGACTTTGGACTTGAGACATTGGACTGTTTCAATCTCCGCAGGAGGCAAATATGGACGACCGGAATGCCGTCACCACGGCGAATGCCGCTTTCTACCGCGCCTTCGAGACGCTAGATCTGAAAGAGATGGAAAAGGTCTGGCTCCGCGCCCCTCATATCAAATGTGTTCACCCCGGCTGGCCCTTGCTCTGTGGATGGGGGCCGGTGATGGCCAGTTGGGAGCGCATCTTTGAGAATACCTTCTCCATGCGCTTTACTCTGGCCGACGTGCGAGTCGAGGTCAGTGGGTCACTCGGTTGGGTGGTCCTGATCGAAGAGCTTGAAACTGGAGGTTATGATGGCCCGTCGCGGTCACAAATTCTCGCCACCAACCTCTTTGAGAAACGCGACGGCCAGTGGTTCCTTGTCCATCATCATGCGTCACCAATTTTCGCCCCGCCCGCGACTGGCACGGAACAGTTACAGTAGTTCCCTTCCCCAACTCCAGCACCGATGATACGGTAGCTCGACTTCATTATGTCACTAGGAGGATGTCCTATATGTTGGTTGCCTCAACCCAGTTACGCGTGGGAAACATTATCATGCACCAGAAGGATCTCCACCGCGTCATGGAAATGACCCACGTCACGCCGGGAAACTGGCGCGGCTTTGTTCGCACCAAATTGCGGAATCTACGCTCAGGAACACAAACCGAATATCGCTTCCGGTCCGAGGAAAAAGCCGAGCGGGTCTCGCTTGAACAGCAGGAGATGGAATATCTCTATCAGTCCGGCGACGAGTATTTTTTCATGAACTCGGAAACCTACGAGCAGCTCTCGCTCTCGAAAGAGGACATCGGAGAGCCCGTGCAGTTCCTGACCCCGAATCTCAAGATTCGCGTCGATTTATACGAAGGCCGCCCGATCGGGGTCACGCTCCCGAAGATCGTCGATCTGACTGTCACGGATACGCCACCAGCCATCAAGTCCGCTACCGTCACCAACGAACTCAAACCCGCCACCATGGAAACCGGCGTCGTCGTGCGGGTCCCGAACTTCGTCAGTTCTGGTGATGTGATCCGCGTTGACACCGAAACCGGCGATTACGTCTCGCGTGCGAAAGAGTAGCGTGCTCCACCCGCTATGCGTGAATACTCGCCGCGTCTTTCCCACTTCTCCCGTTCTTCTGATTCTCAGCCAGTACAATGGTGAACAATGAAAACGGCGACGTCTTGAACCGCCGCTGAATCCGCACCGGCACTCCAGCAAACGCTTGAGAGAGTTGCAGCGAAGCGTCCCATCCTAAGTAGCGGGTCACTGGCGTCAGGGCGCCAACAATGGGTCCCAGGACCGGCCTGGTCGTGCGGAAATGGTTGATGATGGCAATGATGCCCTGCGGCTTACAGACCCGATGAATCTCTTGCATCATGCGAACGGGATCGGGGACAACGCTGATGACATGGAAAGAGTTCACGTAATCAAATGTGTTATCCGGGAACTTGAGATTCATCGCATCCATTTCGAGCAGGCGGAAATGGCGCCAGTCGTTGTCCTCCGCTTTTTGGTGTGCGCGCTCAAGCATGTCCGCCGCAAGATCGACCCCCGTCACCTCGCAGTGCGGAGGATAAGCGGCCATCGACAGCCCCGTGCCAATCCCCACTTCGAGCACCTTCGCGCCAGGGGGAATATTCAACCCCTGAATGACGCCATGAATACGCTTAGCAAAGATTGGAGAAAAAATTTTCTCATAGAAATGTGAGAATTCAGAATAGATTTTGCTTTCGTGTGGATTCTTGAGAATCCGTTCCTTTCTGTCTGCGATCACGTCTTTTCCCCCGAAACAGTCTCAGGCCGCCACCCGGTCCTGCAGATGTCGTTTTAATGAGACCACATCCCGACGGCGAAAGCGCCATTGTCGGCCGCGCTTCGTTCCCGGTAGGGTATTTTTCCGCGCCAATTCATTGACGGTATCTGGACTAAGGTCGAGCATCTCGGCAGCTTGCCGGCTACTGAGCAGAGCGTCTTCGTTCTCTCCCATAGCAGCACATTCCTTCCGCGGAGACTTGAGTCCCTGGGAATATGCCACACCCACCCCAAATGGTCAATCTCCTTGTGATTCCAATAACTTACTCATTTCTGAGATCGCGCAACCGTAATTGCAAGCTCGCCTGTCCATTCCAGACATTCATCTCTGGGGTGTACAGCACATCAATGCGTGCCCCAATCGCTAACGGCAGATGTCCCATGCCGAACCCAATGGCATCAAGCGGACGACCACCCCGCGGCGAACGCAACGTCATTTTTAGATGTCCAGGGTTGCCCATTAATGGCTTCGCGCCAACCACCCGCACGGCGGCAACCTGTACCCCGCATGCCATGAAAATCGGTTCTGGATTCCCTTGGCCATAGGGCTCCAGTCGCCGGACTTGGTCAATCGTCTTGGCATCAACCAGTGCCAGGTCCAACTCATCGTCAACCGCCATCTCTGGCACCAGATCATCTCCCGACAACCGTTCCCGCGCCACTGCTTCAAATCGTTCGGCTAAAGCAGGAATGCGGTCGGCTTGCATGGACAGACCCGCCGCTTGTCGGTGCCCACCGTAGCCATCCAACAAGTCCCCACACTCTTTCAATGCTTCATAGAGATGAAACGGTTTGGGACTCCGGCCTGACCCTTTGCCCTTGTGCCCATCAATCGCGATCATAAAGGTCGGACGGTAAAACCGCTCCACCAGTCGTGACGCGACAATGCCAATCACCCCGGCATGCCATTCGTCGGAGGCGAGCACGATGCTGCGCCGTTCGGCCAAGTCCGGCCACGCCTCGACCATCGCCACAGCTTGATTGAGAATTTTCTCTTCAATCCCTTGTCGTTCGCGGTTTTCTCCATCAAGGTCGGCCGCTAATTCATTCGCCCGCGCTTCGTCGGTGGTGGTCAAGAGTTCCACCGCTTTCTGCGCCTCCGCGAGTCGCCCACCAGCATTCAGACGCGGCCCCAAACGAAAGCCAATATAGCTGCTCGATACTTCCGCCTTGCCACTCACATCCTTCAGCGCCCGCAGACCAATACGCAGGCTACGGTCAATTTCCTTGAGACCGTGCGTGACCAGCACCCGATTTTCTTCCACGAGCGGAACCAGATCCGCCACGGTGCCAAGCGTCACCAGGTCAAGGTAACGACGTAAATCAGGAATCGGCCCACCCTGCTCACGCAACCGCATCCGCAGTCCCATCAGCAAGTAGAACACCACCCCGGCACCAGAAAGTCCGGTGAAGGAAAACGCGCAGTCTTTCTCCATCGGGTTGAGGACCGCGTAGGCGGGCGGGCGTTGTTCTGGTACGTGATGGTGATCGCAAATAATCACATCAATGCCCAGGCTTTGCGCCAGGGTAATCTCACGATGCGCGGTCGCCCCACAATCAGCGGTAATGATGACCTTGGCCCCGCGCTCGGCGATGGTGCGCATCGCTTGTTCGTTCAACCCATAGCCCTCGCGAGTGCGATGGGGAATATACAACCCGGGGTCCATCCCCAGTTCACGCAAAAAAAGAAGAAGCTGTGCGCTACCGGTGACGCCATCCACATCGTAGTCACCGTAGATATAGACCGGTTCACCCTGAGCGCGGGCACGGAGGATGCGTTCAGTCGCCTTGTGCATGTCGGGAAAGAGCAGCGGCGACCGCAATCCTGTCCGTAAAGAAGGCATCAGGAAGGCGGAGGCTTTTTCCGGCGTATCGATCCCGCGATTGACCAGTAACCGCGCAAGCAATGGCGTTATCGAGTTCGAGCCAGATGGCCCTTCCGTGCGCAAGGCCGCGAGACACGTCGAGTCGGGGGTCCGCATCACCCAGCGCCGTGCCATTAACCGTGGAGAAGTGCTCATGCCGGTTGTCCTTCCCGCCTCTTGGAGAGGAGCCCCACCACCATTCGCCACTCATTACTCATGAGCTTCCTCCTCGTGGTTGATGTTTACACACTAAGTGTGGTCAGGCTCCGTCGTGCTAACAGATAGTCGTAGACCAGCCGCGTGCAAAACACCGCCGTGAAGACCGTGGTGATAATTCCAATACAGAGCGCGACGGCGAACCCTTTCACCGGGCCAGAGCCGAACTGAAACAGAATCAAGCCCGAGAGAAACGTGGTGATGTTGGAATCGAGAATCGCGGGCAACGCGCGGTCATAGCCAGATTCCACCACGGCTCGCACACTCTTGCCCAGCCGCATTTCCTCGCGCATGCGTTCGGTAATCAACACGTTGGCATCGACCGCCATGCCAATCGTCAGCACCATTCCGGCGATGCCAGGCAAGGTCAACGTCGCGCCAAACGCGGCCAGCGCCGCCATCAGGAGGAGCATGTTCAAGACCACCGCGACATCCGCGAGCAACCCGGCCATCTTGTAGTAGATCAGCATGAACACGATGACGAGCGAGCCTCCGAGGATAAAAGAGAGGATCCCTTGTCGAATGGATTCTTGGCCGAGCGAAGGACCAACGGTGCGTTCTTCAATAATAGTCACCGGAGCCGGTAGCGCACCAGCACGTAAGACAATGGCGAGAGAACGGGCTTCCGCGATGTCGAAATTCCCAGTGATGGACGCGCGCCCACCACCGATACGTTCACGAATGGTCGGCGCGGAATAGACCGTCTTGTCGAGAATGATCGCCAAGCGACGACCCACGTTGTCGCCGGTGATCTTTTCAAACTGTCGAGCCCCGCGATCATTCAGCACCAGTTCCACGTAAGGCCCTTCAAGATCGGAACTTGGCCGCAGCCGCGCATCCTGAACCAGGTCACCGGTCATCAGCACCTTTTTTTCTAGCGTATACGGGACCCGTTGCATCTTGCCGCTGAGTGGCTCCCGCTCTTGTCCTTGGAGCGTGATGGTCTCGCCAGTCTTCTCGCCTTCCGCGACGAGGCGAAATTCCAGAACCGCCATCTCCCGAATCAGCTTCTTGAGCCTCTCGAGCTCCTTGTCGTCTTGAACGCCCGGCACTTGCACCAGAATATCTTGACTGCCTTGTCGCTGGACGACCGCCTCGGCTACCCCATACTGGTCCACGCGATTCCGAATTGTTTCTAGCGACTGATCAACGGCATAGTCATGAATCCGGCTGATTTCTTTCTCGGATAAGATAAGCGCGATCTCACCTTCGGCTGGCGTGGGAGCCTTCGCTGTCGTCAACTGTGGAAACTGATCGGACAGCACTTTCTCGGCTCCGAGCTTCGCCTCTGGATTCGCGGTGCGCACCCGTATCGATTTCTCGACCCGCGTCGCGGTGGCTCCAGCAACCTTCTCCTCGCGAAACACCCGACTGAGTTCGTCGGTATTCTGGTCGACCGCCTTGTCGATGGCGGCGTCCATATCAATACTCAACAGCAAATGCGCCCCACCCCGCAGGTCCAACCCCAAATGGATTTTCCGCGAGGGTAACATGAGCGTGGCCCACCACTCTGGCAACGTCCCAACGACGGTGGGCACCAGATAAATAATCGCGCCTAGCGTCAACACCACGACCAGCAGTGCCCGATACACAATTCCCTTTGCCATCACTTATCCTTTCCTTCCCTTTTGTCCGAGGATTTCGCCGGCTTCGGCGTCGCCGAGACCACCACTTCGACATGGAGGCGGTCCACTCGCACGCGGACATTCGGTGCAACTTCTAGCGTGATAATGCGATCCGCCAACTCCACCACACGCCCGTACAAGCCGCCACCGGTCATCACTTCATCGTTGCGCTTGAGGTTGTCGATCAATTCCCGGTGGGTCTTCATCTTCTGTTGCTGCGGACGAATGAGCAGGAAATAAAAGATGACCATCACCATCGCTAACGGCAAAAACTGCAGCAGCGGTCCAGGTCCCATTCCTCCTCCTCCTTGGGCATACGCTATATCCGCCATACGTTATCCTCTGTCGTGTTTGTGTTCGGCTCCACGGTCAACAAAAATGGCCGCGCGAAGTCCGCGAAGCAGCCCTCCGCCAGTGCCTCGCGCATCGACCGCATCAGCCATTGATAGAAAGCGAGATTATGCAGCGTGTTGAGCCGCGCGGACAGCATCTCGCCCGCCACCGCGAGATGGCGCAAGTACGCGCGGGAAAAATTTTGGCACGTGTAACACGCGCATTCCTCATCAAGGGGTCGTTGATCGGTGGCATACTCGGCGCGGCGGATATTCATCCGGCCCTTGCGCGTGAAGAGCGTGCCATTGCGCGCGTTACGGGTCGGCAGCACACAGTCGAACATATCGAACCCCAACGCCACATAACGCACCAATTGTTCCGGCAGCCCAACACCCATGAGATAGCGAGGACGGTCTTCAGGAAGAAACCGCACGGTATGATGCGCGACGGTCAGCGTAACCTCTGGGCCTTCTCCGACGCTGAGGCCACCAACCGCATACCCAGGAAAATCCAGGGCAACCAGTTCACGCGCGCTTTGCTCGCGGAGGTCGGGAAACACACCGCCTTGGACGATAGCGAACAGCGCTTGATCGTCACGACTCCGCACCGCGTGCGCGCGTTGCGCCCAACGGGTGGTGCGATCACTCGCTTGGAGCGCGGCATCATACTGTGACGGCGCCGCCACGCATTCATCCAGCACCATCGCGATATCGACGCCGAGTTGTTCCTGCGTGTGGACCACCGTCTCCGGCGTAAGAAAATGCGTCGAACCATCAAGATGCGAACGAAAGCGTACGCCCTCTTCGGTGACTTTGCACAGCTCCTTGAGACTAAACACTTGATAGCCGCCACTATCCGTCAAAATCGGCCCATCCCAGCCCATGAACCGATGGAGCCCACCGCATTGTTCGATCAAGCCCGCGCCGGGCCGCAGATAGAGGTGATACGCATTGGCCAAGATAATTTCGGCGCCAAGCTCCCGCAGCTCGCGAGGAGAAGTGGCCTTCACCGTGCCCTGCGTGGCGACCGGCATAAACGCGGGAGTCGCGACCGTCCCATGTGAGGTTTGCAGCACGCCGAGCCGAGCCTGGGTTTGCGTATCTTGCGAAGTGACGGTAAAGCGAAACATGAGGTGAGCACTGGCGCTATCGTGGAAGAAATTTCCGTATTGCCGGGCTGTTGTATGCGTTTTTCCACTAGCGTGCAACCGCCGCTACACAATCAACATCGCGTCACCGTAGCTATAAAACCGATACCGCTGGACCACCGCTTCCGCGTATGCCTTGAGAATCAGCTCGCGGCCAGCGAACGCCGACACGAGCATCAGCAAGGTCGAGCGTGGCAGGTGAAAGTTGGTGATGAGACCGTCAATCACCTGGAACCGAAATCCCGGATAGATAAAAAGCGCGGTCCGCCGGCGGCTAGCTTGAAGCACGCCGTTCTCGTCACAGGCCGATTCCAAGGCGCGGGTCGTCGTGGTGCCGACCGCGATGATTTTCCGACCGCTCTTTTTCGCGGCATGAATCCGTTCCGTCACCGCGGGCGCGATCTCATACTCCTCTTCTTCCATCGTGTGGGCTTCTACCTCGTCCACGCGCACCGGCTGAAACGTGCCCGCGCCCACATGCAACGTAAGCAGCGCCGTCTCAATACCACGTTGGTGCAACGAGTCCAACAACTCAGGGGTAAAATGGAGACCAGCGGTCGGCGCGGCGATCGCGCCGGGGTGACGCGCATAGACGGTTTGATAGCGCTCCCGATCTTCTGAACCCGAACCAGAGGCACGTTTGATATAGGGCGGCAGCGGCACTTCGCCATATCGCTCAAGTAAGCTGGTGAAGTCAGTACGAGGGAAGAATTCCAACACACCGCGCCCCTCGGATGGAGCCATCCGCCAGAGGGCGGACAATTCGGCGGAAAAATGAAGGCGACTGCCCACGCGCATGCTCTGCGCGCCTTTGCACATCACTTCCCAGATTTCACCAGTGCCGGGGAGACGATGAATGAGTAACACCTCAATCCGTCCACCGCTCGATTTTCGTCCGTGCAAACGCGCGGGAAAGACCCGCGTGTCATTGAGCACTAACAGGCAATCAGCGGGAAGCAGAGAGCCGATGTCAATGAAAGTGTGATGAGAAAGGAGCCCAGACTGGCGGTCCACGCGCAGCAGCCGCGAGCGCGACCGTTCGGGGATCGGTTCTTGGGCAATCAAGTCGGGTGGGAGATCATAATCAAATTCAGCAATGCGCACTCCGTGGTTCTAGCAGGTGCGGCGGCGGCCTGTGTAGGGCACCTGGAACTTGATTTTCGGAATGCGTCTCATGTATTGAGAGGCTACCGTGACCTACGAAGATGATCGCTTCGCCTACGGGGGGCGTAACCGTTCAGCAGTCCCGCCGCACCAAGCACAAGAGAACCCGTACAGACCGAGGTCACGTACTGCGCTTGCAATCCCTGCTGGCGGACAAAGGCAATCACCTCTTCATCATCCATCATGGCGATAGCAGTAAGCCAGCCGATGGGGAGAACCACAGCGGCTACCGCGGATGTTACTCCGTTTCATCCGGGCTACGGTGCAAGTGGAAAAGTGGCGCACAACCGATCCCAAGCGTCAACACGTTCATCTTCTTCCCCCATGGCATCGACTACCCAGTGGCGAATATACGACCGATCCAAATTGGCCCCCTGGAGCGCGAGAAGCCGTTCGACATCAACCATATCTTTTCCACGAAAGAAGAGGAGCTTCAGAACAGCAATATCCTCAGCGGAAAGCACGCGGATTGGTTTGCCAAACAGAGAGACCTCGATAGCTCTCCGTGCAGCCTCTTCATGGAAGGGGATCGAGTTCACAAAGAGATCAACCGGGACGCCATCAACATGGCCGCGAGCATCGCCTCGGGCCTCGGCGGAGGCAATGGCCGCCGCGACATCAATCGTGAGCCCGGCTCGTGTCATCACGTCGAGAGCCTCGGCCATCCGCGTCGGTGCGATAAAAAGATTCAGATCGACATCATGCGTCCCTCGCGCCACGCCCCAATAGGCGTAGGCGAGTGCCCCACCAATCGCGTAAGGAATCTGGGCGGCTGCCAACGCATCCGCGAGCTGACGCGCAACCTCAGCGGGATCCATCATCAGTGGTATCCCGTTGCCGCGCGCGGTATCTTGCTCGTAGCGCGTTCCACTTCGCGGCGAAGTCGGCGGGGAGAGGGTCTTGATAGGCGACCGCTTGATGAAAATCTGGTCGCGACCGTAATATCGCCCACGCCGCACGACAAACAGCCACAAGCCGCTGCCCCCGCTCTTCGGAAGAAAGTCCCCGCGAGGAAGCAACCTCGGCTTCGATACTGCGTTGTGGCGAGCGCTGCATCTCGCGTAGCGCTTCGATATAGCGACGTTTTCGCGCCTCATCCATGTCGCGATGGTAACGAAATCATCTCGGCATCGCTATAGCCATTTTTTCCGCAAAGGGTCGGAAGGCTTCTCGCCTTTCCATTCCAGACGGACATAAAAAAGGGGCGGCCCCAGTGGACCGCCCCTTTTTTCGTCTTCAGTCGGAACGTCACGCGCCGTCGCTTTACGCGGCGAGCTGCCCGACCACTGGATCACGTTTCCCAGAGGCAGGGAGCGGACGCGAGCCGGGCTTCAATTCAAAGGGACCAGGAAGATCGAACTCTTTCGCCATCTCGCGCATCGCGGGCAACACTTCCTCGCCCAACAACCGTAGACAGGTCATGCGATCCTGCAACGCCATCGGGCCGTGGTGATACCAGATCCCAAAGATGCCTGGCCGCAGGGTCTCCAGCATGTACCGAATCCGCTTGAGCACTGTCTTGGGCGTCCCCACCAGGATCAAGCCCCCTTCTTGCGAGGACTTGTAGCCTTTCTCGATACTGCGTTTCACTTCCTCAACGTCGATCTCACCTTGAGTGAAGCGCATGATTTCCGCGCCGGTGCGCGGATCGGTGAACGCTTTTGCCAGGCGTTTGGTCGCTTCCTTAGAGTTATAGCCCGGAGGGAACATCCATTCGGGGCGGGCGAACGATCCGAAGCCGCCGCCGTAGACAAACCCTCGGCCTAGCTCTTGCGCTTTCTCTTCGGTCTCGGCCACGAACACGTTCTGCAGATAGCCGAAGTTCTCTGGCCCCGCCTGATAGCCTTCTTGCGCGGCCACGTCGGCGTAGAGGTTGGACATCTCAATCGTGGGTTCGAGCTGCGTGGCCAACGCGACATACGGATACCGATGCTTGGCGCACCAGATCACCGTCTCGGGGCTGATGAGGCCGGGAATCCACATCTGCGGCATCGGCTTCTGGACCGGTAGTACCCACGGGTTCACATAGCGGTAGTGATAGTGCTTACCCTCGTAGCGAAAGGGCCCCGGCTTGGTCCAAGCCTGGACGATGAAGTCATGAGCTTCGTTGAACCGTTCGCGGTTGAAAGCCGGGTTAACGTTATTGGCAAGCTGCTCACTGCCCGCGCCGCGCACCCAGCCCGGCACCAATCGACCACCCGAAATCATATCAATCGTCGCCAACTCTTCAGCCAGCCGCAAGGGATCGGCCACCGGCAATGGGTTGCCTAACAGCACGATCTTCACGCGCTTGGTGATGCGGGCGAGAATCGCCGCCTCGACATCCATCACCGAACCGCCACAGAAAGGGGTTTGGTGATGTTCGTTGAGCATCACGCCATCAAAGCCCAGCTCTTCAGCATAAACCCGCTCGTCCAGATACT
This sequence comes from Deltaproteobacteria bacterium, assembly GCA_031389045.1. Taxonomy (GTDB): domain Bacteria; phylum Desulfobacterota; class Binatia; order Bin18; family Bin18; genus JABFSC01. Next base: position 6,611 of record JANMSE010000607.1, on the reverse strand, counting down.
CGTTCATAAGCAGGCCGCCCTTGTTCGCGTCAAAGTATCTGTTGGGGATGCCGAAATAGCTGTTCTGGTTGTTGATGATTTGGTCTTCGGGAACGTGGAAATACATCCGTTCCGAGAACGACATGATGTGCATAACGGTTCCTCCTTCCGGTTAGGCTAAAAAGCGTTGGACGCGTTCCAGAAACGTGGAAGTCTGCTCCACTTCTGGCCGGTGTCCACAGTTATCCAACAATACGAGATCCGAGCCTTTGATTGCTTCATTGAATACCCGCGCGGCGCTGACCGGCGTGATCCGGTCTTGCTTGCCCCAGATGATCTGAGTGGGAAGGCCCACGACATTTTCAAGCAGATTGCCGAGGCTGGGGTTAAACATATAGGGCTGCCAGGCGACGCGTGCGGTTTCCGCCCGTGCGTCTTCCCAGGCTTCGAACTGCTCAGGGCTTTGTTCGCCGCCATAGAGCTTGGCGAATTCGGGGCTCAAGGCGATGTTGTCCACGCTGGCGTCGAGATACGCTCGCGCCGTCACGATGAACATATCCGCGATGTCGCCTTGCGGAGGGCGAATGCCGGCGGGCGCGACGAGCACCATCTTGCTGAACTGTTTGGCATCACAGGCCGCCATCTCCGCGGCAATCCAGCCGCCGAGCGAAAAGCCAATCACCTCAACCGGACTCCAGCCTTGTTCACGAATCAGCCGCGCATAGAAGCCCGCGAGGTCTCGGACGTTCCGTAGCCATTCCACCCGTGGGCTTTTGCCGAATCCCGGATGCAGGGGAATCGTGACCGTGCGATGTCGCGCCAGGTCCGCGTGCCACCGGAGCGCGCCTGGATGTCCTAATTCCTCATGCAACACGAGTAAGGGTTTGCCCGTGCCGATTTTCAGTAGGGTCAGATCGGTCCCTGCGACCTTAACCGTTTCCTCCCGCCATTCTTGTCCTGCCATTGGTCTCAATGCCCTCCATACGAAATTGCGGCTAGGGATAGCATGAGCGAGATACGGAGCGCAACCTATTCAGCATCGGGCCATTGAGTCATCAGGTCATTGCCTCATTGAAGACTCTTTCTCAATCGCCCGATGACCCGATGACTCAATCTTTCAATTCTTCCAGCAGGGCCTTTGCTTCTCGCAGGTCCCCAGTGTCAAATCCTTCGGTAAACCAGTTGTAGAGAGTAGATAACGTGGTGTATGCGGCGTGCCGTTTGCCTTGCTGTTGCCACAAGCGCGCTAAGCTCATGGTAGCGCGCAGTTCGAGTGTTTTCGCTTCCTGTCGCCGCGCAATCGCAATGGCTTCCAAGAAACACGCCTCCGCCTCTACTTGGGGATCGGGGGTCGGGGATCGGGGGTCGGTGTCTTCGAACTTGTCTTGACTTGTCCGGGACTGTTGAAGCAGGAGATCGCCTTTGACACGATAGAGTTCCGCTTCCCACACACGCACCCCGTTCCGCTTCACCATGAGAAACCCCTCAGCAATTAATGTCAGGCCCTCTTCAGTCTGTCCGACCTGCCCATGTCCTTCCGCGAGGAGATACAAAGTTCCCGCACGAGCAATCATGGCTCCGGTCGCCCAATAGGCCGCAAGCCCGCGACGCATGAGCGTCATCCCTTCCTCCGGCTGTCCCAACCTGCTCACTGCCCAGCCTTGGTATATCGTGCCCAGCGCCTCCCAAAAGCCTAATCCTTGTTCGTTGGCCAGTACGATAGCCGTCTCCGCGAGTGTACGCACGCCTTCCCAATCTCGCCGATTGCCTTGGACCCTCGCGGCAAACACGAGCGCGAGGCCGAGGCTATTGGCATGCCCTAACTCCCGCGCCCACGTCACGGCCTCCTGGCTGCGCTCCGCCGCTTGATCTAAATAGCCGCGTATCTGAAGCCCCCAGGCAATAAAGGAGCAACACACCACGGCGGGGTCTTGTCCGAACACAAACGCCAGAGTCCGATGCTGCTGCTTATCGTACAAGGCGAGCGCCTGTTCGGCATGCGTAAGCGCGGGCGCCACCTCGCCACTAAAGAGCAGCACATTCGCTAACATCCGGTGCGCTTCAATCATCAGCGCAGTGTCTTGGGCCGCTTGGGCTGAGTGGAGGCACTGCTCGGCAAAATGACGCGCCGTCGCAAAGTCCCCGGTGACCAGGTAAAAAGCAAATAATCCACTAAGCGCGGGAAAGAGTTGTGGGGTATCTCCCAGTGTTTGGCACAGGGTCCGAGCCCGGGCGAAGGTGTGTTCCACCTCAGGGGCGGCATAGCCTTTGGTCGTCATCAACGGTGCTCCCAACGTCACCCGAAGTGATAATTCCATCTCTCCACGGGCTTCCGTCTCCGGCAACGTCTCCAGTAACGCTAACGCTTTCGAGAGATGGCCGATCGCTTCCTGATTGGCGGACCGCTGCAGCGCGGCTCGTCCCGCCCGTTGCCAGTGGGGCAACGCCTGCGCGATCAGCCCCGCCTCGGTATAGTGATGCGCGATCAGTTCCGATTGGTCCGATTGGGGAGTGGCACTGTCCCCGCCCTGTGCCTCGAGGGCCCGAGCAATTTGCTGGTGGTAATGCTGTCTTCGGCTCTTGAGTAACGATTGATACGCGGCCTCTTGAATGAGGGCATGCTTGAACGAATAAGAGGCATGTCCACCCATTCCGCGCGGATACAGCACTTCGGCCTCCACCAGTTTGGCGAGAGCGCGGTGGAGTTGCTCTTCCGTCAGCGGCGCCACCGCTTTCATCAGCTCATACGAGAAATCCCGGCCCAACGTCGCCGCCAACTGCGCGACCTCCCTGGCCGCTCCCAAACGATCCAACCGCGCCACCAAGGAGTCGTGCAAGGTCTCTGGAATCGCGAGCGGTGGGAGAGGACCGGATAACTCGTAGTGATCATCCTCCTCGCGTAACAACCCCGACTCCAGCACCATCGTCGTCAACTCCTCGACGAACAGAGGGACGCCGTCCGTCTTGGCGAGAATCTGTTGTTGAACCTCAGGCGGGAACGTTTTCCCTCCTGTCATCCGCGCGACCATCGCTTCGACATGCGCCCGGCCCAAGCGACTCAACATCAGGGATGTGACATGCGACCGCTCTGTCCACGATGGCACGAACTCCGGACGAAAGGTCAGCACTACGAACAAACTCGTGGTGGCCGCTTGTTCCACGAGCAAGTCCAAGAGCGCGAGCGTTGAGGGGTCGGCCCAATGTAAATCCTCCCAGACTAGGAGCACGGGTCGCCGCGCCGTAATCCGCAAGACCCAGGCAAGAATCGCCTGTGCCGTTTTCTCCTTTTGTTTTTGCGGCGTCAGCGCCGGGAGGGGAAACCGCGTTGGCGGCAAGGATAACAGTGACGCCAACAATGGTAGGGTATGTTCGAGGTCGATGTGCGAGTGGGACAACGCTCTTTCCAGTTTTTTCACCGTGGAGTCCGACGCTTCCTCGGATTGAATCTGAAGCATTCGCCGAAAAAACTCGATCACGGGGTAGAGGGCGCTATGCTGATGATATGGAGAGCAGCGCAACTCCAATTGCAGCAATTCCTCTTCACCGACATGCTGACATACCTCCCGCGCGAGTCGTGACTTTCCGATTCCGGGCTCACCACTGATCAAGACCACCTGCCCTTGCCGTTCCTTGACACGAGCCCAGCGTCGTCGGAGAAATTCCGACTCTTCGGTTCTTCCCACGAGAAGGGCGACTCGTCCGCTCTCTCTTTCCTGAAGCGTGGGATCGGCTATTTGCTCCGCTTCAACCCGGAGAATCTCCAGCGGTTGAGGAATGCCTTTGAGCGCATGCACGCCCAGCGAGCGGCACGCGAACGCATTCCCCATCCGTCGATAGGTCGAGGCACTGATGACAATCGCGTCAGGAGGAGCCATGCCTTGTACCCGCGCGGCGATGTTGGGAGTTTCTCCGAGTGCCAGGTGTTCGTACTTTCCTCCTCCTCCGACCTCGCCCACGACGACCAGCCCCGTATGAATACCGACGCGGACTTGCGGCATGCTGCCCGCCGACAGTCCACCCAGTGCCTGCTGGTGGCGGTTGTACTGCTGAAGGGATCGCAACAGCTCCAAGCCCGTGCGGACTGCCCGCTCGGCATCGTCCTCATGGGCCATCGGATAACCGAAATACACGAGCACGCCATCTCCAAGATACTGCGCGATGTAGCCGTCATACCGTTCGACGGCCTCGGCACAGATCGCCTGATAGGTCCGCACAACGGTACGCAATTCTTCTGGATCAAGCTGGGTCGAGAGCGCGGTGGAGCCCACGAGGTCACAGAACATCACCGTCAGTTGTCTGCGCTCGCCGGACATCCGGTCGGCGGTCGGCGGTCGGGGTTGGAAGTGAACGCAGCCGCGGGCTGGGAAGACTCGAAGCTCGCAGCCCGAAACTCGACACTGGGTTTCTCCGATTCTCCGATTCTCCGTTTCTCCGTTTCGGTTTTCCCTGAGCCTGCCCAGACGAGAATGCGACCGTCCTCATCGCTGGCGAGCCGTTGCGCTTCAATCAACTCCGTCTTGAGGTCGTGAAGATACTCGTCGTCAAGGTCAAACCGACGCTTGAGTGCCCCGTAGGACACACGCCCCTGCCTCCGTAACAAATCGACCACGCGAACGAGCAACTCATCAAACGTCATCATTCTCTCTTGTCCCAGAAAAGCGCGAAGATCAACCAGCCGAAGATTGGGTCATTGAGTCATCGGGTCATTAAGTCATCGGGTCATTGAGTCATTGAAGACAATTTGTCAATGGCTCAATCTTCAATCGCCCAATGACTCAATCGTCGATCTCTCCCGGTTGACGGCCTCTCCGTGGAGATGAAGAATACCGGACGCGATTCTAACGCGGAAAGAGAGGCGCAGGAAATGGCACGTATCGGTGTTGCGTTCGCGGGCGGCATGTCCCCCCCAGATATTGTTGACTGTGTCAGATTGGCCGAAGAGCTAGGCTATGAATCGGCCTGGGTCGCGGAAGGGCACGGTGGCGATCAGTTTTCCATATTGACCGCCTGCGCGCTCCAGACGAAACGAATACTGCTGGGGACGAGCATCAGCAGCATCTTCGTACGGAGCGCACCAACGCTGGCGATGGCGGCGGCCTGTGTCGATCATTTCTCCAATCAGCGCCTGATTCTGGGGCTCGGCTCCAGTCATAAGGTGCAGGTCGAACCGGAACACGGCATTCCGTATAGCAAACCAGTCCAGCGGTTGCGAGAGACGGTGACTGTTATTCGCACGCTCCTGCGTGATGGAGTGGTGTCCCACCAAGGCGAGGCGCTGACGATTGACCGCTTCGACTTGTGGTTCGAGCCGATTCGCCGCGAGATTCCGATTTATGTATCCGCGGTATTCCCACAAATGCTGGAAGTCTGTGGCGAGATCGCGCAAGGGACGATCATGGTCTGGAGCACGACGGAGGCGGGACGCAAGGCGGCGGCACACATCGCCATCGGTGCACAACGTGCGGGGCGGCGCCCGGACGACATTGATATTGTCTCCTTGCTTTCATGCAGTGTGTCCAGCAATCGCCAAGAAGCGATTGAGCGACTTCGCCCAGCGGCGGCGTTCTACGCTGGGTTTTTTCCGCGCTATAATCGACTGATGGCCGAAAGTGGATTTCCAACGGAAGCAGTAGCCGTGCGCGCGGCCTGGCAAAAAGGGGATCAAACGGGTGCGGCCAAACTCGTCCCTGACGCGATGGTGCAAGCGTTGGGCATCGCTGGGACCGCATCGGAAGCTCGCGAACGGATTGAAGCGTATCGGCAGTCGGGGATTCGCTTGCCGATCATCTTCCCTGTCGGCGGCGGACCGGATGGAAAACAGCGAGTGATGGAGACGATTCGGGCGTGCGCGCCCGAGGAAAAATAGTCAGTAGTCAGTAGCAACAATCTTGGACCTTGGACTTCCGCAAACTCCGAACTTGCCCTCGTCCCCTCAATACCACCACGCTTCATGCCGCGCGGACGGTGCATGAGTCTGGTACGGCTGGATGGCTGACGAGAGCAAACCTCTCATCATCATGGCGAGGACAGCGTTCTCACTAATTGGCGGGGAGTAGAAAAGGGAATGCGCCCTAGAGGATTTGAACCTCTGACCTACAGATTCGTAGTCGCGGTCTCCCCCGCGAAATTGTTGAATTTTCTACGATTCTGTAGGCTGGTGCATCATCGTGCACGCACCGACCCGCAACCTATCCGCAACCGTACAAGTTGTGAGTTTTAGCAGGAGGAAGAAGCCAGAGACTTCCTTCCCCCTGTAGGCGCGGCGTATCGGCTTTGATACGTTTCCTACATGACCAATGGGGTGCGGTTGCAGGTCGTGTTTTTCAAGACAACAACGGGACGTGAGCCGGTGCGGGAGTGGATTAAGTTTCTCCCAAGGGAGGAGCAACACGTGATCGGCTTGGACCTGCTCGCTGTGCAATACGGGTGGCCCAGCGGCATGCCGCTGGTACGTAAACTTGAGGAGGAGTTATGGGAAATGCGCTCAACGCTCGGCAACCGAATCGCACGGGTGCTGTTCACCGTGCAGGGCGCGGTGTTGGTCCCGCTACACGGGTTCATCAAAAAGTCGCAAAAGACCCCCAGAGAGGACCTCGACCTCACGCGACGACGCCTCCGGGGGTTGAAACGGC
>JANMSE010000597.1:0-17304 GCA_031389045.1 Deltaproteobacteria bacterium | reverse complement strand
CCGCGAAATACTCTTGGGCGCGCGCATTTCATGGTACTTCGATTTCTGCGGGTGGGCTTTGGCGTTGGGGTTGATAAAACCGGATTCGGCCTCCGGTTGGGGTTGGGGGGTCTGGGGTGGGGGGTCGGTAATTTTTGATTTTTGACTTTTGCCATTTGACTTTTGATTTTCCTGTTGCAGCGTCAGTACCCCCGTGATCCGATGAATCTCCGCCTCGTACATCCGCTCTTGCATCCGTTCCACGTCGGCGAGGGCTTCGCGCGCGATGCGCAGTCCTTCGTCCGGGTTGCCGATGTGTCCGTGGGCGTCCGCTAATTGCGCGAGATACGCGGTCCGCCAGATTTGCGTTCCGGTCTCGTGCGTCAAGGCGAGCCCGCGTTGCAGATGCTCAATGCCTCGCGCCCCTTGTCCTTGTTGACTCATCGCCCAGCCGCGCAGCGCCGTGCCGGTCGAGATTTGCTGCGGGATGCCGTGCTCCTCCGCGAGCATGATGAGCGATTCCGCGAAGACGTGAGCCTCCTGACTCCGGTGGAGAAAGAGATGACTCGTGGCCGCTGAGATGAGCGCCTGCGTGTAACTCAGCGGATGCGCCAGCTCCTGGGCGAGCCGGAGCGCCTCGTGGACCTTGGACAAGGCTTGATCCGGGAAGCCGAGCATGTAGCGCGTATACGCCGCATAACACAGCGTCATCACGGCGTAGGACTGTCCATACGAGAGAATCTGCTCGTCATGTTGCGCGCGATCATAGCGGCTGAGGCTTTGCTCACAATGTGTCAGCACGGAGGCGAACTCGCCCAGGTAATAGAGCGAGGGGACAATGGCATAGTGAGCGGCGACCAGCAGCGCGGGGTCGGCGGACTTGTTCGCGAGGTGGACGAGTTCTTCCCCCAACGCGCGGGCCGCTTGATGCTGTCCCCGCGCGGTGTGAAAGACCCGTAACCCCATGAGCGTCGAAAAGAGCAGCGCCCTGTCCCCCACCCGCGCGCAGAGATCGCGCGCGCGGCTGTAGGTCTGACCCATCTCTGCGGAGCCAAATCCCTTGGTCATGTTGAAGGCGGGGCCGAGCGCCAGGTGCAACGTGAGTTCGTGCCGCGCGCGCTCTGGCGTGTCGGCTACGGTGTTCAACAAGTCCAAGGCCGAGGTGAGAAAGGTGATCGCGTCGGCGGTGGCCGAACGACGGACCGCCTGTTGGCCCGCGAGATGGAGATACTCAATCGCTTTTTCTGTGTTGCCGCTGCACCGGTAGTGATGCGCCAGGGTCTCGTAATAGTCCTCGCGGCTGGTGGCGAACATCGACTCGATGATCCGCGCCGTGCGCTCATGGAGCGCTTTGCGACGCTCGAGGAGCAGCGAATTGTACGCGACTTCCTGCGTCAGGGCATGCTTGAACGCATAGTCCGGTTCGGGAAACGCAGGGCGCTCGTGGATGAACTCCGCCGTTTGCAGATGCGCGAGCGCGCGGTGCATGTCATCGTCGGTGGCTCCCGATACCCGCCGAATCAGACTGAGCGGCATTTCATCACCAAGCACCGACAACATTTGCAGAAATGCTTTCTCCCGTGCCGGGAGGCGGTCAATGCGCGCGGCCAAGATCCCCTGCACGGTTGGTGGTAAGCGGAGTTCCGTCGGAATCGTGACGGGCGCGGATGCGCCAACGGCAAGCACCCCTTGTTCCCGCAACTCTTGCACGATCTCTTCCATGAAGAATGGGTTGCCGTCGGTCTTCTCCAGGATGAACCGTCGCAGGTCGTGGAGCGAGGCGTCGGTCCCCCCGGTGTCGCCCAAGAGCGCGGTGAGCATCTCCTCCGCGTCGGCTTGGCGTAACGGATCAAGCCGCACCTGGGAAAAGAACAATTTGTTGCCCCACTCGTGGTGGTACTCCGGGCGGTAGTTCGTCAGCAGCAGGATTTTCGCCGTGGCGACACTGTCGCTGAACAAGCTGAGGAACGCTTGGGTCTCGGCGTCCAGCCAATGCAAATCCTCGAAGATCACAATCAGCGGTTGATTGAGGCTTTCGCGCACGAGCAGCCGTTTGATCGCGTTCAGGGTGCGCCGCTTGCGAATGTGCGCGTCCATCTGGGCGATGGTCGCGGTCGGCTCAACGACGCCTAACAACGTGAAGAGGTAGGGGAGGGCGTCTTCCAGCCCGCGATCCAGGGTGAGCACTTTCCCCGTGATTTTTTCTCGTCGCCGCCGCTCCTCATCGCCCGTGGTGATCTGAAAATAGTTCTTGAGCAAGTCGATGAGCGGCAGATAGGGATAGGCTTTGCCGTGTGACACGGAGAAGGTTTCGAGGAGCAGGCAGCCTTGTTGGGCGATGAGTTTGAACTCGTGGAAGAGGCGCGACTTGCCGACTCCTGGCTCGCCCATGACGCTGACAATCTGGCCGTGGCCATTTTTGCTCAGGTCGAGCGCTCGACGGAGCGAGTCGAGTTCGCTCTGCCGTCCGACGAAGCGCACGAGCCCGCGCTTGGTGGCGACCTGTAAGCGGGTCCGCAGGGGGCCGACCCCCACGACTTCATACACATGGACGGGGTCGCTCACGCCCTTGAGGAGCGCCGGGCCGAGCGGGGTGAAGTCGAAGTACCCTTCCGTGAGGCGATGGGTGTACTCGCTGACGAAGATGGAGCCCGGCGTCGCGAGACCTTCCATGCGCGCGGCCACGTGGGTGGAGTGACCGACCGGCGTGTAATCGGTGTGGAGGTGATCCTTGCGGATGGAGCGCACGACGACCTCGCCGGTGTTGATGCCGACCCGAATTTGGACATTGATCCCTTGTTCGCGGCGCAGGCGTTCGGCGTGTTTTTTTCCTTCTTCTTGCATGAGCAAGGCTGCGTAGATGGCACGCCGTGGATGGTCTTCATGCGCGAGCGGTGCGCCAAACAAGGCGAAAATGCCATCACCGAGCACTTGGGTGACGTAGCCGTCGTAGCGATGGACGGCGTTCATCATAATCCGCAGCGTGGGATCAATGATGGCGCGCGCCTCTTCGGGGTCGAGCGCCTCGATCAACGCCGTCGAGCCTTTGATGTCGGCGAAGAGGGCGGTGATGGTCTTGCGTTCGCCGTCGCCGCCGTACTCGTCAAGCGCGGTCTGCTCGGCGAGAATCCGTTCGATCAAATGCGGTGGAGTGTAGGACGCTGGAGATTGCGGCGGAGGGGTGGAGGGCGGAGGGCCGAGCGTTGAGGGTGGGTGTCGCAGTCGCGTGCCACAGTTGTCACAGAAGGTGGCCGTCGGGGTATTGTGGTTGCCGCACGCGGGACACTGCTGGTCGAGTTTCTCGCCGCACGATTGGCAGAACCGTGCGCCCGCGCGATTGTCGCTGTGACACCGTGGGCACTGTGGGTGCTTCATTCTTGCGCTGGTAATTGGTAGGCCGTTCCGTCAATCAATCGTTGCGTGTCGTAGTTCCATTCGCCCATCCATTTTTCGATCACGCCGTAGGCCGGGCATTGGCCGCGCCAGAGTTCCTCGCGCAAGCGTTCGAGGTAGATGGTTTCGTTCTTGCCCTTGGCGTTACACTTGTTGTGACGTTGCAGCCCTTCCCAGGCTATGTCGAAGAGTTCCTTGGCGAAATCAAGGAGCGTGATGCCCTGGACCCGTGCGCCGAGCGCCTGGCGGTGCGACGCGAAGTAAGAGTCGACGCGCTCTTCCCAACTCCATTTCTTCACGAGGTCCCACGCGGCCAACAGGCAGTCGTTCTCATAAAAGATGCCTTTGCAGAGCGCGGGCACCGCGAGCATGAAGTCGTATGGTTGTTGGTCGATGCAGCGAATTTCCAGATATTTCTTGATGCGCACTTCCGGGAACAGCGTGGTGAGGTGCAGTGTCCAGTCTTCGATGGTGGCGCGCTCGCCGTTGTGTCCTTCGCTCAAGAAGCGGTGGAAGGGGATACCGGTCATGTCGATCCACTGGCCATGACGAACAATGAAGTACATCGGGACGCTGAGCGCGTACTCGGCGTATTTCTCGAAGCTGGCCTGGTCGGAAAAGGCGAACGGCAACAGTCCAGAGCGACGGCGGTCGGTATCGGTCCAGATATGGCCACGCATGGTCATAAAGTTGTTGAGACCGCCGTCGGAGATGGGGGAATTGGCGAAGATCGCGCTGAGAATCGGGACGATCCCCATGCCGACGCGGAATTTCATCATCGCATCGGCTTCGGAGCTGAAATCAAAATTGACTTGGATCGATGAGGTTTGTTTCATCATGCGTTGGCCGAGGGAGCCAACCTGCGCCATGTACGGGGCCATGAACTGGTAGCGGGTTTTGGGAATCCACTGGATGTCATCCAGTGGACTGATTGGTTGCACGCCGAGGTTGACGAAGGTGAGGTCGAGGGCGTCGGCGGCGGTGAGCAGGTTCGTGAGATGCGTGCGGAGTTCAATGTCGGCGCAATGGATGGTTTCACATTGTTCGCCGGACAGTTCGACTTGGGAGCCGGGTTCAAGGGTAATGTTGGCACGTTCGCCGCGCAGGGCGATGACATGGCCTTCCTCTTCGATGGGTTCCCAGCCGGTGAGGTCCGCCAAGCGGAAGAGCAGGCGTTCGATACCGCGGTTGCCAAAATAGCGTGCCGCGCGGCCACTACGACGGGAGACGCCACACATCTCGTACTCAGTGCCGAGACGCCAGGCTTCGCGAGGTTTGGCGGCCTGATAAAAATACTCAACGAGTTGGGAGCGATTTTCGATAACCTGTGCCGCTTCCGCACTTTCCACATATTGCGACATAAAACCCCTCCCTTTTGGAACACTTCTCTTTGGACGAACGCGGCCACAGACTAGCAAACGAACCTGCTAAGGCAAGACGGGGGATTCCCGACAGCGGGAGGTTTTGGCACGAAGCAGCGAGGGGAGGGGGGAGGAACCCGAAACTCGAAACCCGAAACTTCTCAATCCTCTTAACTAGAAAGCGCGTTGATTTCTTCTTCCGCGACTTGGCGGGTATCGACAAAGTTCGACAACGAATCCTGGGTCACGAGAAACACCGCGCGGATACCGAGCGGGACGATGGTGAACCCGTCCCGCTTGATCGTCCCAGAGAACGGGCGATCCCAACGGCGCGAGACGAACAGGAAGATTTCTTCGTTGCTATTCCGGTACACCAGTTGGATGAACGGTCGGCTGAGCGGGTTGCTCACGCGGCCGCCCTCGAAATGGAAGCCCGTCGGCGCAAGGTTGGGGATTTCACTCAGTCCTTCTTGCCGTAAGACGTTTTGCAGGCTTTGTGGGTCGAGCCATGACAACGAAAAGGGTTGATTGATATTGAGTTGCACTTCACTGATGAGCGAGGCGCTAAACGCATCGGTTTCGGGGTCGGACGGCGCGGAAAAAATTTGTGGCCCCATGACCAGGAACATGAGAACCGCGGCGGCGGCCCCAAGCCCGCGCCATCGACGTGCCCATCCCCAGGGCGAGATCATGTCGAGAATCCGCAAGCGGAAATCGTCCATATCCTCAATTGGTCGCTGACCAGCGGTTTTCAGTTGGGTATCGAACCGGCGCAGCGTTTCCATGTCGCGATGGCATGGCGCGCAGACTTCCAGGTGTTCCGCTACCATGAAGGCATCGTGCGCACCCAGTTCGTTATCGACAAACGGGCTCAGCAGTTTCTGATATTCCTTACAGTCCATGGCCGGAGGCCCTCTCTTTTTCTTGGGGAACGGGGGTTGTCAAAAAGCGACGCAGTTCACGTCGGGCCCGATAGAGTCGCGACATGACAGTGCCGATGGGGATATCGAGCATTTGGGCAGCCTCTTTATATGCAAAACCTTCCACGATCACGAGCCACAACACATCACGAAATTCCGGGGTGAGCTGATCCAGCGCGCCCTGGATGTCTTGTCGGTCCCCGCCCTCGGCGTTGGGGAAAAGGGGGATGACTTTGGTGGACGTTTCGACTTCTTCGGCTTCGGCGAGAGGGTCATGGCGTCGTTTCCCCGCCGTTTTCTTGATGACATTGACGAGAATACGAAACAGCCAGGCGCGGCAGTTGGTGTCCGGTTGATAGGTGCGGAACGAGCGCCAGGCACGCAGATACGTCTCCTGGACTGCGTCTTCCGCGCGCGCCCGATCTCCACTCATGCGGACCGCCGTGCGCAGTAGCGCTTCCAAGTGGGGGACCGCTTCGTTTTCAAACGATGCCCGATTATGCACCTGAGGAGCCTCCTCTCTGGCTAAAAGGTCAGCCGATGATGGTTTATTCCCAGGGTCTTGTTCACGGCGGACCGAGATAGACCCCATCATTTTCTATCTTCACGGGATAGACGGTGGCTGTTGCTGGACGTTCACTACTGCCGTCGCGCAAATCGAACCGCCACCCATGCATGGGGCATTTGATACCGCCGGTCAGGTCGATGAAACCGCGAATCAGCGGGCCACTGCGATGGGGGCAGCGATTCTTGATGGCGTAGATCGTGCCGTCAATGTTGAAGAGGGCGATTTCGATGCCGTTGAGTTTGACGAGCTTGCGGCCACCAGCGGGGAGTTCGTCAAGACGACAGATTTCAGTCCAGGTTTCGGGCATGAGGAAAGTAGTCAGTAGCCAGTCGTCAGCATTCAGTAGAGAACTTTGGAGCTTGGACTTTAGACCTTGGACCGTGGACTTTCGACTTTATTAGGGGATATAGCCCCACAACCGCACGATCTCGCGAGGATCGCTACTGCGGTACCCTTTATACTTGAGCAGCGTGTCGAGTCCGTCGCAGGTCCGTTCCAAGTTCGTTTCCATACCAGGGAAATCGCCCCAGCCTTGGGGATTCTTATTGGTGAGTATCCATTGCAAACCGCGCATGATGACGTCTTCAGCGCGCGGATCATTGAGAATCCGCGTGACCACCATTAACGAGCGGGTGCAGTCCATGGTGTGGTCAACATTTTCCGCATCCCACGAACCGTCTTGGGCCTGCCATTCGTATAACTTAGCGACCCCTTTGACGCACGATTCACGGATGCCAGAGACGCGGTTATCAATAACCAAGTCCGCTACCAACGCGTCCTGGATCAAATGGGCCGTGATCTCAATCCCAGAAGGGTGAAAGTCGTTGTCATACCATCCGCCGTCTTGGCTCTGATGGTCAACGATGAAGCGTGCTCCATGCTCCCACGAGCGCAACACATCAGCATGTCGATGTGACTCGTTGAGCGCCATGACGACATTGAAGAAACTGACGGGATGACTAGTGGTGTCGAGGTCAGCCCAACGGGGATCGGTCCAGCGTCCGTCACCCTTTTGCGTATCGAGAAAATAGTCAATCGCGCGTTGGACCGAGTTGGTGATCTGGTCATTGTGAAGGAAGCGATTGCCGCGAACCAGCATTAAGCCGCAGAAGGCCGAAACCCAGACGGTGCTTTCTTGATCGGCGGAGTAGGGGCTCCAGCCGCCGTCGGCATTCTGGCAGTCCACCAGTGCGAGATAGTCAGCGACAAAATCCGGTGTCGTTCTCGCATGAAGCAGAACACGGAGCGCATGCGCGACGAGTTCCAAGTCTTGCGGTTCGACTGTCAAACTCCAGCTTTTTTTTTCTTGTAGGAGGAAGCGGTATTCGTCTTGAACGAGACGGTCAATCTGGTTCAGGTCCATTATGCGATCCTTATGTCGGCTTATGGCCTATGGCACATAGCCTATAGCCTATGGTCAGAAAATTTTTCCCATAGAGCGAACGGAGTGAGCGAGCCATAAGCCATAAGCCATGCGCTATTTCACTTTCGCCCACGCCCGGCGGTAATCCTCGAACGTGTCGATTTCCAACCAGCCTTTGTAAATGTCCACGGACGCCACGGTGCCACCGCAGTCAATAATTTCTTGCAACATGTCGGTGAAGGCCGCCTTCTCGATCGACTCGGCCTCGTGGAACCGTTGATTGAGGAAGCGTTGCTGGCTCTGATGATAAACCGTCCGTAACAGCCGCGCCCCTTCTTCCGAGAACATCGCCAAGCCGACAAACTCACCGTCCGCCTCGTTGAGGGGCAGAAGCCGACCGACACGAGCGAGCGAGGTTCCTTCGTTCATCGCCAGGAAACGATACCCTTTTTGTGGCGGGTGATGTGTGACCACGAGGTCCGGTTGTCGGGCGTGAACCTCTTCTTGCGAATGGGGATGGTCTCCCCACGCGCGATCCACCACGACGCTGACATCGGCTTCTGATTTCAGCAGTTTTTCGAGGATAGCGGGGTCGAAGATAATGTCGGAATACAGGAATAAAAACCGCCGTGACATCTCGGACTCGGCAAGAAAGAGCGAGACCAGTTCGCCAGTGTCCCGGAACCGATCATTGTCGTAGTAGCGAATGTTCGGCAGATTGATTTGTTCCTTGCGATAGCCACGCACGACGACAACGTCTTTGACCCCGCGGTCGTTCAGCGCTTGCACTTGGCGTTCCAGGATCGTCTTGCCTTTGATCTCCAGCATTGCCTTGGGACGATCTTCGATGAGTGGCATGAGCGCTTCTTCAAACCCAGCGGCGATAATGACTGCGGTGACATTGTGTCCACCGGGGAGCAGAAATTTTTGTTCGTTGGCTTGCAGGTCTGCAACGCCGACCAGTTCGTAGATGTCCGGCAAAGTGGCGATGCGATCATCGACCGCGGCGGGCCGCGCTTCGCGTTTGAGAATAGTCAACGATTCTCGCATCGCCTTCACGGCGGCGCGCAATGCCTGATTGGCGAAAATCACGAGCTTAAAGCCCGCGGCGGAAAGGTCCCCGGCGGTAATGTTCGCATAGGTGGTGGGCACGGCGACAAGCGGGCAGTCCCTATCCCACGTTTGCGCGAAATCCTTGAGTTCATCGAACGTCGAGGCTTTCGAGTGGATCAGCACGGCATCCGCTCCAGCGTCGGCATACGCGCGGGCCCGTTTGAGCGCTTCTTGTTTTCCCCACCCGGCGATGAAGGCTTCCGTCCGCGCGATGATGACGAAGTCCGGGTCCTGGCGCGCGGATTGCGCAGCCTCGATTTTCCGGGCGTGTTCATCAACTGGCACGAGTTCGCGCTGAACTCCAGCGTAGAAACTGCACCGTTTAGGGAAAATGTTGTCCTCGATACAGAGGCCCGCGACCCCAGCGCGTTCATACTGGGCGACGGTGCGGATCACGTTGATGGCATTGCCAAAGCCGTTGTCACAATCGGCGATCACCGGAATGCGGACGGCGTCCACCATGCGGCGAATGGCGTCGAGGGTTTCACTCATAGTGAGGATGTTGGCGTCGGGCAGCGCGCTGACGGCGGAGATGCCAAACCCGCTTCCCCAGATGGCGTCAAACCCGGCTTCTTCCGCGAGTTTCGCCGAGAGGGCATCGTGCGCGCCGAGCACTAGTGCGGGTCCCGATCGCCGCAATAATGCGCGTAATTGTGAGGCTACTGATGGTGTAGGCATAGTGCGCGAGACTATACGGGCGGGGGTCTAGAGCCGCAAGTCCCTGAGAAATTGTAAAGCGGACGCAATTTTCAGTCAGGAGATTCGGTAGGTTTCCCAACTGATGTTGGCCAAGATGATACACGGTGTGACTCCCTCTTTTGATGGCGGAGCGACCGTGATAACGGGGGATTCAGTATGTTCCTGCATGGCTATTATCCTCGTACTCCATGACGACCGGACGAGTATGCGAAAACCAACTTTATCGCGGTTTTCAATGAGGCGCGACCTCTATCCGCTGCAAATCACGCAACGCGCTCTCAATTTCCTCCACGCGGTGGTCGCAGTCCATCGGTGCGTCAATCGCAAAGACCGCTCCCTGGGACCGATTGGGGTCCCGTAACCACGCGGCGAGAATCACGCTCGCATCAATTTCTTCCGGTCGCAGTGGTCGGTCGCGGTCACGAGCGAACCGTTCGTGAATGAGCGTGACAAAAGGCGCGACATCCTCACGCGTTCGGACCAGACCGCCCGCGATGAGCCTCCCATTCAGCACAAGGTAGGCTTGCGCCGCTCCAGTTTCGCGACTTGGCAAGAGCAGCAACGCATTGGCGCGGGTCACGATCCAATGCAACTTGCTATGCACATGGAGAATCTGATCGAGCAACTGGATGTCTTTCTGCAACCGCGCCGCGCTCTCGAATCGCAATTCCGCCGCCGCGAGATCGCGCTTCTCCATGAGTTCTTCACGAAGTGACGGATCCTCGCCATTCAGAAAACGCAGGAACGCCGCGACCTGCGCGCCGTAGTCTTCGCGAGAGACTCGCGCCGCGCAGGGTGATGTACACGCACCAATCTGACCAGTGAGACATGGCGTGACGGTCAGAGCTGGGGCGAGGTTCTCAAGACATATACGGAGACCAAACAGCCGCGCGAGTAACCGCTGGGCGTTCGTGGCGAACTCTCGGCTGCGAAACGGGCCGATGTAAAACGAGCGGTCCCTCCCTGGCTTGGCGGTCAGTCCCAAACGGGGGTAGGCGTTGCCGATGGTGAGTTTGAGAAACGCCACGCGCGGTAGATGTTTGGACAGGCGGTTATATGGTGGTTTGAGCGCGCGAATCAGTTCCGCCTCACGGAGCGCCGCCTCAAGCTCGGAGCCGGTTTGATCGTAGGTCACCTCTCGCACCGTGCGCACGAGGTCGAGCACTTTGTCGCTATGGCTGGAAGAATTGGTGAAGTAGGAATTGACGCGCCGACGGAGGTTCTTCGCCTTGCCGATGTAGAGTAGGCGCCCCTCGCCATCAAGCATGCGATAGACGCCTGGATTTTCAGGGATATGGCTGAGTACTGGGCGTGGAACAAAAAACTCGAAGCGCCGACCATCACGCGCGGTGTGCTGAAAGTCGAGCAGTTGTCCAACTGTTGTCACACCATGTGCAGACAGTTGATCGAGCAGAATCAAGAAAATTTCGGCGGTCGCGCGCGCATCGCCCAAGGCGCGGTGGCGATTGAGGCACGAAACTCCCAAATGCGCGGCGACGGAGTCCAGTGAGCGCGAACGCAAACTGGAGAGCAAACGTTTCGCGAGTTTCAGGGTGCACAGCGCGGGATTCAACAGTGGAGCCGAGCGCAAGCGACGAGCGTCGAAATTGAGAAAATTGAGGTCGAAGTCGGCATTGTGAGCCACGATGACCGACGAACCCAAAAAGGCGTGAAGCTGGGGAAAGACAGTGTCGATGCGAGGTTGCTCGCGCAGCATGTCGTCCGTGATGCCGGTCAGTTGCGTGATGGCCAGCGGGACCTTGCGGCCAGGATTGACGAGTGTATGAAACTCAGCGGCGAATCGCCCATTGGCCACTTGGATCGCGGCGATTTCCGTGATTACCGCTGGCCCCGGTTTGAGGCCAGTGGTTTCCAAGTCAACAACGACGAAGGTGGCGGTGGCGAGGTCTTGGTGTAATGCGGCATGCGCGGGGATATGCCACCGATCCGTCGTGGGATCATAAAAGAAATGCGGGTCCGCTCCTACCGCGGAGTGCAGGAAACGGTCACCGAACTCTGGAGGGCTACTTGGGGGCTGGCCAGTCGCGGCCCCAGAGGAGAAGAGCAGACCGAGCAGTTCGCTCGATGTTGCTCCACCAGGCCGTTGCGCGAGATAGTCGTACAGTTTTTGGCGCACATCAACTACTCTCCAGCGATTGTCATCTTCGCGATTTTGAGCGTTGGCGCGGCAGTCGTGCTGCGCAGGTCAAGATCGTTGCCGATCACTTCAATGTTTTGGAACATTGAGAGCAGATTGCCGGCAATGGTGATTTCCTCGACCGGATAGGCCAATTCGCCATTCTCAATCCAGAGGCCAGTCGCGCCGCGTGAATAATCGCCGGTGACTGGGTTCACGCCGAAGCCGGACAACTCAGTGACGTAGAGACCCGAACGGACGGAGCGAATGATCTCTTCTGGTGAGACGGTTCCCGGTTCGAGAAAGAGGTTCGTTGTACTCGCGGCGGGAGCATCGGAAAACGAACGACTGGCGCTCCCTGTCGATTGCATTCCCAGTTTGCGCGCGGAGTAGGAATCAAGGAGGTAACTGTTCAATATGCCATCCTTAACGACCGTCGTACGTTGCGTGGGCAGCCCTTCTCCATCGAAGGGTTTCGAGCCCAGAGCGGATGGAATGCGGGCGTCGTCGAGAATGGAGACGTTTCGCGTGGCGATTTGCTCGCCCAATTTGCCGAGCAGAAACGAAGTTTTCCGGTAGAGCGCTGACCCAGAAATCGCGCCCGCGAGATGGCGCAGTAAGCTAGCGGCCATTTGCGGGTCAAAGACAATTGGTGCGTCTTGTGTCTTTACTCGTCGCGCGCCGAGTCGCCGGAGCGTGCGTTCGGCGGCGATTTTGCCGATGGTCGCCGGGGACTCGAGTTTGCTGAATTTTCGATGCGATGAGTACCAATAATCGCGCTGCATCGCTCCATTATGCGAGGCGACCGGAACGACGGAAAGCGAATAACTTGTAGTGCGGTAGCGGCCAACGAAACCGAGGGAATTGGCATATAACACCTCGTGACTGCCGTTGGAAAATTCCGCGCCTTCGGAGTTGGTGATACGAGAATCCACCGCCAGCGCGGCGGCCTCACCTGCTCGCGCGAGCGCGATTTTTTCTTCGGGTGAGAAGGCGGTGGTCGTATCGGAGAGGTCTAAGTCAGGAATGTCATGGGCGAGCAGATGTTGTTCCGGGAGGCCGGAAAAATCATCGGCGGCCGTGGCTTTAGCGAGCGCGACCGTTTCCTCGATGAGTTCGCTGAGCGTCTCGCGGGTAAAGTCAGCGGTTGAGGTGATGGCGCTGCTCTGATTGACAAAGAGACGCAAACCCATGCGTTTTTCTTGGGATTGTTGAATTTTTTCCACTTCGCCGAGCCGGACGCCAGCGGAAAATGACTCGCCTGAAGCAATGAGAATGTCTCCAGCCGTGGCTCCCAGACGTCGGGCCTGTTCGAGAATGTCTGTCGCTAAATTTTCGAGTTGCATATTTTTTTCCTACGCCTGAGTTCCACCAACGGTGAGTCCGTCGATCCGAATAGTTGGAAGGCCGACCCCGACAGGAACCGACTGACCTTCTTTTCCGCAGGTGCCGATCCCTTCGTCGAGGGCAAGGTCGCTGCCCACCATGGAGATGCGAGTCAGCACTTCCGGGCCGTTGCCAATAAGCGTTGCGCCCTTTACGGGCCGAGTGACTTTGCCGTCCTCAATGAGGTATGCCTCACTGGCGGAGAAGACGAATTTTCCGCTGGTGATGTCCACTTGTCCGCCACCGAAAGAGACGGCGTAGAGGCCGCGTGACACCGAGGCGATAATGTCTTCTGGCGCTGAGTCGCCAGGGAGCATGAAGGTATTGGTCATGCGCGGCATGGGGATGTGAGCGAAACTCTCACGACGCCCGTTGCCCGTGCGTGGCATTTTCATTAGCGAGGCGTTGAGGCGATCTTGTAGATAGCCTTTGAGAATCCCTTTTTCGATGAGCACGGTGCGACCGGTTGGCGTTCCTTCATCATCGACATTCAACGAGCCGCGACGGTTGGGAAGAGTGCCGTCATCAATCACCGTGCAGAGTTCCGACGCGACTTTTTTACCGAGCAGATCACTGAACGCCGAGACTTTCTTGCGATTGAAGTCGCCTTCTAGTCCATGACCAATCGCTTCGTGAAGGAGAATTCCCGGCCATCCTGAACCGAGCACCACGGTCATGGTACCCGCTGGCGCGGGTGTGGATTCGAGACCGAGAATCGCTTGTCGCGCGGCTTCGCGAGTAAAGTGTCGCCAGCGGTCAGGTTCTAACAACGAGTGAAATTCTATTCGTCCGCCACCGCCATGACTGCCTTGTTGGCGATTGTTACCGTCCGCGGCGATGCAAGTGACTTGTAGACGTATCAGCGGCTGGGTGTCGGCGACCATGGTGCCGTCAGAGGCGAGAATCAGAATGTGTTTCTGCTCGACCGCGACGGAGGCCATGACGTTGACGATACGCGGGTCATAGCGACGGGCTTCTTCGTCTATTCGTTGTAAAAGGGTGATTTTTTCAGCAAGCGGAATGGTGGTTGGTGGCGACGTTAATGCGTAGAGATTCCGAGATGTGGGGCGGAGCGTCGCGAGCGGGACGGAGCGTGTTTCCCCTGGTTCATCCGCGATAGCGCGAGCCGTACGCGCCGCGATCTGTAAGGTATCAAGGGAGATATCGTCGGAATGCGCATAGCCTGTTTTCTCACCGGTGAGGACTCGGATGCCCGCCCCATGTGAGAGGCTCCGGGATGTTTTCTTGACGAGACCTTCTTCGAGAGACACGATCTCGTTGGTGCGCGATTCGAAGTAAATGTCCGCGTAATCCGCGCGTTTCTCTAGGGCGGTGTTGAGAACTTGCTCCAAATGTTGAGACGTGAGATCGTGTGGAGCGAGAAAGATTTGCTCTGGACTCACTGAGTGTTTCATTCTGGTGACCGTCCTCTCGTGGGGAAATTGGTGTCCGTGCGCAGTGAATATACAGGAGGGGTAGGAGCGTGAGAAGGCGTACTGCTCCTGCGACTGTCTAGACGGTGTAAGGTTGGAAAAAATGGCAACGTCTCGATTGTGCGAGGAACTCACTTGACAAAGAATGGCAAACCCCCTACAAAGCCGATCTCGTTGCAGAGGGAACCCGCCGCGAAACGATTCGCGAAGGGAAAAAAAAGAGTCGATCAAGGGAACTAAACAGCTCTTGACAAGGAACTGAGAAGTCTCTAGAAAGTGACTCCTCGTTCCGAAGAGAAAAACTCCTGAGAGGCGAAAGCCTCACTCCTCAGAACAACGGTCAGTCAAGCTCTTTGAAAGCTAAATAGCAAGGTTTCTTTCTCCATATATTTGGAGAAAGCCAGCGCACAAATACATAATGATGTCCAAGGTTTTATCGAGGGAAAATTTTCCCTCGCTCCAAGTTTAACTGGAGAGTTTGATCCTGGCTCAGAGCGAACGCTGGCGGCGTGCTTAACACATGCAAGTCGAGCGAGAAAGGGGGCTTCGGCCCCTGAGTACAGCGGCGAACGGGTGCGTAATACATGAGCAATCTACCCTTGAGGCGGGAATAACCCAGCGAAAGTTGGGCTAATACCGGATAAGACCACAAGAGGAGACTCTAGAGGTCAAAGGCAGCCCTCTTTTGGGGGCGGCCCTTCGAGGAGGAGCTCATGTCCTATCAGCTAGTTGGTGAGGTAACGGCTCACCAAGGCGAAGACGGGTAGCTGGTCTTAGAGGATGATCAGCCACACGGGGACTGAGACACGGCCCCGACTCCTACGGGAGGCAGCAGTGGGGAATATTGGGCAATGGGCGAAAGCCTGACCCAGCGACGCCGCGTGGGTGATGAAGGCCTTCGGGTCGTAAAGCCCTGTCAGAAGGAAAGAACGATTTTGTGGTGAATACCCACAAGATGTGACGGTACCTTCGAAGGAAGCACCGGCCAATTCCGTGCCAGCAGCCGCGGTAAGACGGAAGGTGCAAGCGTTGCTCGGAATCACTGGGCGTAAAGGGTGCGTAGGCGGCTTCTTAAGTCTGGTGTGAAAGCCCAGGGCTCAGCTCTGGAAGTGCACTAGATACTGGGAAGCTTGAGTATCGGAGGGGAGAGTGGAATTCCTGGTGTAGCGGTGAAATGCGTAGATATCAGGAGGAATACCGGTGGCGAAAGCGACTCTCTGGACGATTACTGACGCTGAGGCACGAAAGCGTGGGGAGCAAACAGGATTAGATACCCTGGTAGTCCACGCCGTAAACGATGGGCACTAGGTGTCGGGGGTATCCACTCCCTCGGTGCCGCCGCTAACGCATTAAGTGTCCCGCCTGGGAAGTACGGTCGCAAGATTAAAACTCAAAGGAATTGACGGGGGCCCGCACAAGCGGTGGAGCATGTGGTTCAATTCGATGCTACGCGAAGAACCTTACCTGGGTTTGACATCTGGCGAATTTTCTGGAAACAGAAAAGTGCCCGCAAGGGAACGCCAAGACAGGTGCTGCATGGCTGTCGTCAGCTCGTGCCGTGAGGTGTTGGGTTAAGTCCCGCAACGAGCGCAACCCCTATCTATAGTTGCCCCCAGGTAATGCTGTGGCACTCTATAGAGACTGCCCGTGTTAAACGGGAGGAAGGTGGGGACGACGTCAAGTCATCATGGCCTTTATATCCAGGGCTACACACGTGCTACAATGGCCGGTACAAAGGGATGCAATCTCGCGAGAAGGAGCTAATCCCAAAAAACCGGCCTCAGTTCGGATCGCAGTCTGCAACTCGACTGCGTGAAGCTGGAATCGCTAGTAATCGCGGATCAGCATGCCGCGGTGAATACGTTCCCGGGCCTTGTACACACCGCCCGTCACACCATGGAAGTCGGTTGTACCGGAAGTGAGTGAGCCAACCCGCAAGGGAGGCAGCTTCCCAGGGTACGACTGGTAACCGGGGTGAAGTCGTAACAAGGTAGCCGTAGGGGAACCTGCGGCTGGATCACCTCCTTTCTAAGGGACATTCGTGCGATTCCTTGCTGTTTAGCTTTGAGAGAGGCTTGGCCAATGGGGCCTATAGCTCAGGTGGTTAGAGCGCATCCCTGATAAGGATGAGGTCGGTAGTTCGAGTCTACCTAGGCCCATCTGAGTTTAGGGAAGCGATATTCATCTGCGCTTTCTAAAGTCTCTTATATATTCGGGGCTGTAGCTCAGTTGGGAGAGCGCCGGTTTTGCAAGCCGGAGGTCATCGGTTCGATCCCGATCAGCTCCATAGCATCAGTGAAATGATGCCGACACAATTTTTCTCGTAATTCTGACCCCTACATATGGATTGGAATGTCAAGAAAAACTGCTCTTTGAAAATCGAATAGGTAAATCTTAATAACGGGTATACGCAAGTGGTAGCTCTACACGAACAGTGTACGGATAAGCTACTAAGGGCATGCGGTGAATGCCTTGGCGCGGATATGCGATGAAGGGCGTGGCCAGCTGCGATAAGCTTCGACTAGCCGCTAAGCAGGCTTAATCGAAGATTCCCGAATGGGGAAACCCGCCTGTAGAAGTACAGGCATCGCGCAAGCGAAGCGAACGGTGGGAAGTGAAACATCTCAGTACCACCAGGAAAAGAAATCAACAGAGATTCCCCTAGTAGTGGCGAGCGAACGGGGAAGAGCCTAAACCTTTTCTTGCAAAAGAAAAGGGGTTGCGGGGCAGTTTAGACGTAAGTCACAGAGTAAGAAAAGAGATTGATAGCTGAAGGTTCCTGGAAAGGACAACCATAGGGGGTGATAGTCCCGTAAGTGAAATCGACCTCTCTCTGAAACTGTTCCCAAGTACTGCAGGGCACGAGAAACCCTGTGGGAATCTGGGAGGACCATCTTCCAAGGCTAAATAATCATCCGCGACCGATAGTGAACTAGTACCGTGAGGGAAAGG
>JANMSE010000585.1:0-35583 GCA_031389045.1 Deltaproteobacteria bacterium | reverse complement strand
CACCCCGGCTCACGCGTACTCACCGCGCGTGAGCCGCCCATCTCCGACGCGTGGGGGCGTATAATCATACGCCCCTTCTTTCCTCACCCCACCCGTCTGGGTATCATGCGCCCCTATGTCACAGTCAAGAAATATACCGCTACCATCCACCACGACCAAAGATATGCTCGCCCTGCTCCGTGAACGCGTCCTGCTGTTCGATGGCGCCATGGGCACGTCAATTCAAGGGCTTCATCTCACAGCAGAAGATTTCGGTGGCCCTCAGTATGAAGGATGTAATGAATATCTCGCGGTGACCCGACCACGACTCATTGCCGACATTCACGAAGGGTTTCTCAAAGCAGGGTCGGACATTCTTGAGACGGATACCTTTGGTGGCACCCCAATCGTGTTGGCGGAATTTGACTTGCAGGACCAAGCGCTCGAAATCAATCGCGCCGCCGCGCACGTCGCCAAGGACCTCGCCCGTCGCTATTCCACCCCCGCCAAGCCGCGCTTCGTCGCTGGCTCAATGGGACCAACGACCAAGAGTATTTCCGTCACCGCCAGTGCCACCTTCGAGCAATTGCGTGAAACCTACGCCGTTCAGGTGGAAGGGCTGCTGCTCGGTGGTGTCGATTTTCTCATCCTTGAAACCGCTCTTGATACCTTGAACATCAAAGCCGGGCTCGTCGGGATTGAAGATATTTTCCACAAGTTGGGAGTGAGCGTGCCCATCATCGTGTCCGGCACCATTGAACTCATGGGCACCATGCTCGCCGGGCAAGGCGTGGAAGCATTATATGTCTCGCTGGCTCACCACGACCTCCTCGCCATCGGGTTGAATTGCGCGACCGGCCCAGATTTTATGACCGACCATATCCGTACTCTGGCCCAGCTCTCACGATTTCCAGTTTTTTGCATGCCCAATGCTGGCCTACCCGACGAAGACAATCACTACAATGAATCTCCGGCCATGCTCGCGGCCAAGATGGAACGATTCGTGGACCAGGGCTGGGTGAATGTGATTGGTGGATGCTGCGGCACCACGCCAGAACACCTCGGCCTGCTCGCGCAAATGCTGGAAGGGAAGAAACCCCGACTGGTGCAGACCCAGCGTCGCAGCGCCGTGGCTGGGCTTGAACCGCTGGTGATTGAAGACGATAAGCGGCCGGTGTTGGTGGGTGAGCGCACCAACGTCATTGGCTCACGCAAATTTAAGGAACTCATCATTAACGGCTCGTTCGAGGAAGCCGCGGAGATTGGTCGTCGCCAGGTTCGTGGTGGAGCCCAAGTCATTGATGTCTGTCTCGCGGACCCCGACCGCGATGAACTGAAGGATATGACGACCTTTCTGGACCTCTTGGTGCGCAAGGTCAAAGCCCCTCTGATGATTGACTCGACCGACGCACAGGTGATTGAAGAGTCGCTCAAGCGCTCGCAGGGCAAGGCGATCATCAACTCGATTAACCTTGAAGATGGCGAAGAACGGTTCGAGAAAGTCGTGCCGCTCATCCGCCGTTACGGCGCGGCGGTGGTCGTCGGCTGCATTGACGAAGACCCGGTCCAAGGCATGGCGGTCACTCGTCAGCGCAAACTCGAAGTCGCGCGCCACAGCCATGAATTGTTGACGCAAAAGTATGGCGTGCCCGCCGAAGACCTGATTTTCGATCCCCTGGTTTTCCCGCTTGGCACTGGCGATCAAAATTATATTGGTGCGGGGGAAGAGACGATTGAAGGGGTGCGACTGATTAAGGAGACCTTTCCGGAATGTAAAACCATTCTCGGTATCAGCAACGTCTCGTTTGGGCTGCCACCGGCTGGACGCGAGGTCCTGAACTCGGTCTTCCTGTATCACTGTGTCAAAGCGGGCCTTGATATGGCCATCGTCAACAGCGAGAAGCTCGAACGCTACGCCTCGATTCCCGAACACGAACGGCACCTGTCCGAAGATTTGATTTATTGGCGAGGCGCGGACCCCATCGCCGCCTTTGCCGCGCATTTCCGGCAGAAGAACACGAAAGAGAAAGTCGATACGCGCAAGGACCTGCCACTGGATGAACGGTTGGCGCGCTACATTATTGAAGGGTCCAAGGACGGCTTGATCGCCGACCTCAACGAAGCTCTGCAAGCGCGGAAACCACTGGAGATCATCAACGGCCCGCTGATGACTGGCATGGATGAAGTTGGACGCTTGTTCAATAACAACGAGCTGATCGTGGCCGAAGTGCTCCAGAGCGCGGAAGCGATGAAGGCCGCTGTGGCGCATCTGGAGCCATTCATGGAGAAAGCAGCGGATGCCCTCAAGGGGACGTTGCTACTCGCCACCGTGAAAGGTGACGTCCATGACATTGGCAAAAACCTGGTCGAGATCATCCTGAGCAACAACGGCTATCGCGTCATTAACCTGGGCATCAAAATTCCCCCCGAAGTGCTGATCGACGCCTATCGGACCCACGCGCCGGACATGATTGGACTCTCTGGGCTCTTGGTGAAATCGGCCCAACAGATGGTCATCACTGCTCAGGACCTCAAGAATGGTGGGATCTCGTGTCCGATCCTCGTTGGTGGCGCGGCGCTGACCGCGCGGTTTACCGCGATGAAAATCGCACCAGAGTATGACGGTCTCGTGTGCTACGCCAATGACGCGATGCAGGGTCTTGATCTGGCCAATCAACTAGTGGTGCCCGACCGGCGCGCGGCACTCGCGGAAAAAGTCACGGCGACACGCGCGCGGTTCGCGGACCAAGAGCGGACACCCACGAATACCTCGACTGCGGCTCCGGTGGTGATTCCCCGTGTCTCCGTGATTACGCACACGCAAGAGATACCCTTGCCGCCCGATCTCCGCTCACACGTCATTGCGAATTATGACCTCGCGACCATTTTCTCTTACATCAATCCGACCATGCTCTACGGCAAGCATCTCGGATTGAAGGGCAATCTCGAAACCCTGCTGGACCAGGGCGACCAGAAAGCGCTGCAACTCACCAAGCAGGTGCGCGCGGTCGAGGATGAGATTCTAGCGAACAACCTGCTCCAGGCGCGGGCGGTTTATAAATTTTTCCCCACGCAATCGGATGGCGATACTCTGCTCATCTACAATTCGACTGGGACGAATGTCCAAGAAACCTTTCTCTTTCCCCGACAGCAGCACGGTGACGGGCTGTGTTTGAGTGACTTTGTCGCGCCACGAACGGCGGGCAAGATGGACTACGTCGCGTTTTTCGCGGTGACCTGTGGGCACAGTGTTCGCGAGTTAGCCGAACGCTACAAAAACGCGGGCCAGTATTTGCAGTCGCATGTGCTCCAAGCCATCGCCATCGAAAGCGCGGAAGCGTTCGCCGAACTCTTGCACCATCGGCTGCGCGAGATGTGGGGATTCGCGGACCCGGCGGAACTCACCATGCGTGAGCGGTTCAAGGCTCGGTATCGCGGGGTGCGGGTAAGTTTCGGCTATCCCGCGTGCCCTCGGTTGGAGGACCAGAGTAAGCTCTTTCAACTGCTCCAGGTCACCGAAACCATCGGGGTGGATCTCACGGAAGGTTTTATGATGGAGCCCGAAGCGTCGGTCTCCGCGCTCGTCTTCCATCATCCGCAGTCGCGGTATTTCAGTATTCTGGAAGACGAACTGGCGACCTTCGAGCGGCAGCTCGCAACCGAGGAAGCGTCGGCATAAAAGTTTGGTGTGTCGCCTTGGTCCCGCGAACGATGGCATGAAGTGAAGCCGAAGCGTCATCGCTCGCAACCAACGAACGATCCCTGGCGAGCTGTAGGGGCGCAAAATTTTGCGCCCCTACTCCCGCGACACAAACTTCCTTCACTTTCTACCGTTGCTCCGATAAGAGAGGGGAAGGGAGATTGAGTGACCTCTGCTTTTAGAGGTCGTACCCCACCTCTCCATGTTCCGCCAAATCAAGACCGGCGTACTCATCCTCTTCATGGACGCGCAGCCCAACGAGGCTATCGACGATCTTGAGCAGAACAAATGAAACGACACCGCAATAGACGGCGGTCGTAACAGCGGCGAAGGCTTGGACACCGAGTTGCTTGCCAATATCCAAGTCTTGCACGCTGCCGCCAAATGCCGAGGACGCGAAAATCCCGACTAGTATGGTGCCCACGAGCCCGCCCACGCCATGAACGCCCACGACATCCAGTGCGTCATCGTACCCAAACTTTCGCTTGAGCACGGTGACAGCGAAATAGGCGAGAACACTCGAAACAAATCCAATCACCATCGCGCCCACAGGACCAACGTTGCCGGATGCTGGAGTAATCGCGGCTAACCCAGCAATCGCGCCCGTAGCGAGTCCCAAGGCACTAGGCTTGCCCACCTTGAGCCATTCGATAGCACTCCAAGTGATAGCCGCGACACACGGTGAAATCTGTGTCACCACCACCGCCATGCTGGCTTGCCCGTTCGCGGCGAGCGCGCTGCCACCATTGAAACCAAACCAGCCCACCCACAACATGCCTGTGCCCGTCAGCGCCATCGTCAGGTTATGTGGGGGCATTGGCGTTTCCGGGTAGCCGCGCCGTTTGCCAACCATGATCGCGGCAACCAGCGCGGAGGTCCCGGCGGTGATGTGTACGACGATGCCACCCGCGAAGTCGAAGATCCCCATGTCCGCGAAAAATGCGCCAGCTCCGCCCCATACCATGTGGCAGACCGGGAGATAGGCGAACGTCATCCACAACGCGCAGAACAGGAGAATGGCGGCGAACTTCATCCGCTCCGCGAACGCGCCGATAATCAAACCCGGAGTGATGATCGCGAACGTCATCTGAAAAACAAAGAAGAGCGCTTCGGGAATCGTGCCCCGCAACGTGTCCGGGGACACACCGCTGAGGAAGAACCTGCTCGTCCCACCAATAAACGCATGCAGTCCACCGACTCCAGCTTGCATCCCCGTCGTGTCAAACGCCAAGCTGTAGCCGTAGATCGTCCACAGAACGGAGATAATCGCCGTGAGCGCGAAACACTGCATGTAGAGCGAGAGCACGTTGCGCCGACGGACGAGGCCCGCGTAGAACATGGCAAGGCCGGGGATCATCATAAAGAGCACGAGCGCCGTGGACATCAGCACCCACGCGGTATCCCCCGCGTTCAACCCGTCCGCCGCGAATCCCATGGTCGGAAGACAGACAAGGGACCAAAGACCGCCCCATTGTATGACCCGTTTACCCATCATACGTGCGCGGTGTTCCTGCATAGCTTCCCTCCTTTTTCTACCCGGCGATGCGGATACCAGCGGACAGGAGAAAAAGCAATGTCGGGCGGCTTTTGCGCCACTACCGGAGTACGCGTTCGGCCATCATACATCTTTGGGCGTTATCATGACGCGAAGCACCGTGACGGGGTCACCCCACTCGACAGAGGTCGAGAACCACCACACCGCACCTTTCTCGATTGCCCAGTCGTTGTCTTGACCAGTGAGCAGCGTTGCCGCCACTTGCCCAAGTGTCGGTTGATGGCCAACAACGATCACCGTGCCGTCAGCATCAGGCCAACCAGCCGCCCGTAAGATGCGCTCAGCGGATGCGCGAGTTCCCACCTCAACGGTAGTCTCAAACTGCGTGCTCAACGCCGTTGCCGTTTGGTGAGTCCGCGCCGCTGGACTCACGAGCATACGCATCGGTTGCTTGACTCGCGCGTTGAGCCACGCCGCCATCTTTTGCGCTTGTTGTTCACCCTTGGCTGTCAGTTTGCGCGCGGCATCCGGGCTGCTGTCTTCCGCTTCCGCATGTCGCCAGAGAATCAGTTCCATAGCGCCTCGTGAGGTAACGCCTATCTGGCGAACACGCGGGTCATATCCTTGAACGACTTGAACTCCAAGGCGTTGCCACTGGGGTCGCGAATGAACAGGGTCGCCTGTTCGCCCACTTGGCCTTGGAAGCGGATATACGGTGCAATCACAAACGGTGTCGGCTCGCGGGTCAGTCGTTCCGCCAACTGGTGCCATTCCGGCCATTCGAGAATCACCCCGAAATGCCGCACGGGCACATCGTCCCCATCAACTGGGTTGGCCGCCACCAGCCGCGCCTCTTCTGGTGAGAGGTGCGCGGTGATTTGGTGCCCAAAGAAATTGAAATCAATCCATTGGTCACTCTCTCGACCAACCTCGCACTTGAGGAGATCAATATAGAACCGCCGGGTGGCGACGAGGTCCGCCACGGGAAACGCGAGATGAAAACGTGGAGATGCCATACGTCCATCTGTATACGGGCGGCGCGTGAATTTGACAAATACCAGCACGGAATGTGGCGGAAAAACCGCGAGGTGGGTCGAAAGCGCGGCGTTATTCCTTGACGGTCGCGCCAATGCGGACAATCAAGATGCCGCCTTGATAGCGTCGGCCACCGTAGAAGACCGTGCCATTATTCGGCAGTGACAAGGCCGCGTTCACAAACGGGGAAGGCGCGCTGCCTTCCATCAACATGATTTGGAGAGCAATGCGATGGTTCGTGTATTTGCGCGGGGCGATCTGGAGGACCCGACCACCGGCAAGCGCAAAATCCTCACGTTTGCCCAACTGCCCCCGTCGACTCACTCGTTCGAGGAGTTGGTACGACTCATAAGGAAACGCGCTCGTCAATTGTTTTTGCAGATCAGGATTGAATTGGCCCTCGAATCCGTTGATGAACCCTGGGGCGTTGACCGGAGACTCCATCGCCAACACGGTCTCAATCCGCAGTTCGACCTCCTGGGCGAGGGCCGGAACGGCGCACAGGAGGGCAACGACACATCCGATCGGTGCGATCCTCGACAGATTCATGGCGCTTCTTCACCCATGTCGCTTCCAACCCAGATCACCGTCGAATTATTTCCGGGATCATTCCACACTGCCACGGTGTCGGACGATGACAGCGACTCAATCTGGGCTTGATTGCTGACGAACGCCACCCAATCATTGGGATGACCCTTGCCCGACGGTTGATCGGAAACGAGAGCTGAGTGCGGTGGGCGCGCATCGGGTGACGATTGCTCGGCCTTTCTCTCAGGCGGTGAGGTTGGAGCTTGAGTAATATTGAGGGGACTTTTCTGTTGGAGGAAGACACCGATGGTGAGCAACAGGACGGCCGCGACCGCCCACGCCGGAGCGTAGAGGGGCTGGGTAAGATGCCAACGTTCAACCCATAACCGAAACCGTATCGACCAAGACGGTCGTGATTCCCTGAGTTTTTCCTCTATGCCCTGCCAAAAATTCGAGAAGTCGATACTGTCGACCGCTTCATCAATGGCCTGGCTCATCAGTTCTTGCCCTCGTTCAAGTAGCGACAACGCGCGAGTACAAGGAAGACACGTCACAAGATGGGCGTGCATTTCGCGCCGCAGTGGGCTCGACAGTTCACCGTCATGGAGCAAGGGGATCAATCGTTCAGCATGCGGACACATTGCCATAAGCGCCTACAGTAGAGAATAAAAATGGATAAAGAGCAAAGCCGGGGATGACTTTGACTGAGCAAGAACAGCCGAGGATGGTGATGACAGGTGGGACATACGCGTCATCGTTAAATCTCGCCCTTGAGACGAGACTGTAATCGTTTCCGTGCGTAATGTAATCGACTCATAACCGTGCCACGAGAGCACTGCAAGATGTCACTAATCTCTTCGTAGGACAGTCCCTCAACTTCGCGCAAGAGTATGACCGCTTTATGCGCGGGCGTCAACTCGCCAACCGCCGCGCGGATGCGGTTGCGCAGCTCTTTGTCTTTGATCTGTTCATAGGGATCGTCACTAGGGTCAGCAGGCAAAGAGTTGATGCGATCGTTTTCTCCCTCTTCGGGGTCTTCGCGTTCCAGTAAGGGTTGGCGGTTTTTCTGACGTTGACGGTCAATGGCGAGGTTGGTAACAATCCGATAGAGCCAGGTGTAGAAACTCGCTTCTTCCTTGAAATGTTTAATGCTCGTAAAGACTTTGGCGAAGGCTTCTTGCGCCACTTCAAGCGCATCCTCGCGGTCATGGAGCATGCCCAGCGCAATAGCTACTGCTTTTCGTTGATACCGTTCAACAAGTTCACGAAAAGCGTCCCGGTCGTTTTCTTTACAACGCCGGACAAGTTCCCAATCGCTCGCTTCCACCACGCGTACACATGCTAACAGACGTTCATAGCTTCTAACATATTCAGGCGCATGAATTTTTGCGACCCCATGCCGTCGTATCTAACAAAAAGCGCGCCCATTCCCCACCGCCATCTTGACAACATTCAAGAGTGGCATTATGTCCTGCGGGGGAGGAAATACCGCGGGAATAAACGCTTCCTCCCAAATACACCTACTCTCTCACTGTTCTGTTATGATAGAAGTCCAACATCTCACCAAACGCTACGGCGATCTCACCGCTGTTTCCGACATTTCCTTTAATGTGGCCTCCGGGCAAATCCTGGGTTTTCTTGGTCCCAACGGATCAGGCAAGACCACGACGATGCGCGTCATCACCGGATTCATGCCGGCCACGGGAGGGACGGTCAAGGTCGCTGGTTTTGACATTTTCGACGAATCGTTCGAGGCGCGGAAGCGTATCGGGTACCTGCCTGAAAGTCCACCGTTATACAATGATATGACGGTCGCGGCGTATCTCCGGTTCGTGGCCCGGATTAAAGGCATGCCCAAAGCAGCGATCCCAGATGCGCTTGATCGTGCCCTCACACGTTGTGGGCTGACGAAGGTCACGAATCGCGTCACCGGGCATCTCTCCAAAGGTTTTCGTCAGCGTGTGGGGCTCGCTCAGGCTATTATCCATAATCCCGAAGTGTTGATCCTTGATGAGCCCACCGTTGGCCTTGATCCGCAGCAGATCATTGAGATTCGCGCGCTCATCAGGGAACTGGCTGGGCAACATACCGTGGTGCTCTCCACCCACATCCTGCCTGAAGTGGCTCAGGTGTGCGAGAAAGTGGTCATCATTCACGCTGGACGAGTCGTGATGGAAGATATGCTTGTTAATCTCACACAGGGACAGACACTTGAAGAGGTGTTCCTCAAGGCGATCTCACAAGAAGAGTCTCACGACGGGACACCCAAAAACGAGACGGTGGAGGTGACCGCATGAGAAATATCTTCACCATCGTTGGCAAGGAATTACGTTCGTACTTTGTCTCTCCCGTCGCCTACGTTGTCCTCACGGGCTTCCTCCTGCTCGGCGGGTGGTTTTTCTTCAACTTACTCTCTCGGTTCAATTTGCTGTTGAGCCTCTACTTGCAAGCGCAGGGACAAGAGGCGGCCAATCGCTTTAACCTGAACGATTACGTGATCGGCCCGTTGATGCACAATCTCGCGATTGTCCTCGTGATTCTCGTGCCGATGATCACCATGCGCGCGTACGCCGAGGAACGCAAAGGTGGGACCTACGAATTGTTGCTCACCTCTCCTGTCCGCACCGGCGAAATTGTCCTGGGGAAATTCCTCGCGTCGTTTTTCTTCATCGCCATTATGATTGGGCTCACCCTCATCTACCCGGCGATTCTGCTGGCGTTTGGCAACCCGGAATTGGGCATCATGGCCTCAGGGTATCTGGGCTTACTGTTGCTCGCGACCGCATTTGTCGCCGTTGGCTTGTTGACTTCGTCCTTCACGGAAAATCAGATCATCGCCGCAGTGAGTGGGCTGGTCTCGACGCTCCTGCTCTACGTAATTGGGTGGCCCGCGGAAACAGCGGGTGATGTCCTTGGTCCGCTCCTGCGCTATCTCTCAGTGACTGAGCATTTCGCGGAGATGGTCCGAGGGATCATTGATACCCGCGCGCTCGTCTATTTCGCGAGTCTTATTACCTTGGCGCTGTTTCTGACCCAGCGCTCTGTTGAATCCCTGCGCTGGAGGTAAAGACTATGTCTGGATTGGGGTCATTCTACGGTATTGTTGGCGTGATCTTTTTGATTTTCGCCGGAGTCGCCTACTTCATCACCCGGCTTTTTTCTCTTTACGTCATCATCCATCTGCTCCTTGGTATCCTGGCGGTGGCGACCTATTTGGCGTCCGCGCGGGGGTCACTCGGTACTTTTCTGGGTGAACGCTCCACCAAACAAGGCGCGCAAGCACTTCTCTACTCACTCCTTTTTTTCGTGATCCTCGTGATGGTGAACTATCTATCAACACGGAATCACCATCGGTTCGATTTGACGGAAGCCGGGGTGTTCAGTATCTCACCACAGACACGAGGCGTGCTCCAGAAACTCGACAAACCGCTGGAGATCAATGCCTTTGTCGAAGTCGGATCCGACCCCGCGCTGCGGGAGCTGCTGAGCGGATTCCGCGATATTTCGACGCACGTGTCGTTTCACCTTATTGATCCAGACAAGCAGCCCGATCGCGCCGAGAAATTTCAGATCACCGCGGTTCCCGCCGTCCACATGCAGTATGGTGAACGGACGAACATGGTCAACAAAATTTCCGAGGAAGAGATCACCAATGGGATGATTAAAATTACTCGGGCGGACAAGACGCTCGTCTATTTTCTTGGTGGTCATGGCGAACCTGACATCAATGATCTTCAAGACCCCCGTGGCTATGGGCAACTAAAAACAGCATTGGAAAATGAGAGCTACGAGACAAAGCCGCTCATCCTCTCCGCCGACGCGGCGGTCCCCGATGACGCGAACTTGTTGATTGTCGGAGGAGGCGACCGCGCCTACCAAGCCCACGAAATCACCGCGATTGATGCGCATATCAAAAAAGGCAAGCACGCGCTCTTCTTTCTCAGTCCGCGTGGCACGTCCGAGCTGGCTACCTATCTCGCGCAGTGGGGCGTCCAAGTGGGCAATGATGTCATCGTGGACGAACAACTGCAGTTGCTGAAAGGGCGCACCTTCACGTTGACTCCGTTCGTCACCACCTACGGCGCTCATCCCATTACTGAAGAACTCAGCCGCCGCGGCAACGCGCTCACCACCTACGGGATGTCCCGTTCCGTCGAACCGCATGCCGATGGAAAAGCCGGAGTGACTCCAGTGAGTCTCGCCCAGACGAGTCCCAACGCATGGGCGGAGACGGATCTGGAAAGTATCTTTCAGCGGCAGACGGCGCGGCTTGATGACACCGATCGCAAAGGGCCGATTTCCCTCGCGGTGGCGGTGACCGCGAATCTGAAAGAGATGGGGGTGGAGAAAGAGAAGGAGAGCACATCTCGTTTCGTCGTCTTTGGTGACGCCGTGTTCGCGAACAATCAGTATATTGGCCAATACTTCAATCGCGATTTGCTCCTCAATTCCGTTGGGTGGCTCATCGGTGAAGAAGGGTTGTTGTCCATTCGTTCGCGCACCATCCGCGCCTCGCGCGTGCAATTCACCGCCGAGCAAGGCACGGCGATTTTCTATCTCTCGGTGCTCGTCCTTCCTGAGCTGCTGCTGATCGCTGGATTAGCGGTCTGGTGGCGTCGCGCGTCGTAAATACCTCATCGCCCTAGCGTGTTATGAACCAGCGTAAATCGTTGCCGATGATTGTGGTCCTCCTGCTCCTGGGAGGCTACATCTATTTGGTTGAAGTTCCCCGCGAGCAAAAAGAATCCGAGGAAAAGAAGCTCGTCACGTTGGATAAGGACGCGATCAGCGAAATCGCGCTGACATATCCAGACCGGGCACTGACCTTGAAGAAAAACGAGGCGGGGAAATGGCGGATCACCCAGCCGGTCGAGGCCGATGCCGACGAACCCATGGTCAATAATCTCATTACCACCGTCATTGACGCCGAGGTCAAACGAACTTTGGACGAGGTCCCCCAAGACCTCACGGTATATGGCTTGAACGCACCAGGAGTGAAGCTGAAGCTGACGCTGAAGGACGGCAAGTCCTTACCACTCGTATTACTCGGCAAAGATACTCCTGTGGGCTCCTCAATCTATGCGCAAAAAGAGGGAGAACAAAAAATCCTGCTGCTCCAGCAGATTCTGCGCTCAGGACTGACGAAAGAAGTCAAGGATATACGCGATCGTACGATCCTGACATTCACCGATGATGAGGTCAGCAAAGTCGATATTCGTGCGGCGGACCAAGAGATCGTTTTGCGGAAAGCGGACGGCGGCTGGAAGCTGGAAAAGCCGATCTCGGCAAAAGCCGACGACACGGAAGTGCGCACGTTTCTTTCCAATATCCGCTCTATCCGCGCGCAAGATTTTCTTGAAGACCCACTCCTTGAGCCCAAGGACTTCGGCTTGGCGCCACCTCAACTGGAAGTGACACTCACCGTCGGCACCGACAACACCCAGAAAACCATCCAGCTTGGCAACGAAAAGAGCGACGACAAAGGCGGAAAAACTCGCTATCTCAAACGCGCTGGCCAAGAAAAACCACTCTTTTTGGTGGGGGATTGGGTATTACGGGATATAGGTAAGACGGCAAGCGACTTCCGTGACAAAACGGTGGCCCAGATCGCTCCCGACCAAGCAGCCAAAGTCGAAGTCAACCGCCAGGATGGAGATACCTTCACGCTCACCCGTGGCACCGACAACAAGTGGAGTATCGACAAAACCGCGGAAGGAACGTTGCGTGAGCCCGCGCTGAGTCAGTTCGTCGCCGACCTGCGAGAACTGCGCGGATTCGAGATTGCCGCGGAAAACCCCACCGACTTGAGTAGCTATGGTCTCGATAATCCAGTGGTTACGATCGCGGTTTCAGACAAGGATGGGAAAAAGTTCGCCACTATCCTCACTGGTCAGAAAGCAGAGGGAGAGACGAAGAAGATGTTCGCGATGACGGAAGGCGGACAAACAGTTTTCGGCCTGCGCGATCATGTGTTTGACCGGCTCAACAAAAAGCCCGCTGATTTCCGGGAAAACCCGGCTGACAAGAAAGCGCCCGCTGCTCTCGCTCCCGCAGCTTCGACGACTGAAACGAAAGAGTAGGACAAGGAATCGGGACAGGAATAACGGGGAGGGGCAGTTCGCGACGTTCCCTTCCACCGTCATTCATTTCCAAGACACTACTTATTCTCAATAATCACTTCGACTCGGCGATTCTTCGCGCGTCCGTCGGGATTATCCTCACCCCCACGATCTCTATTCGGCGCCACTGGATACTGTTCCCCGTACCCTTTCGTGGTAATCCGCTGACTGCTCACGCCTTCCGCTTCAAGGGCTGAGGCCACGGCATCGGCCCGGCGCTCCGAGAGCATCTGGTTCGCGGACTCATTGCCCACGGAATCCGTATGTCCCTCGACCGACACCCGTCGCCCTCGGGCTTGATCGTTCAGCAGTTCAGCGATGTCCTGGACCTTCGATCGTGAACCGCCGGCGAGGTTCGCTTTGCCAAACTCGAACAGGACATCGGGCAGGTTGACGACAACCCCACGGTCGGTCTCCCGTGCGTCCAGATTCTGTTTTTTGAGTTCCTCTAGCAGTTCGCGATTCCGTGTCAGTTCTTGGCGCTGTTGGGCAATGAGTCTTTCTTCTTCATCACCAGCGACTTCACGCTTCTGCAATTCGTTGCCAACCAAAGCTCCACCAGCGGCACCCAGAGCACCACCGATAGCGGCCCCCGCCGCCGGATTGCCAACCGCGGCACCAATGATCGCCCCCGTGGCGGCGCCAAGTCCGGTGCCGACCAAAGTTCCTTTCTCGCGTTGACTGAGGGGCTGTGAACAACTGGCGAGCAAGGCCACACACACCAGCATTCCAGTGAAACGGAAACGACGGCACACAAACATAGTGATTCTCCTGTAGGCGTTACACATAGAGAGGGACTGTATCGGAAACTTGAGGAAGTCACCGGACGGCTCCTCCTCTCGAACAAGCGCAAGAACACACATGGCGGTTCTTGCATCAAGAAACATCGAATCCGCCGTGCTTCGCTTTAATACTCGTCCTCAACCGATCTCCGCTGTCTCTGTTGTTTTAATTGTTCAAGCTCTCGGCGTTGCTGTTGAATCTCGCGATTCTGTTCCTCGATTTGGCGTTGTTGTTCGGATTGCCGCACCTCTTGCCCTTGCATCTGGTCGCCAACTAACCCACCACCCACACCACCGAGCGCGCCACCAATGGCGGCCCCGGCTCCTGGGTTGCCAACCGCGGCACCAATAATGGCACCAGTAGCCGCGCCAAGGCCGACTCCCGCCAGGGCTCCCTTTTCACGTGTACCAAGCGGTTGCGAGCATCCTTGGACAGCCAAGGTGAAGGTCAGCACTCCCACCGCCACTGCTGTCCGATATCGCATAGACATATCAACACCTCCCGTGTTTTGAGTGCGAACACTGATTTGAGACCTGGGTATGTTACTGGGCACGGTTTCCCACGTCAACATAAAGAAGCACCAGGACGGACGTTAGCGCGATGAGGCAGGGGCCGAGGGAGCACGGAAGGAAGTCCAGAGCAGACCAATCACACCAAGAGTGATACATGCGTCAGCCACGTTGAACGCGGGCCAATGATAGTCACCCCAATAGACGAGAAGAAAATCGATCACCTCGCCATACACAATACGGTCAATGAGGTTGCCAATCGCTCCAGCCAGCACGCCAGATACCGCGATGGTCAGGAGCAGTCCTTCTTCCTTCGCATGATGGAGAAAGACCAAGAGCGCGACGATCGCAATCCCGGTCACCACGAAAAAAAACGGCTGGCGAAACCATTCCGGCGCTTGGGCAAACAGGCTGAACGCCGCGCCAGGATTGCGCAAGTGCGTCAGATCGAAAAATGAGGGGACCACGGGAATGCGTTCATACAGGGGAATCGTTTGCGCAACCAGGATTTTGGTGGCCTGGTCGAGCAGCACAATCCCCAACACCACCGCGATAATAATCTGTGTTCGTGTGCTCACGGCAACCATAGTCCTGGCAACTTACTCACGTTGTACTCCGACGGTGAGTGGCATCCCCTCGATCGTCACACTCTCGACTTTATCGCCACCTGGTGTGGTGAGACGTAAAGACCGTGCCAACGTCTCTTGCTGGATGTACGACCGATGGCGGTCAATGGCGACGGCTAACCGCGAGTTCGTTTCGTAGGTCACGGCGATTCGATCTTCCACCTGATACCCCGCATCCTTGCGCAATTGCTGAATGTGATGGACAACTTCTCGTGCCAATCCTTCGGCAATCAGTTCCTCATTCAGTTCGCACGACAACTCAATGGAGATGAAACGATCCGACCGGACATCGGGGGCACCATCCCGCGCCTGTCGGAGAATCTGCACGTCGTTGGGCTGGAATACGTCCCCATCAAGGGTCAGCGACTCTCCGGCTTCGAGTGTCAGCATCTGCTCGTGCGACATGGCCGCGATCTTCTTCCCGACCGCTCCGAAGCCTTTGCCGAAGCGGGGACCGAGCAGTTGTGGATTCGGTTTGGCGCTCAAGGCAACCTTGGTCTCCTCGGAGGTGCTGTACGCGACGGTTTTCACATTCAGTTCTTCTTGAATGTACGCTTCCAGCGGTTGAATCTTATCGAGTACCCATTGTTGTCGATGCAAGATGGTGATTTGTGACAACGGCATCCGCACCTTGACCTTGCGTTCATTGCGCAGGCTGCGCCCTAACAGCACGATCCGCTGCATGCGGGCCACCGCGTCTTCCAGATCAAGATCCACCAGCCGTTCATCATACGTGGGAAAATCCTCAAGATGCACACTCTCCGTCGTGTGACCATCCTGGAGGGTCATCAGGTTGCGATAAAGCGCATCGGCCAGGAAGGGCGTGAACGGAGCCATCAGCTTGGAGAAGCCTACGAGCACGTCATAGAGGGCGCGATAGGCGAACGACTTGTTCGCATCCGTCCCCTCTCCCCAGAACCGCCGACGGTTGAGCCGCACGTACCAATTGGTCAGTTCATTGAGGAAATCGAGCAAGGCGGGCACGACGTTGTAGAGGCGATACGCCTCCATTTCCTGGGAAGTCCGTTGCACCAGCGATTGCTGGCGGGACTCGATCCAACGATCAAGAATGTTGGGAGACGGCTCTGGCGGAGTCTGCGCTGGTCGCCACTGATCGACCAGCGCGTAGGTGACAAAGAATTTGTATGCGTTCCACCAGGGAAGGAGCAGACGGCGGACGGTATCGCGGACCCCGTTCTCGCTGAAGCGCAACTCCTCGGCTCTCACCAGTGGTGAATTGATGAGATACAACCGCAGCGCATCCGCGCCATGTTCGCCGAGAATCTCTTCCGGCTCCGGGTAATTCTTGAGCCGCTTGCTCATCTTCTTGCCATCTTCGGCTAAGACCAAGCCGTTGACGACGACATGATGGAAAGCCGGCTTGTCAAAGAGCGCCGTCGACATGACCGCGAGGGTATAGAACCAGCCCCGCGTTTGATCGAGCCCTTCGGCGATGAAATCGGCGGGGAACGAGCGCGAGAAGTCTTCTTTCCGTTCAAACGGATAGTGGACCTGGGCATACGGCATCGACCCGCTCTCGAACCAGCAATCCAGCACGTAGGGCACGCGCCGCATCATGCCGCTGCCGTTGGCCGCGGGAAACGTGAGATCATCCACATGCTCGCGGTGCAGGTCGGTCACTTGTGTTCCGCTGCGTTGGGCGAGGTCAGTGACGCTCTCCAAGCAAACGATTTCACTGCTGTCGTCATTTTTCCAGATGGGGAGCGGCGTGCCCCAATAGCGGTTGCGGCTGATCGCCCAGTCTCGCGCATTTTCGAGCCAGTTGCCGAACCGTCCATCACGCAGATGTTCCGGCACCCAGGCGGTGAGTTTGTTATTGGCCACCAGCGCATCGCGAAAGGCTTCGACCCGCACGAACCAAGTGGTGACCGCGCGATAAATCAACGGCGTGTCACTGCGCCAACAGAACGGATAACTATGAGTGATCGTCCCTTGATGAATCAGTTTTTTCTCGCGTTTCAGTTTCTCGATGATTTTGGGATCGGCTTCCTTGACGTGGAGTCCCAGGAAATCACTCACCGGCGCGGTAAAGCGACCTTCATCGTCAATCGGATTGACCATCTCGATGCCCGCCTTCTGGCAGGCATAAAAGTCCTCCTCACCAAACGCGGGGGCGATGTGGACGATCCCGGTTCCGTCCTCAGTCGTGACATAGTCCGCCGGGAGCACGCGAAACGCGCCCGTCGCTTTTTTGTCCGCGAAATACGGGAAGAGCGGGGCATACCTCCGCCCCACTAAGTCTTTCCCCTTGTAACGAGCCTCGACGGTGTACGCTTCGGCTTTGGGGAAATAGACCTTCAGTCGCGAGTCGGCCAGGATGTAGCGCGTGTTATCGCTATGATCGCGCACCTTGACGTAGTCGATCTCAGGGCCGACCGCCAGCGCGAGATTGCTCGGCAGAGTCCACGGTGTCGTGGTCCACGCCGCGAAATAGGTCTGCTCTTCTCCCTCGGCGGCAAAACGAACCGTGAGTGCCGGGTCCTGGACATCCTTGTAATTAAGATTGGCTTCAAAGTTGGACAGCACAGTGCCGAGTCTGGTCGAAAACGGCAGCACTTTGTGGCCTTCATAGATGAGCCCTTTGTCCCACAGTTGCTTGAAGGCCCACCACACACTTTCCATGAACGGGAGGTCCATCGTGCGGTAGTCATTGCGAAAATCGACCCACCGCCCCATGCGACGCACGGTTTTTTCCCATTCGGTCGTATAACGCAACACGATTTTGCGACACTCCGCGTTAAACTGCGCGACCCCG
Source organism: Deltaproteobacteria bacterium (assembly GCA_031389045.1). Lineage (GTDB taxonomy): Bacteria > Desulfobacterota > Binatia > Bin18 > Bin18 > JABFSC01. The sequence continues at coordinate 18,033 of JANMSE010000585.1, read as the reverse complement.
AACCGTTCAATATCACGCTTGCCACTCAGTCCCAGCGCCTGTTCGATCTCCATTTCCACAGGCAGACCGTGGCAATCCCAGCCAAAGCGCCGTTCGACGTATCGTCCGCGCATGGTCCAGAATCGCGGAATAATATCCTTGATTGTTCCAGCCAGCAGGTGACCATAGTGGGGTAATCCAGTAGCGAACGGAGGACCGTCATAGAAAATAAAGGGGGGTTGTTGGCGGGTTTTCGCTAGCGTTTTGGAGAAAATCTCTTTTTCATCCCAGAACTTGAGGACGTCGAGTTCAACCTCGGCGAGTTTCACATTTTCGACAACCGGTTCCATAGTGTGTTGTTCCTGACCGCGATGGTGACGCTGTGTAAGATGGCTCAAATATGAGGGCCTAAGCTATCGACTGAGGGTATCTTTGGCTAGAGGGCGCACCGTGGAAGGGACCGCTCTTGACCGCGGCCCAATTGGTGAAAACAATAGGCCCTCTATTTTTGAACCAACAGAGGAGCATGACATCAATGGGCAAACGGAAAATGATTAACTTCGCGCTGCCAGGGACTGGTCAGTACGAGGATGTCGAAGAAGAGGGCATGCCCAAGCCGTGTGCGATGGGAATCCCTTGGGTCAATGTGGACACACTCAGTACGATTGCCCGCAGAACTATCCCTCGGACCGGGCCAAAGGGGGAGATTCTGCCGACGCAACCTGCACAGCGGAAAGCGTAGGAAGGTCCAAGGTCTCAAGTCCAAGGTCCAAAGTCTTGGGGATCGTGGGGTGCGTGGAGCCGGTACGTCAAGCGCATCCCACGATCCCGAACATGTCGGAACTCCGAACTGATCTCCCCTCAGTCCTGCGGCAACCGTCGCGGAGGGGCCGGGCGTCTCGCGCGCTGCCGCTCCTCCCCAACCAACGGGTGGGCCTGGCGGCGAATACCGAAATAATAGCAGCAGATGTCGCTGTCGAGATCGTTATTGAAAGTGCGTTGTTGACCGTCCTCGAAGAGGATGCGGACGAGGCAGGTGCCGCCTACCAACACCGACGTCATCTCTTCCACAACGGCCCCTTCACCCCACTCTCCATAGCGAAGATGGATGACTTTGTCTCCGAGTCGCAGATATAACCGGGGTCGGTCGTGCACGGTAAATCCTCGTCGCTGATTGCTGCCCTCTTGTAGCCGAAAACCGCGACGCGAAGCAAGAGGAAAGCAGAAGGCATGAATGGGGAGCAAGCGATGTTGTTGCATATCCAACGCCGCTTCAACGCATGAGACCTGGCTAACGGCTGACCGCTTCCTCCACCCTACACCCCATCTGGCCGCACGACCCGTTCAAGAAACAACCACTGGCCGTTGAGTTTCACCAAGCGGTCTTCGTATTCTCCCGCGAGCGCGATCGTCGAAACGCCCGCCTTCGTCGAGGTCATCAACAGAAAGCTCGTGCAGCGCGCTTCGTTCCCATTGATGTCGGGGAGAACATTCGTCACGTAATGCCGCAGGTTCGGTGACGTGGCCGTGAGGCTCTTGACGCTGGCGATGAATTTGTCGAGTTCCTTATGCGCGGCGAACCGGCCAATAATCCCCACAAACACGCCGTCGGGCGCGAAGGTGTTCGCCCATCCCTGGTAGTCATTGTGGTCAATGGCGTAGTTGTAGCGCGCGATCAATTCAGCGATGGCGGCTTTATCGCGGGCGATATCGTCTTGATTCATATCATTCCTCCTTGCTGTTGCATTGTGTGTGGCACGGTGGCGGACTCGAAAGGACCTGTGTCGATAGCGTCAGGCCCTGTTCATGCCAGAGGAGAACGCCCTATGCAACAACGGGTGCACGGGAAGACCGGTGGCGGTGCCTGTTACTCCCGCACCACCGCCGTGCTGGCTTCCCCCAGGCTGGCGTCGCGAATGTCGCGGCTGACTTGATACCAGTCTACCTTGCGGGTGATGATCATGACCACCACGAGCGCCACGGTCAGGAGCAGCGTACCCATCAACAGCGCGTGATCTTCCGAGCGGATCAGCATGTACAACGCCCCGTAGAGTCCGGCGAAGGCACCGCTGCATCCCAGGCCGCGCCGCACGCTGCCCAAGACGAAACTGACATAGAAGCCGAGCATCCCGACGCACACGACGCTAGCACTCGCGTACGCCAACGGGAACGCGATATGTTCGGACAGCGAGAGCAGCAGCAGATAAAACAGCGCCAGCGCCGCGCCGACGAGCCCGTACTGAATCGGGTGAATCTGGAGCGACTTGAGAATCTCGAACAGGAAGAACGCGAGAAAGGTCAAGCCGACGAACAGGATGGCGTATTTCAGCGAGCGTTCTCCTTGCAAGTAAATATCCACCGGCTGAATGAACGCCGTGGTCAGCAGATTGCCGTTGAACTCCACGCAATTCTTCCGCTCTAGGCAGTCGGCGAAATGTTGGGCCATGTTACTGGCGAGAAATGAGGTTTCCCAGTTCGCGGTGAATCCCGCGTCGGTAATCTCTCGCGCCACCGGCAGAAACCGGCCCTCGAAACTCGGATGCGGCCAGGCGGAAGCCAGCTTCAGGTGCGTATCCCGCCCCACGGGCAGTACGCCGAGCCGCTTCATGCCTTGCAGGTCCATCTGGATGTCGAAGGTCAGTTGTCGTGGCGCGGTGAAATCCTGGAGAGTTTTCAGCGGCGCGTGGATCCCCTGGGGGACCCCTTCGACATTCGTTCCTGGCGCGAAGGTCAGTGGCGTCTCATCCAGCTTCAGGGTCACCGTCCGCTGAATGCCGCGAATATCGCTGACGCCGAGGACGACGGACGCCTGGCCCCAAGTGATCTTTTGCGGGTTTTCCGCGATGTCCAGATGCGCGGCCAACGCGAAGGTGCTCCGCAGCCGCAGCCGCGCTGTATAGACGGGAACGGTAAAAATGCCGCGGGAGCGCTCCTCGGTCCGCACCTCGCCATCAATGGTCAGCTCCTCCGGCAGCAAATATTTGTAGTGTTGCACGACCCGGTCCTTAGTCGCCGTCTGGACAACGCCATTGACGGTGAACGTTTTTTCCTCGGTGATCGTTTCCTTATAGGGAACCACGAGGAAGGGACCGGTCACCGTCTGCTCGCCGGTGGAGGTTTGCGCGATCTCGGTGACCACCGTATCGCGGCGAATCTGCCGCTCATGGACCAAACCTTTGATCATCGACAGCGGCATGAGCAACAACGTCATCAGGGCGAGAATGGTGAGGCTTTTGTACAGTAATGGACGGTTCATACACATCTCCTTTGCGCGTAGTCATCACAGGCTCACCCCTGACCGCGAAGTGAAGATGAAGTCCAAGTGAAAACCGCGTGAACAATGCGTTCGGTAAATCTTTTTTTCTGCTTTACGTCGAACACCTGACAGTGGTACAAGAGGGGCGGAAAAATCGCACGCGCGGCGTGCGCCGGTTCTTCAACCCTCCAACCCTCGAGACCATTATGCAAATCGCGCCCACGCATACCCGTTGGCAAATCGTCGCGCTGATCTTTTGTATCGGCGTGTTGATGTTCATCGACCGCGTCAACATTTCCATCGCCGCCAAGTACATCATGCCCGAATACGGGTTGACCGATGTGCAGATGGGCTGGATTTTCAGCGCCTTCGTCTTCGGCTACGCGGTGTTGCAAATTCCTGGTGGCACGCTTGGCGACCGCTTCGGCCCACGCCTTGTCCTGGCCGGAGCGATCTTTTGGTGGTCGGCGTTCACCGCGGTGACCGCCCTCGCGGGCGATTGGCTGCTCGCTTCATCCCTTGGTGTGGTGGGCTCATTCATGGTTGTTCGCGCCTTGATCGGCGTGGGCGAAGCCGCCGGGCCGCCCAACTACAATCGGGTGGTCGCCAACTGGATGGCCCCCGGCGAACATGGCTTGGCCCTGGGCATCACCACGAGTGGCAGCGCCTTGGGGGCCGCGCTGACTCCGCCGCTGATTGTGTGGATCATGGTGAACTATGGCTGGCGCGCGGCTTTCTACATCGCTGGCGCGGTCGGCATCGCGGTGGCGTTCCTGTGCTACTGGTTCATCACCAATCGGCCTGAAGAACATACCTGGGTCAATGACGCGGAACTCGCGCTCATCACATCCGGTGCGGGAGCCGCGCCCACGCCTCACGGAGCGCCACGCGGCACCCCGTGGCGGCTCCTGCTGCGACGGTCCGACTTATGGTGTCTGACGGCGTCGTATGCCACGCTGGGGTACATTGGCTACATCTATTTTTCCTGGTTCTACCTCTATCTAGTCAATGTGCGGGGGTTTTCGTTAGTGAGCGGGGGCTGGTTCAGCACGGCCCCATTTTTCATTAGCGCGGCGGTGGCCCCGATTGGTGGCTGGCTGTCGGATACGCTGAGCCGACGCTATGGAAAACGCATTGGGCGCTGTAGCCTTGGGTTCGCATGCCCACTCGTGGCCTCGGGTTGTATCGCCTTTGGCGCGGCGACCTCCGATGCCTATCTGTCGGTGATCTTTCTCTCGCTGGGCGAGGGCGCGTTATTCTTGAGCGTGGCGGCGTACTGGGCCACGACGATTGATTTGGCCAAACCCTATGCTGGAGCGGTGTCCGGGCTGATGAATATGGGTGGGAATCTCGCGGGCACTTTGTCGCCGTCGTTGACACCATATCTGGCGCACCACTACGGCTGGAACAGTGCCCTGTATGTCGCGGCGGTCCTCGCCTTTATCGGGTCCTTCTTTTGGTTTGGTATCCATCCTGAACGCGAGATCAACTTGGAGGACGAGACGAACCCGCGGTAGCGACGCCCTGCTGAGGCGTCTTTACCCGCCCACTGGGGCGTCTCTTTCCGCTCCCTACATCATCATCCCGCTGGGTAACCCCACCAAACTCCGGCCATATCCTTCCATCGCGAACTCATAATGCAATGCGAGATGCTGGCCAGTGGCGTGGATGTCGCGCCAAATCCGCTGCATGGGATGGTGCAGATACAAGGCGTGTCCGCCGCTCAACTCAAACAGGCGATCCACGACCCGGATGGACTGCCGCACCATATAACTCCGCCAGGCGTAGTAGCGCATCCGCTCTTGCTCGGTCGGAATCAGTCGGTCAGGCGGCAACGCCATGATTTCGTCCGCGCACCGCAGCATCAGCCCCTCCACCGCGTCCATCGTCGTATACCCCTCGGCCAAGGCGATCTGCGCGCTGGCCATGCCTTGCTGCGAGGTCCCACTCGTTGAATAGATGGGAACACGTTTTTCAATCCACTGCTGAAAATGGGTGAGCGCCGCCCGCGCGGACCCCACTGCCGCTGGCACCAACGCGATCCCCAGGGTCGGGATAAACGGCAAGCGATACAACGGGTTGGTATTCAGCTTGTGTCCGGGGGACTCCCCCGTGCGTTGCGCGCGCTCAAGCCAGTAGACCCGGTGGTGGGGCACGAACGCCTCTTCAACCACAATGGTATTGCTGTCCGTCCCTTGCATGCCGACGACGTGCCATTGATCGTCCACGCGATACTCGCCCTTGGGCAGAAAACACATCGCCCATTCGGGCCGGTCGCCGTGCTCAGGTGTTATCAGCGCCCCTACCGCAACCCAATCGCTACACCACAGGCCGCTCAAGAAACTCCAGCGCCCACTGAGCCGGTAGCCACCAGCAACCGGTCTCGTCTTTCCCACGGGCGCGAACGAGTCGGCCATCAACACGTGAGAATCCTGCCCCCAGATTTCCTGCTGTAATTCCGGCTCCACGTAGCCAATCCAGAAATGATGGATGCCCAAGATGCAGTACACCCAGCCGGTGGAGGTATCGCCTTTGGCGATCTCGGTCGCCACCCGCACGAATGTCCCCAGGTCCATTTCATACCCGCCCCAATGGGAGGGTTGCAGGACACGGAACAAGTTTGACTCTTTCATCGCCACCATCAAGTCATCGGGCAGGTGTCGTTGTTGGTCGATGGCCTGTGTACGCGATGCCGCCAGTTGCGCGATGCCACGAGCGTGCTCCAGCAGAGCCTCCACGGTCCTCTCAGGTTGGTTCTCTGACATACGATTGATTCTCCGTGCGGGAATGAATAATGCCAGGCAGAATCACTCAACCGTGTGGCGTTGTCAATTCGTGGCTCGCCGCTGTTACTCGAACCGTACCGAGAACCCTTCTTCCTCGTTGTTTTCCTTGTCGATGAGGGTCGTGCGCGCGGAGGTATACTGACCAGCGGGATAGAAAAGATAGCCAGTCAGATGCTGGCCGGGTTGCAAGGTGATGTCGCCACGTAGCGGGGTGCCCTGTCCGGTCGCCGGTGGAGCAACGGGGGCGACGTGTCCACCGCCGCCGGATGATGAGAGCAGTATCTTTTCGGCGGTGAGTCCATACGGACGTGGGGAATTATTGGTGATGACGACTTTAACCGGGAGTACTCCCGCTTTCGGGAGGTCGGCTCCCAGCTCCATTTGTGACTCGAAACTACCAAGCCGCGTCAACACCAGCGACACCCCCCCGGCTGGGCCACTGTCATCCGCGAGGGTCTGACTACTCAGCAAGATGTTATAGGTCTGGGTAAAGACATGCGGAAATGAACCAGGCTTATCCGCCGCACCGGCCAAGACCCGGACGGGCTCCCCACTCCGGTCCGGTTCCGCCGTCGCCCGACTCTCGTCGTGACAGGTGATCGCCACTTTCCCGCTTTTCCCGTCCTCTTTTTTCGCTTCGATGGAGCCAGGCTGACCAGGTCTCGCGACTTGCACCGAGGCGACGGTGTAGCCAACGCTGGTGACCGCGCGATGTGCAAGTCGATTTGCTTCCTCACAGGTGGGGACGCGGGTCTCAAAGGTCCGCTTGCGCAACGGCTGGCGTGAGCCGCAACCGGCGAGAACAACCGCGAGGAAAAGTACGAGAGCAACGGACCTTCTGTTCATATTTCCACGCTTCATTCTATCGGAACTGATTTTCCGTCGAGGCCCACCACGTCGACGCTTTCCAGTTGCAGCTTGCGAGTGCGTTGCGTGAAGAATCCCACAAGCGTGAGCGGTGTCCCTGGGTCAGCTTGGCCAACTTTTGAAAGTAAATCCCGTGCCCCAATCAAGTCAAAATCCACCGCGAACTTGCCCACTTGTTGCAGAATGGCCGTCTCCCCAATTTGTGTGTCATCAACAGCCTCGGCCTTAATTAACTCAAACTGGTAGGTTTCCTGAAAGTCGGTAATGCCTAATTTCAAGACCTTCGAGCCTTCCTGAGGCTCAGTGTTCAGGAAGCCGCTGAGTTTGATGCGAAAGGGGGTCCGAGAACTTTCAGCGGTCGAACTGTCCATCCCACCAATGGCCGCTTGTGCCCAAACACGGGTGGGACAGAAAAGCACCAGAAAAGAAAAAGCACTCAAGGTGACCAATCGAGAAAACCAGAGAGCGTAGTTATCGCGCATACGTTGTCTCCTTTTGTGAGGGGTGTGAATTGAGTGATACCGCTCGGCGTTTTTTTCTTTGTTCGCTATCTCACCGTCACCGACAGCGGCGTGAAATAGCCATTGCTGGGAGCGATTCCGCCAATGAGCCGCAGCTCCTTGCCCACCTGACTTTTGCTCAAGAGCTGCTCCAGCTTTTGGGGAAACTCGCCTGGCGTCAGAAAGAACTTGTGGGTCTCCACCAGCTCCCACGCCGTACTGGGGCTCGCCTGGGTGACTTTGATCACCATGTGAGTCTTCTCGTGGCTGAGCTGATAGAGATCCCCCGGCTTCTGATCCACGCCCAGTTCTTCCAGCGTGCACCCCATACATTGCACCTCCCCACGCAGTTTCACGACAAGCGCGCCGGGCATGGCCGACCCACCCCCCATTAGCCCCCCCATATTGATGCTTCCTAACCCTCCGAGGTCCGCACCCAGGCTCATTCCCCCTTGCGCGTGACTCGTCTGGACCTCGCCACAGAAGATGCTCGCCAGCCAAACAACAACGAAGAGTGCTCTTTTCATCACAACCTCCTTACAGTGCAAAGATTGGCGGTCTGGTGATCGGGCCCACGAAAGCACCGTCGTGGGCAGAAAGCAAGCTACTTTCCGTAATGTGCTCTCTTTCCCGTAAGCTCCCTCTTCCTCGTTTCCAATCCCAACGGGATTCCGTCTCTCGCCCAGAGTTGGAACAATCCTGGGCTACGGATCACGTGGCAGCCACAACAAGCGCAGCACGGGCGAGGAGGAATCGAGCACGGCTATGGCCGCGACAAGACAAGCAACAGGCGGCTCACCACCTGCTATCCGCCATCGACTATTGGTTCACCGCAGGGGTTCGCGACCAAAGACTTGCAAGTGGCCAAGACATTGCTTGAAGCATTGCGTCACTGAGTTCGTTGAAGACCTGTTGCGGGGCTTCTTGTCTATGGTACGCTCGCCTCTTGTCTCGTTCCGTGAGGGAGCCCCGTATTGTGCCTCAGCATAATCAAGCCTTAAAAGTGGCCTTGGCCGCCGCGCAACAGCTTCCGCCCAAGCTGCAACGACAGTTAGTCGAACAGTTAATTATGACCACGCTGCCCGATCGGAGCGCGGTGATGGTGTATCTCCAACGGCTCTCCCCACGAAAACAAGCGCGCTTGACCACGCTCATGGACAAGCACAATGAAGGTCGCTTGAGTCCGCTGAAACGCAAAGAACTCCAACGGCTTGGCACCGAAGTCGATGAGGTCCTGCTGGCAAATTCTTCCGCCTTGGCTCGTGCGCTACGACCAGAACTGTTTGACGAACGGGGGAAGCCGGTGAAGCGTCAGGTGTTATCATGCTCCGAGGGATTAGTGGTTAAGTCAGGCACTGAGAGTTCTGTTCGAGGGCGCTCTTCTCAAACAAGCAAGCAGCCCTACACTCGATAGGAGTACATCACCTTCTTTTCAGGAACGCATCGCCGATCTACTCCATCGTCAGAACAATGCCGCATGTCTGACGGGGCATCGTCAAATGCCTCTTGGAGCTATTGCCTCGATAATGATAAGAGGGTCGCTCTGTAGGGAATGCATGTTCTTGGACGACAACAAGTGAGCGGTATGACTCAACAAAAAATGGTCCTCCTCCATCTCTCGGATATCCACTTTCATCAGGGGAGTGGCAGCATTCATGATCTTGACATGGATCTGAGAAATGAGCTTGAGCGAGCTGCTCGGGAGATGCGAGAGAAATTTCCGAGCATCCACGGGATACTCGTTACTGGAGACATTGCCTTCTCAGGACAGCGAAAAGAATATGAGATCGCTCTCGACTGGTTGAAGCGTCTTTGTGACATCGTCAATTGCCCTCCTGAGAAGGTTTGGACCACGCCTGGTAATTATGACGTTGATCGATCTGTCATAGAAAAGAGTCGCATCCTACAGATGATGCACAGAGAACTTCGCTCAAAAGCTCCTGAAGACATTGATGTGGAATTACGACGACTGCTCGCTGAAGATGCGGAGGCTGGAGCGCTTCTTTTTCGCCCCGTGCGGGAATACGTTGAATTTGCGTCTAAATTCAGATGCCAAGTTGGCCACGAGTCTCCTTATTGGCAGGACGATCTAATGCTGAATGATGGATCAACTCTCCGAATGCGGGGGCTCACTTCGACTTTGGTATCTGACAACTTGGATAACAATGCTCAACACAAATTGGTTCTTGGTAATGCCCAGTGTGCGATGCTGCGAGGAGATGGGGTTATTTATATGACGCTCTGCCATCACCCACCGCAGTGGCTTCTCGATCAGGATGCCGTCGAAAGTGCCCTCAATACTCGCGCCCATATACAACTCTTCGGACATAAACATTCCCAAAGGGTAGAGCAGATCAATAATACACTTCGGATCACGGCCGGAGCCGTTCATCCTGAGCGAAAAGAGCGAGATTGGAAACCGCGCTACAATTATCTCGTGCTCTTCGTCAAAAACGAAAACGGACACCGGACGCTTGAAGTCGATGTTCATCCTCGGGTTTGGAAGGAAAGTTACACGGAAAGAAGGTTTTCTGCTGATTTCAATTCAGACAGGTCAGATCATCGCCATTTTTCGCTTCCTCTTGACCCCTGGACAGCACAGCCTTCGCTCCCTCCCGAGCCTATCGTTCATAAGGCAGTACCGACGAGTGATCCTGTCGCTCCCAAGGAACAAACTGACACAGGAAGTGCCGTGATGGATAATGCAAGACGGCTTGTCTATCGATTTCTGACGCTCCCGTATCACGAAAGAATCGCGATTGCGCAGAAATTGCAGTTACTAGAGGACGAAGATAAAGGAATACCGGATGCGGAGTTGTTCCAACGATTCTTCCAGCGTGCAAAAGAGGGAGTTCTTCTCGAAAAATTGTGGAATGAGGTGGAGGCTGCCCATCATGTCGAGGATAACCGCTCCGAGAATCCCTTTGCGGGACGGTAACGAGGCGCTAGAGCATGCATAAAGATTTTGCCGATGGGTACCGTATCGCTGATATCAAGCCGGACGGCGCGATACTTGAGAAACGCTGGCAAGCAATTGAAACGTTCAGCAAATCAACCGATATGACAAGCGTTCTCGAATTACTGCGTCTGTTCTTCACCAGGCCATTAAAAAATGCGACCTTTCTTGAGACGTATCGTCAGCCTTTCAAGGACACTGATGCCGCGTTCCCAATGCGCAACAACGATCTGGAACTCCAGATTCTTGCTAGCGCAACACTCGTCCATCTCTGGGAGTCGGAAAAGGAACAAATAGAGCTGGCCGACGCCGCCGCGCTAGGCACGGTTTGCACCAGCTATCGGCAACTCCGTCAGGGAGTCCTCGTACCTGAGATGGTTCACCGAGCCCAGGAATATCTTTCCGCGCGGTCTGGACGTCTCAGGGATTTGGGTGACGGACCTGGGGTTTCAGTTGCTGGGCCCAAGACCGAAGAGAATTTGGAAGAGTTTCAGCGTGCTTGTTCGGCTAACCAAATCTCTAGTCTGACGGCCCCTCTAAATAAATTGGTCGAGCAACTGACCTTGGCAATTACAATTCTTGCAACCTCCACTACGAAAGCGGTCGAGCACCTCACCCATTTACAAAGACTGCGTCAAGAAGAAAGTAACATCCTGTGGTGGCTCTTTGGAGAGCACAGTCGTGACCGTAAAGAGCGCATGGTGGATATCGGCTTCCCGGCGGTTTGCCTCATCGCAGCTAAAGAACTTGCCGACCTCACTGAAGTTTTACCCGGCCCACTCGCCATTCCAGCCTTCCTCGACAAGGTTCTTCATATAGTCAAACCTAAGGCTGCTAATTCAACGACACTTCAGAAAGCAGTCAATGCTGCTCCACGGGAATGGAAAAAGGAGTGGCTGAAAAAAACCGACGCAAGAAACATCGAAGACCTCTGTCCCGTTCTTTTCGCAATCCAAAAATCTCTCGAAACTGACGGGCCAGATAGCTGGACTCCTGCTTTTGAGAAAGCTACTGGACTCAAAGCGAGCGAATCTATCCCTTCTCTTGATCTTGCTTGCCAAACTTACGAAGAGAACCTCTTTGCCCGTGTCGTTAAAAACCACGGTTGAGTGAGCCAATGGCCTCTATCCTTATCGGAACCTGCCGTCAGGAAAACTGCAAGGTCGCTATTGACGGCAAATGCCTCGAAGGTTTCAGTGACCTGAAACAATGTCCCCATTTCTCTCCCGCTGGACACCAAGAGGATACGCCGGAGGCTGCTCCTGAAGTTTCGGTTAGCAAGCAAGTAACCGTTGCCGAAATGATTGCTCTTCCCAATGGGGAAGCTTTGAATTCTGACGCCGCTAGAGAGATCACTCAGTCCGCTCTAACGCGACTCATCATACTCGCTGGGGCTCCAGGTAGTGGCAAGACGACACTGCTGACGAGTATTTATGAAAGCTTTCAGGAGAGACCTTTTGCGGGTTACATGTTCGCAGGCTCGCGAACGTTACCGGGATTTGAGCGGCGATGCCACCTTGGTCGTATGGTATCCGAAAGAATGACTGCGGATACAGAACTTTCTCGACTGCTGCCAGGCCAGTATCCCCAACTTCTGCACTTGCGAGTTCGAGCAGAGGATCTAGTCAGACCTGCGCAAGACCTATTGTTGTCTGATCTTCCTGGAGAAACCTTTCGCTTGGTTAAGGATTCGACAGAAGAGTGTAGAAAGCTTTCTATTTTGGGACGAACCGATCACTTTGTTCTCTTTCTAGATGGTGACAAGATTTCCAAAACTGAGAGTCGAGCTGAAGTGATGACTGATGGTGCGTCTCTTCTGCGGAGTTGCCTTGATGCGGAACTGCTAGGGAAGCACTCTCTAGTTGATGTCCTGTTTACAAAGTGGGACAAAGTACAGAGCAGCCCCGATAAGGACAAAACGGAAGAGTATATTGACCGTGGAGAGAAGCAGATGAAAGACCGGTTCGAAGCACGGGTCGGGCGTTTGCGCTTCTTTCGAGTTGCAGCCCGGCCGGACGAAAATAGTACACTCCCGTTTGCTCATGGCCTCTCTCAGGTTTTTCCTTCCTGGATCGAAGAGAGTGCCCTGTTCTCGACACCAAGCCAAAATGAGAGAGAACCCCAATGGCCGAGTGAGTTTGACCGTTACCTCATCACCCGTTTTCCACAAAGATTCACAAGGGAACGTTCATGAGTGTCTTCAAGCAGTTACTGATTGGACTTCCCAAAGTAGGAAAGACAACTTTCCTGGCGGCACTGTGGCACGTCGTTGATTCTGAAGAAGTTCAAGGTTCTTTGCGACTAAAGACACTACACGGAGAACGCGAGCATTTAAATAAAATTCGCAATGTTTGGCTTAGTTGTCGGAAAATCGAGCGAACCGTTATGGGGTCGGAACAACTTGTTTCTATGCAGCTTACCAATCGGGATCGTAATACACTAACCGAAGTGTTCTTTCCGGACATGGATGGAGAATCCTTCAGACTGCAATGGAAGGATAGGGTTTGGTCAAAGGAATATGACCAGTTGGTTCGTGAAGCAGGGGGAATCCTCCTCTTTGTGCATCCCAAGCAGATTATTGAGCCTATTCGGATAGCTGTCGCGGCCGGAATAGCGGCGGCAATAGAAACGGAGAAAAGTCAAACCTCCTCCGATCAAGACGAACTTCACGATAAACCAACTCCGTGGGACGCCGAGCGTGCACCAACCCAAGTTCAGCTCGTCGAATTGCTGCAATTCCTTCCTGAAAGAGCAACAACCCCCTTCCCCTTGCGTGTTGCGGTGATCATTTCGGCTTGGGATCTTGTCTCCCACGAAGAAAATTCTCCAGAGGAATGGCTCACTGCTCGTCTCCCTCTCCTGGATCAATTCCTGAAAGCAAATCCCGATATCTTTGAGAGACGAATTTACGGAGTAAGCGCGCAAGGCGGAGATCTTAAAGATGCGCATGGCCTTCTTGACAAGGATGTACCATCGCAGCGGATCGTTATTGTGGGAGACAATTGTCACAACCAGAATGACCTGACCGAACCGGTAAAATGGCTCATGCGTTAAACAGGTCCTAGTATGCCCACCCACCCGAACGAAGTCATTGAAATCCATCAAGCTCTGCATGGATACTCCGAAGGCCACTGCCTTTTGGAAACGTCGCGGAGTTGGCCCCGTGAGACCGAGCGAACCTTGCTGGTTCTCAGCGATATGTCTGGACCTAGCATGCTCCCCGGTTTTGAGAGCTACCTTACTGGTTATGCTCTTCCCGATGTTGGCGTTTATGCGTTCGCGAAAACTTGGTACGCCGCGGAGATGGAACGACCAGGATGTGTCTGGACTCACACCCTCTTGATTGACAACGCTGACCTCGCGCGCTTCAGAAGTCTACACGTGTTGTTGCCGCTCTTTTGCCGACCCCAAAAAGAACGACCGCGGGCCACGTACAGTTCCCCTTTAACCCTCCCTTCCCTATCGCCGGGTGATGTGGACTTGCAAGAATTCTCTACCCCACCAACTTCTTCAACTAGTGTGGGAAAGAATTCGACTGTTGTCCTCAATCTCTTGCAAGAATTCTCTACCCCACCAACTTCTTCAGTTTTTTCCATTCCCCCCTCTTCCCTTGATGAAGTGAGTGTCCGAGCTAGGCGATCCTATGGGATGGCAAGGAAGATCATTACCGCACTCTACGGTCATCCAGAGAAGCCAATTTTTGTCCCAGCGGAATCCTCCGAGCATTACGCGGACATCGTTGTGGCTATTTGGGGTCAGCAATGGCCACGGCTACGCCGCTCCTTTCATTTCTGTACTGGTTCCCTGTCCAACCGCAGCGTTCACGGTAAAGTATTCGATTTGCAAGTCATCCCATCTGATCTGGTTCGTACAATCCCTCGAGAGGTCCCACAGGCACAGTTTATCGGGTTGCGGGCGGAAACCAGCCAATCGGATTTTCCGGCTTGGGCTCAATTCGCGGCACGCGATCTTGAGGTGCGCAGTCAGAAACGATTCCCATGGCAAGACGGGGACAAGCAAGAAGGGCGAGAACACCTGTCAAGCGAACAAAATACCTTCCGTCAGTTTCTGTGGACGTTTGGATCGGACATGACGGAAGGACGGGCTGCCTTTCCGCGGCTTGTTGAAGTTTTTCTCGCGGTTCACAAACCCCTACAGCCTTCGGCACTGAGTGTTATCACCGAGCTGGTTGGTCAACACTTCCCGAAACCCGGAGACGCTGCTCATCTGAAGAAGGCAATCTTCGGGCCGAGAGCGGAAAAGAACAATCGATTACTTTCAGAAATCACCGAGGCCGACCTCTTACGCGAGATCATCACAACAGAGCAGTATGCCATGTTCAGCAGTGAAACCTTTAACCTTCACGACCGCGCGAAAGTAATGTGGGAAAGGCAACGCGAAGCAACGAAGAATCTGATTGGAGAATTAGGCGGCACCCGCTTGAACCCACTGGGAGACGATTTTTTTTCAGGGCTCGCGGCAGCCATCACGAAAGATGACATAGTAGAGTTTGTGGAACGTAATCCAGAGACGCTACTAACCCTCATCAGACATAATGTATCGTTAGCGGCATCCCCAGAACTCGGCAAACCGCGCTTGTCAATCACAACGAGCTGTTAGAAGCCATTGCCACTTGTCGAGATATTCCAGTTGCGACAGTAAACTCCATTATTGCCGCGATACTCTCAGCAGGGAGAGGGATAACCGCTGAAAACGTGGTCCGACAGCTAGGGCAACAAGCGATAATCGCGGTTCTCGATTGGTTGGATACGCCTCCCTTGAAAACTGTCGAAGAATTAAAGTTTGAGTGGCAGCGAGTTTTAGTAGCTCACCCGGAAACACTTCTCCGTTGGTTATCTGAAGGCACGAACCCGCGTGAAGCGACGGTGGCACTGATCGCCACCCTCCTAGATCCTCACTCTCCAGAAGTGCGGAAATTTGGGGCACGCGTATGGTTGCGGTTACTTCCCCTATCTTCAGGGAATCTTGATCGTCAGACTTTGAGCCGAACCATGTCTTTCCTTCTTGCTCTTGCATTCAACAATCCTGGACCCGGGGCTGAAGAACTTGTTGCTCAAACATTTGAGACCGTACACGACGCCGCTGAGGATGGTGAGTTAGATTCCGCATCATGGGCGTTACTGAGCGGTCAGGCTCCTTCTTCGTCTTGGACTTGGTCTTCTTGGTTGTGGGACTGGGACCGATGCGAGCGTTTACGGCGGGCGTTGATTAAAAAATTCATACGTTACAACTGGTCGATTGAGCAATTTCTCAAATGTGTGAAGAGAAAACAAACATTCCAGCGAATCGTTGAGATTTGCCGAATGACCTCGTCTGGAGAAGCATTTCTCAGGGAAGTTGTCGCGACCGCTCACAAGCGAGAAATCCTTGTAACTGATGCTCAACGGGAGGTGCTTTTTGACAAAGAACAAAATACCACTAGAAAAAAAGCAACCTATGGTTGATATCTCCGGTCACGTGTTGGCCGGGTTGCAAGATGAAGTCTCCGCAATGCGGAGGGTTTCCCCGTCCCGTCGCTGGTGGAGCAATGGGCGCAACTTGCCCACCTCAATAGAATGAAGCCTGCGCGCAAATCGGTTTCTAGAAAAATCGGGGTTTTCAAGGAATCTATCTTATTGCCAACTATCACTCATGGTTCGCTCAAATTAAGGGTCGGTTTTGAGAAATGCAAACTCAAGCGCAGATAGAGGTCAGGTGCGAATCCCAGCAACAGCAGAATGCGTTGTTGGACTGCCGACAGCGGCGTCACGTGAGCACGGACACCATGGGCATCGGTCATCACGGTCAACGTCACGCCCGTAAAGGTCTGCAACAGCATCTCGGTAGTGGGGCGAGCGGTGGCTCGCTTCGGATTGCCCGGATAGATCCCCGCCAATTTCTGGCCTGCTTGCTGCAAGGAGCGACGCGCGCTGAATTCGAGCAAGGTCAACACCCGCAAGGCAATCATCAGCAAGCGGACCAGACCCACGATACGGGTATCCGTCTCCAGATAGAGCGGCGTCACACTCAGCGCTTTGCCCTTCAAGCGCCCGATCGTGTGCTCGACCAGATATTCGGCGCGATAGGCCAAGACGGCGTGCTCCAGCGACAAGTGCTCGGCGGGCTGATTGGTCGCATAGACCCGCCAGCCCAGACTCCGGAGGGTCTGTTGCACGGCTGGGTCATTGCGCACGGCGACCACGGTCACATGCTGGTCTACGCGCGTACGGGCGGGCCGGGAGCCATACGCCCGCACGTGCCGTGTGCGGGTGTCCTGAGGGTAGGTACAAGTCAGCAGGCCCTGCACGTGATACTGCGTGAGCAGTTGTTCCACCGTCTCCTGCAACGCGGTCTCCTCGGTAAAGCGCTTCTTGCCCTGCGCCCGCTCATTGAGGTGGGCAATGGCCGCCAGCGCCGTGCTCAACCGGGCTTCCAACGCGCGCCCTTGCGCCTGGGCCCAGGACAGCGAGCGGACTACCAGGCGGCGTTCGGTCCACGCAATCCGCTCGCCCTCGACGTCCGCGTGCACGGCTTGCGTGTAGGTATACCCGTGGGCGATCTCTTCGTTCTCCCGCACCACGGGCTGCAACGGTTGGACTCCCGTCCACACTGGTGCCAACAACGTGGCCAGTTCTTCGCGACTCACCTGCACTGCGGGCAAGGGACACAGATAGAAGTTCTGGCTTTTGACCACATACGCACGCGTCTGGAGCGCCGCCATTTTGCTGTCCCCGATGTAGGTCACCCCCTGATACCCCAGACTTTGCTGGACCCGCTTGATCTCGGGCACGTACAAGGGGTCATCGGCCTGCTGCCCGGCCACCACCGTGGTGGTCAACGGCAAGCCCAGCGGATCCAGGACCGAGAGGTTAATCTTGATCTGCGGCAAGTCCGGACGATGATCCTTGCTGTGGCCGAACTGGAACAGCCCCTCGGGACTTACCCCGACATACCCCTTCGCGGTCGTACTATCGATGCGCACCCGCTCGGGCGCCAACTCGTACACCCGCAGCAGCCGCCGGTTGAGGGCGCGTTCATAGTCCCTCCACGCGGGGTCCTCACTCAGATAGTCCAGGACCGCCGCCAAGCGATCATCGCTAAAGTCCAGGGCTCGCACCCGCTGCCCCAGACAGCCTTCCAACAGTGTGAGTCGCTGCGCCGCCCACGTCTGCACGTGGCTCAGGCGGTGATTGGCTTCCGACACGATAAACGTCAGCCACACGGTCACGACCGTCCCCAGACTCAAGCCTTGCCAATTGCCGTGCGTCGGGAAATACTCATCCACCATTGTCCCTACCTGCATCCGGTCTAGTTGCGCCAACAATATCGGAATGTCATCCATGCGTTCGGTGTTGATTGTGAGCTCCTCAGTCATGCCAGAAGCTTACGGCAATTCTGAAAAGTGTGCTCTAAAATGAGCGAAGTTTGAGTGTATAGGCTGCTGTCTTGAGAAAGGCCAAGAATCCTTCCAATGTCGATTTGATGAGAGAGCGCGCCATAAGCAACGGTTTCAACTATGCCGAGCGCCAGCAAGACGAGCCAAGGAACCATGCGAAAAAGGCGAACAGCTGCCGATTCGATATTTTCGGATTCAAAGAAGTGCAAGGTAATACCGGATGCGATTTCCATAAAAGCAAACAGGATGGCTAGTATCAGCGATATCTCGATTTGCGGTAGGGGATATGGAAG
>JANMSE010000669.1:0-33203 GCA_031389045.1 Deltaproteobacteria bacterium | reverse complement strand
TGCACGATGTAGGGGCGCAAGATTTTGCGCCCCTACTCCCGCGATAAAACCCTCCTTCACTTCATGCTGTTGCCCAACTGGAGGAGGGGTAGGGTGAGGGAGATCAAGTGACTCCTCCTTATGCCTGCTCGTGCTAACCTTTCGCCGCCGCTGCCGAAGCAAACGCCGCCGCCACGTTGCGCCGCTGAATCTTGCCAGTCGCGGTCCGCGGAATCTCCTTGGCCATATAAATCGTCTTAGGCACCTTGAACGCCGACAGCCGCTCACGACAATGCGCGACTAATGTGGCTTCCGTGGCATCGCCGCGCAGCACCACGACCGCCGCGACCTCTTCCCCGTATTTCGTATCCGGCACCCCGAAACACACAGCTTCGGCCACGGCAGGGTGAGTGAGGAGCACTTCATCAATCTCACGCGGAGAGATTTTTTCGCCTCCACGATTGATGAGTTCCTTCAAGCGGCCAACCAGCGTGAGGTAGCCCTCGGCATCGACAATGCCTTGGTCCCCAGTGCGGAACCAGCCATTCGTGAAAGATGTGGCATTGGCTTCGAGATTGTTATGGTATCCACGTGTGACATTGGCCCCTTGAATGACCACTTCGCCCTGAGTGCCGGTGGGCAGCAGGGCTCCGGCAGCATCCATGATTGCGACCTGTACTCCGGTGCCTCGACCGACTGACCCCGGTTTGCGTTGTGCTGGTGGCAGCGGATTCGAGGCCATTTGATGCGCTGCTTCGGTCATGCCGTAGGCTTCGAGCACCGGACAGCCAAACCGTGCTTCTAGCCCGGCCATGGTTGCTGGAGCCAGCGCTGAACTACACGACCGGATGAAACGTAACCCACTCGTTCCTGGAGCTGGGGCCTGATCTTCATCGGCGCGTGCCAACAATACCTGATGGATCGTCGGGACTGCGGTGTACCACGTCGCCCGGTGGGCTTTGACGACTGGCCAGAATGAACTGGCGCTGAACCGTGCGGGCACTATGAGGGTGCCACCGGAGCGAAACGTCGCGAGCGTGGACGCGACCAGCCCATGCACATGAAACAGCGGCATCACGCACAGGGAAATGTCCTCCGGTGTCAAGGCATACGTGGCGACCACGTTGGTCGCCGAGGTCAGCAAGTTGGCATGCGAGAGCGGCACTCCTTTGGGTCGGCTCGTGGTTCCGCTGGTGTGCAGGAACAGCGCGATATCGTCAGGTGTGGGAGGCGTGTGTTTTCGAGCGAAGGGCGACGCGCTCGCGATTGCAAACTGAACCTGTCCGTCGGGTGCGAGCGAGGCTTCAATCAATAGCGTGCCCGCCGGAGCCGCGGCGCGTGCCTGCTCGCCACCACCGGGAGGAACGAGTAACACTTTGGCTTCAATATCTTCTAGGTAGAAACGGAACTCGTCAGTGGTGTAGGCCGAGTTCAGTGGGGCTGCCGTCGCGGCGGCGGTCGCGACACCGAGGAAGGCGGTAATGACCTCAACGCCATTCGGGAGCGCCATTGCGACGCGATCACCACGCCCGATGCCGAGCGTGTGAAGTGTCGCGGCAAACTGTTCGACTTGAGTACGCAGAGAACCGTAAGTGACACTCGGTCCGCCTTCGGGGACGATGAGGGCGGGATGGGCGGCACGGCTTCTTGCGAGGAGATCGTTGAGGAGCGATGGTGGTTGGGTATTCATGGTTTTTGCTTCTACCCTAACAGTGGCCAACGTCCCAGTGGGGGGGCCTGTAGTGAGGAAAGTGCTCAACCACGCGAGCACGAAGACAGGTTAGGATTTTTCCGCCACCAAGTCTTGAAGAAATTTGCGAATGCGGTCGAGTGTAGCTTGGTTGACCCGACCAAATGTTTTCGCGGCAAGGGATTGAGCCAAGGTGTAGAGCCTGTCCACTCGTACCTTGCCTGGCCGATTGAGAGTCCCCTGGACCAAATCAGCCGAAGTGATCGTGAAGCTATACTCCACCGCCTGCGGGTTGGAGGTCATCGCCACCACAACCATGTCTTGAGTCTTGTGGTGGTAGGGGTTGTTGGAGATGACAATCACCGGTCGGCGCCGGCTGGAGGAAAGATCGGTGAAAGGAATAGGAATGAGGACAATGTCGCCCTGCTCAGGCATTATTCCAGTCCTCGTCATCAAGAGGGGTATCCCAGAAATCGAGGGTGCTCTGGGCGGCGGATATGAGATCCTCAAACTGCTCGTCGGCCTCTTTGATGACGAAGACTGTCACATGGACGCCTGACGGGAGCGGAACTCGCAATTCCACTTTCCCTTCTTCTTGCACTTCGAGGTCGTATTGGAAGGTCATCTTTTGCATGGAAGTCCTCCTTATAAGGTCTCAACGCGTGGAGAGAGAGCACAACGTCTGTGCCCACGACAGCACACCGAGCAATTGCAACGACATGGCAAGTGTTGTAACGACAAGCACTACTCGAATCCAGTACGCGCCCTTCTTGACGCCCCAGTACGCGCCCAGCCACGCGCCCGCCGCATTGGCCGCCGCCAGCACGAGCCCCACGCCCCAGGCTACTTTGTTATCGACAATGAAAACCACCAGCGCGAGCGTGGTCAGACAGAGCACGATCGTGACCTTGACACTATTGGCTAACACCAGGTCCATGCCACCAAACGCACTGAGGGCGACGAGAATAAAAATCCCCACGCCAATTTGCAGGAAGCCGCCGTAAACCCCCAGACCAAAGAAGACCAGCGACAGCATCCAGCCCTCCTTGAGAGTCTGGTGCAGAGCGACGGCGCGCGCGTTCAGTCGCGGTTCGAGCAACACGGGTCCGATGAGAAGCAACATGACAAACCCCAGAATCGTACGGAATTGCGCGTCATCAAGTTGGATGGAGATGAGGGCTCCGACCAGCGAGCCCAGTGTGGCTGGAAGCGCGAGCGACAGGCCTAGTCGATGATTGGTGACCCCAAGTCGTTGATAGGCCGCGAGGGCCGCGACATTCTGAATCGCCACCGCCACGCGATTGGTGCCATTGGCGACGCCCGGCGGCAGGCCGATGAAAATCAGCGCGGGTACGGTCAGCATCGCGCCACCACCAGAGACGGCGTTGATGAACCCCGCGGCGAGACCGCTCGCGATGAGCAGCACGAAGTCAAAGAGTGACATGAACAATAAACCCATCCCTCCGATCGCAAAATCGCGACATCCTCGCTTGTCCACCGTGGTGCGTCAAGCAAGCGGAGTCGTCTTTCCTTGACCCTCCCTGGCGTTCCTCTTATGATTCGCGCGTATCTCTGCTGAATGGGAGCGAGCGATAATGAAAGGAATTCCCTATGCCCCCCACACCAATCAAGCTGTACTTCGACTACAAAAGCCCGTTCGCCTATCTGGCGAAGGATGAAGCATACACCCTTGAAAAAGACTATCAGGTGATCATTGAGTGGCTGCCCTACGTGCTCAACATCCCCGAAGCCTTGGGCGATCTGCAGACGCGCACGCAGCAGCAATGGCGGAAAATTCGCTACCTGTATCTGGATGCTCGTCGCTGGGCGAATAAAAAAGGGCTCGTCGTGCGCGGGCCCCAGAAAATCTTTGATTCATCCCTGGCCGCCATCGGCATGTTGTACGCTCAGAAGCAAGGCACGTTCCGTCCCTACCACGATCTCGTCTACGAACGGTTCTGGCGGCGCGAGTTAGACATCGAAGATCAAAACGTCATCGCGGCGGTGCTGACCGAGGTGGGAGCGTCCGCCGACGGCTTTCTTGCGTACCTCAATGGGGCGGGGCGTGCTGATCTTGCCGCCATTCAACAACGAGCCGAGGCGGATGAAATTTTCGGCGTGCCCATCTTCATTGTCGCCGGCGAAATGTTCTGGGGGCATGATCGTGTCCCGCTATTGCGGGAGAAGTTGGAGACGATGGGGTTGAGGAAATAGGGATGAAATCCATGGTTATGCAAACTTGCCAAGTTCGTCTGCTGTCTATCGGTTTGATTGTTCTGCTCTTCCTGCCGGGGGGCCTCCAGGCTGAGGAGACGACACTCACCAATCGCTACTTCCTCAGTGGGGACGGGACGGTGTCGCTGACCAATGCGAAAACCAACGGTTCCGCGCGTGTGCACTACCGCCATGACGACGGCACCTATCCACAAGAAGCACGGCAGGAGATTGATCGCCTCTTTGGTGTGTCCGTCGAGTCTGGCGACCACATCTCACTGCGACTCATCTCCGCTCTCGATTATATTGAAGACCAGTTCGACCTGCCCATCGTGGTGATCTCTGGGTATCGGAG
Organism: Deltaproteobacteria bacterium; assembly: GCA_031389045.1. GTDB lineage: Bacteria > Desulfobacterota > Binatia > Bin18 > Bin18 > JABFSC01. Next base: position 28,965 of record JANMSE010000669.1, on the reverse strand, counting down.
CGAAGAGTACAACAGTAATCTGCGCGCGAAAGGTGGTGGCGCGGCGAAAGCGAGCTTGCATATCGAAGGCATGGCCGCGGACATCAAGGTGCGAAAAAATCTGGCCAAGAAAATCTGGGCGAGCGTGAAGGAGATGCGTTGTTGTGGGATTGGCTTCTACGGTGGAGATTCCGTGCATATCGATACCGGCCCGGCTCGCTACTGGACGCAAGCGACCTCCAAAGTGCGCACCAACATCTCGGAGAACAATAAGCAAGTCATGGTGCGCACCGAGCAGGACATCTATCGCCCTGGCGAGAAAGTGGAAGTCAAACTCGCGCGGATTACCGCGTATCCCGTCAGTGTGCTGGGTGGTTTCGCCATTGTTCGCGATGGGCAGGAGCCACAGGAGTTCTCGTTTGATGGCAAAGGGACCGAGTGCCTCCCGGTGCGAGAGGCGGCGGAACGAGCGGTGACGTGGACGATTCCGGAGAATTTCTCCCGCGCCGAACGGCTGCGGTTCCGCCTCCGCTTTTGTGACAAGCAGTTTCCCGAAATGCCAGATCAGATTGAGTCCAATGAGATCGCGGTGCGGTGAGGGGGCAGCGAAGGATGATTTTTTGATCCCCCTCCCTAGCCCTCTCCTCGCCGGGCGATGGCATTAAGTTAAGGATCGTTTTGTCGTGATGGAAGTCGGCCCCGCGCCTCCGCTCGCCGGGGACTGAACTCCCCGGCTACCCTCATCGCTTCGCTCCGCGAGGCCGGATATGCCGCAGAGCGGCATTTGAGAGTAGCCGGGGGTTTCAACCCCCGGTTTGCTGCGAGCAGCGACATTTCGGCTCTCTTTCCTACCACGCTCCCACGACTGGCTTGTCGCCCGCAAGCCCGAATGCCCCCAGACAGCCATCCACCCCGCACGCGTCAAGGGCACGATTCCCGTTCTTGTCGAGGAAAAACTGCCGCGTCCCGGGACGATACACGCCAATCTTTGCCAGCCCATTCCCCGTCCAGTCGCCAACCAGAGGAACGTCACCAGCCGCACCAAATGCAGTCGAGCAGAGGTCTATGGTGCACGCCTCCAAGATTCCATTGTTGTTCCTGTCAAGGATGAACAGCCGCGTGGCCGGGCGATAGACCCCAATTTTCGCTTTGCCATCTCCCGTCCAGTCTCCCACTACAGGCCGGTCCCCGGTTATCCCAAAGGGCCCCAGACACGTATCCACCGCGCAGCTTCCCAAGACGCCATTCCCATCCTTATCAAGAAAAAATTGTCGGGTTCCAGGCCGATAAATGCCAATCTTGGTCGTGCCAGTGCCCGTCCAATCGCCGACGACCGGCAAATCGGTCGTGCCCCCAAAAGTGAATTGTCGGTCAACAACCGTCCCATTCCACTGTCCGTTGCCGTTGAAATCGAGATACCAAACGCCCTGGCGAAAGACCCCGATCTTCGCAAGCCCGCCATTCCAGTGGCCAATAACGGGAGTATCCGTGCTGACGCCAAATGGTCCTTGGCATTTGTCCACGACACATCCATTCCAGGTGCCATTACCACTCGCATCAAAAGCCCAAGCCCTGGAGCTTGGCCGAAAAATCCCAATACTGGCGAACGGCAGCCCGCCCGTCGCGGCGTTGGTGACAAAGATGCCCGTGCCTGCCGCGTTCCGTGCCGTATCAAAGAAGTCGGCGCGAAAGGCCAAGCGTGCCCCTTGCAACGAGTCGACTTGGATGGGGACGGATGCAAATCCACTTGATGGCCCGGTGCTTCCTACTATCCTGCGTCCGACACCCACGACGTCATTGACGGCGACCACCTTGCGTATGGGCCCACCCGTGGCGGCGACGTGATAGAGCCCTTGCCTGCCGGTCGCGTCCGAGCCAAGAAAGACGACCTGGTTCCCACTCAGAGTGTAGGATGGGACCTGGGTGCCGCCAAATTCATTGACCCGGAAGGTGCCGACCCCTCCCGGCACCGGGGTGGTGGTATCGACGAGTTTCCGCAGTCCGGTCGTAGGGGTGTGGCTATAGATGCCGTGGACACGGGTTTGTCCGGTGGCGAAGGTCGCCTGAGCGCCGAAGACGATGGTGGTGCCATCAATAACGGGCGCTTGAAAGCCACGGAAATCCTCGAATTTGCGGGCGAGCGGGTCGCCTGGCACATTCTCTTCCCAACTGGCGATCCGTGTCGCATTGGTAGCCATCAATGCGGGGGTGGCGCAGGGATCGGTCACGCCGACGAAACCACTGAGCGGGGCACGAAAAATAGCGCCTCTGTCACCAAAAGCGATGCCGATGAGAGCCACTTGGGTCCCACTGACATCGGGGACAAAAAAACCACCGTAGGTGCGTGACGGTTTGCAGATCACCATTTGCTTGTCGATCGCGGTGACCGCGCCTCCGGCAGCCGGAACGGCGTACGTGTGAATTCCCCCCGGTGCTTGCCCAAACACGACCGTACTTCCATCGCTATTGAATCCCCCGAATTGGCCAACCGGAAACATCGCGCCGCCACCGCCAGGAATCGGGGTGTTCTTATCGACCAGCTTGGTGATCGCCCCGCCAGTCGCCGCTATACCATAGTAGCCAACTTGGTTGCCAAACTGCCCGTTGTCGTAGCCACGAAAGACCACCCGCCCGTTGCGCATACGGATGGGGGAAACCTCTCCGGCAAAGGTCCCAGCCCCCGCGGGGATCGCGGTATTGGAATCGACGAGCTTGAGGGGGGCGCCACCAGCAATGTTTTTGATCCACACCGCTTGAGGCACATTATCCATTCGCACGGTAACTGCCACCTTGCCGTTATCCAAGGCTGGAGTGCCGCTCGCTCCGCCGATGAAGACAAAACTGGTCGTGCCGGGCAGGGTGTCAAATGTATCAAGGACTTTCACGAACGGAGCCGCCGTGCTCGTGCTCGCGCTGAGCAAGAGCAACAGCAGACTGCTCCTCATAACGCGCCACAGGTGGCGTGTTATGAGGGTGTGTTGAGAAGGGGAATACTGTTGATCCATGATGTCCTCCTGAAGAAGTAGCGTCATTAGCGTCATTACAGCGGGTTGCACTTGAACGACGAGACAAAGAAAGTAGGCCGGAATAAGCGGAGCGTTTCCGGCCTATACGCTCGCGCCGGGAACGGCCTACGGCCTTATCCCGGCCTACGGAAAGGGATGTCTCCTCGCTCCAATGAAAACCGCTGTAGAAGTGAAGCGAAGACATCTACCAGCCGCCAGTGATAGCCCGATCCCCGATTGCGCCGAACACCCCTTGGCAGAGATCGACCGCGCAGCCGTTGAATGCGCCGTTTCCGTTCCGATCGAGGTTCCAAAGTCGTGAGCCGGGAAAGAACACGCCAATGTCGGTTTTCCCGATGCCGGTCCAATCCCCGACGACTGGGCGACCACCAGCGCCGAAGGTGAAACAGAGATCAACCGCGCACCCTTCCCACAGCGCGTCGCCATCTTTGTCCAGAAACCATTGTCCTGTCGCGGGGCGGAACATCCCGACCTTCGCTCGGCCATTGCCGGTCCAATCCCCAACCACTGGCACGTCGCCAGGGGCCGCGATCGTAAAGACTGGAGAGCAATAATCCACCGTGCAATCGTTCAGGATTCCGTTTCTGTTGAGATCGAAATAGAACCGGCGTGCACTCGGGCGATACACCCCAATCCGCACGACCTCGGTGCCGGTCCAGTCCCCGACGACTGGGATATCCGTACTGAGGCCAAAGGGACCCCAGCAGCGATCAATGGTGCAGCTCGTGAAGAGTCCGTCGCCGTTGAGGTCGAGGTACCACAGCCTGGTACTTGGACGAAAGACCCCGATTTTCGCAAAACTGGAGTGTGTCCAGTCACCGACCACGGGAAGGTCACTGCTTACCCCGAACGGGCCGAGACACCGGTCCTCGCTACAGCCATTCCACAATCCATTGCGGTTGGCGTCGACATACCAGAGCAGCGGAGCGGTGGCTGTTGCGCCAGGATGAGCAACCCCGATCGCGGCCAGCGGGACCCCGCCGATCTTGGCGACATAAGCCTCTGCGTTTGTGACACTAAACGTACGATCCGGACTGGGAAGCGAAGGTGGAATGCCGTTGCCATCCGGGAATGAGGTTTCATAAGAGTAGGTGTACCCAGTGATATAGGCATTACCGGTCCGATCGACAGCGACGCCAGCCCCGCCATCGTTGTTGTTGCCGCCAATATATCCGGCATACACGAAGTTCGTTCCATCCGGACGCACCTTGACGAGGAGGGTATCGGTGCGGCCGTTTTCGGTTTGGTCGAGCGCGGCCCGCAGGAAGTGGGGGGAGGGCAATCGGTCTGGTCTTGGTGCGGGAAAGGCCACCTTGCCACCACCGCCACTGCTTGGCGGGGTCGTCTCTCCGACCACGTAGGCTCCGCCCGCGCTATCCACGGCGACATCGACGCAGGCATCCGCGCCTGTCCGCCCAATGTAGCCGGAATAGACCAGGGCCGCGCCGGTGGCGTTGACCTTGGTGATGAAGCCGTCGCTGGTGCCCCCGCGATACGCCAAGCGCGGACCAATACGGACCGGGAATGTTGCTGCTAGCGACTGCGTGAACCCGACCACGTAGGCGTTCCCAGTCTTATCGACCGCGACCCCGGTGGCCACATCAGCGAGGTTGCCACCGATAAAACTGGCGTAGGAGAACACCGTGCCAGCCGCATGAATTTTCGCGACAAACGCATCGTTGATACCGCCATTGTAGACTTTGTCGACTCCGGGCAGCGTGCCAAAGCCATCGCCATCAGGGAACGTCGCTTGGGTCGAAGACGTGGTACCCACCGCGTAGGCATTGCCCGCGCCGTCAACCGCGATCCCGGCCCCAATCTCGTTGCCACTGCCACCAATATAGGTGGCGTACGCCAACCCACTGCCATTTGCTTTCACCTTTGCCACGAATGCATCCGAAATCCCGCCGTTGTAGGTTCGGTCTGGGCCGGGCAGGGTGCCAAAACCGTCGCCATCCGGAAATGTGGTCTGGAGGCTGTCCGTGAGTCCCATGATATAGGCGTTCCCTGCGGCATCGACCGCAATGCGAAACGCAGCTTCGTCGGTGCGGCCACCAACGTAGCCGGAGTAGAGCAGCCCTAAGCCGTCAGGACGAACCTTCGCGACAAAGACATCAAGGGCGCCTCCGTTGTACGACAGGTCTGGCCCTACCAGTCGTGGAAACGTCGCTTGGGGAGACTCCGTGTAGCCGACCACGTAGGCACTGCCAGCGCGATCGACGGCAATGCCATTCGCGGTATCCCTGGCGGAACCACCAATATACCCGGCATAAATAAGCCCAGTGCCATCCGCCCGCACCTTCGCGACAAAGGCGTCGAGGGCGCCATTAAAACTCAGGTCCGGGCCAAGCTTGGTGGGAAAGGGATAGGAGGTTGAGGTCGTGGTCGTGGACCCCGTGATATAGGCATTGCCGTTGGTATCGACCGCGATGCCGTTGCCAAACTCCGCGCCAGACCCACCAATGTACCCCGCATAGATGAGCGTGGCGGGATCAACGATAAGTGAATATTCGGGATTGTGCGCCCCAAGCTGAAATCGATAGCGGTGGCTCTTCTCCGCCGCCAGGTATTCGGTCACATAGGCGGCGGTGACTGGCACCTGTTGGCCGTTAATCTCTTGGTAGACGTAGGGCTTCTCTTCGGAGAAGCCCCCGCCGGGCGTGCGCACAATGAGCGAGCCATCGTTAGCACGGTGGAGATCGGTCGCGCCGTGATACGCGAGAAGGATTTGCCGTGGGTCGGCTCTCGGCTTGACCACAAAGGTGTATTTGAGGCGACGATTGTCCCCGCTGTAGACGAGGTCGATCCCCGGCCACAATTCCGGATAGACGACACTGCTGTATGTCGGGAGCCCCGTTTGCCACTGCTCGCGTGCGCCACGGAAATAGCTGATGACGGCCGCGGTTTTGTCCCGCCCTTGTGGACGCACCCGCGGATTGGCACCGACAAAGTCCAGAGTGAGGACGTCAGGAGGCGGCTCGCTCGCGGGTCGTGGCGCGTGTAAGGCGACTCGTTGGAGCTGCGCTGTCGTCCCATCAGGTGCCGCGGATTGGCGTAAGACAAAGGTCGCGCCAGTCGGAGCGAAATACACGGAGGCGTCTTTACCCTGGACATAATACGCGACGTGGTCATCGACCTGTCCGTGATTCTCAATGAAGTAGAGTGGCAACTTGCTCGCCTCGATTTGCACGGGCTTGGTGGGGGCAATGGGAGCCGCGGTCATGGTTTGTGCGGTAGGTGGAAGGCTGGTCGTGGGAGAGGACGACAGGATGCTTACGGTCGCCGTCACGCCGCCTATTATCAGGAGACCCATCGTCGCCGTCACGCCGCATACTATGATGGGGGCGAGACTCCGTCGCCTCAGCAGCGGCGAGAAGCGCCACAGTCTTTGCTTCCATGCCAGAGTACGCGGCAACACGGGAGTGGTGGTGGGGGCAGAAGAGGGAATGGATGAAGAAAGCCGCATGTGAAAATCCTCCTTGACCGAGAGTGGTGTTTACGGTGACTGGCGTGGTGCTGTTTGTGCTCGTTCTTTCGAGTTGCGAAAATTCCGTTGTCGCAATGCAAGAGAGCATACTGTTCTTTCCTTCGGAGTCGAAGACGACAACGGTTGCATTTAGGTCAATTTTAGGTCAACTTTTGGTCAATTTTTCTCCTCACGCGAAGCCAATGATGAGGAACGTACGGAAACGACATGCCTACTCCTGCGGCCGAGTCTGAACTGATTACCTTCTTGCCTTTTCATTTTGAGGTGGAGACCGGGCGCTTATGGAGTGGGGACCAACTGTGCGCGCTCCGCCCCCAGGCCGCGGCGATCCTGGAGTATCTGCTCCGCCGTCCTGGTCAGGTCGTCAGCAAGGCCGAACTGTTCTCCGCGCTGTGGCCGGGGGTGTCGGTGAGCGCCGGGGTGCTCAAAACCTACATTTGGGAGATCCGTAAGGCGCTCGATCATACGCGCGGTTCGTCGCAACTCGTGGAGACCCTCCCGCGCCGTGGGTATCGATTCATTGGGGAAGTCCAAGGTCCAAGGTCCAAGGTCCAAGGTCCAACGTCGGCTCTTGTCGCGACAACAGACTTCGACCCACTCGTTCCCAGCCCCCAATCCCTCGCCGCCAATGTCGTCGGTCGTGAGGCGGAACTCGCGCAACTGCACGAATGGTGGGCGAAGGCGCGCAAGGGCGAACGCCAAGTGGGGTTTGTCACGGGCGAGGCGGGCATTGGCAAGACGACGTTGGTTGACGCTTTTCTGCGGCAGGTGACTTCAACAGGGGAAGCCCTGTGTATCGGGCGTGGCCAGTGTATTGAGCATTATGGAACCGGGGAAGCGTACATGCCCGTTCTCGAAGCGTTAGGGCGATTGGCTCGTCAATCCCAGACTCTGCCACTGGTCGCGACGCTCCATCGCTATGCCCCGACGGTGCTTGCGCAACTGCCTGCGCTGCTCACGGAAGCCGAGCGGGAACGACTCCGGTTCCAAGAGCAAGGGGTCACGCAAGATCGCCTGTTACGAGAACTCGTCGATGCGCTCGAAGCGCTGAGCGGTTCCCTTCCTCTCGTGCTGTGTCTTGAGGATTTGCACTGGAGTGATGCGTCCACTGTGGAACTGCTCTCCGCCCTTGCCCGACGACAAGACCCGGCGCGGCTCTTGGTGCTTGGGACGTACCGTCCGGTGACGCTCCTGAGCCCTGAGCACCCGCTCAGAGCGACGATCCAAGAACTGGTGGTGCGTAAACAGTGTGGGCAGATACCACTCGATTGTTTGGCTGAGTCCGCCGTGGTGACGTATGTGACGCACCGACTGGGGGAGGCGGTGCCGCACCTGCCTTCTGTTGGTCGCCTTGCCCAGGAGATTTACCAGCGAACCGAAGGACACCCGCTCTTTGTGGTGAACGTGGTTGACGATCTGCTGGCGAATACGCGCCAAGGGGGGCAGGGAAAAACGTTCACCGCGCCCGAAGACGCTGAGCGGCTGTCTGACCTCTTGGCGGTGGTCCCAGACAGCGTGCGCCAGATTATTGTCCAACAATGCGACCGGCTGTCCCGCGAAGAACAACACCTCCTCGCGGTCGCGAGCCTTGCTGGGGAGGAGTTTTCCGCCGCGGCAGTAGCCGCCGGGATCGCCGACGATGAACAGGCCGCCCAGCCGGTCCGCATTGAGGAGCAGTGCACCTCGCTCGCGCGTCGCCAATTGTTCCTCCGTTTGAGTAGGGAGGGGTCCCCATCCGAGCAGCGCGCCACTGAGCGCTACCAATTCCGGCATTCTCTTTATCGCAGTGTGATGGCTGAGCGTGTGAGCGCGGGACAACAGCAGGTCGTGCATCAGCGACTGGGGAACTGGAAAGCCGCCGCCTATGGCACGCGCGCCGATCACATCGCTGCCGAGCTAGCCCTGCATTTTTCCGCCGCGCACGAGTACCAGCAGGCTATCCACTACAGTGAGGTCGCGGCACGGAACGCCTTGCGCTTGGGGGCGAACCCCGAGGCGGCCCAGCACCTCACCCGCGCGGTGACGCTGTTGCGACATCTGCCGGCCACCGACGACCGGGATCAGCAAGAATTGATGCTGCTGGTGTCGTTGGCGGGCCCACTGACGGCGAGCCGAGGATATGCGGACCCAGCCATTGTCGTCCTCAATACCCGTGCGCGTCAGTTATGTGAACAGTTCAACAACCGACCGCTGCTCTTTCTTATCACGGTGTCGGCTTGGGCATCGGCATTGGTGCGCGGCCCTCTGCCCGATGCGCGGCGGTTGGGCGAGGAAGCCTTGACGCTGGCGGGCGAGTTACAGGGGCCCATTTTTTTCCTCTCGGCCCATTTCGCCCTGGGGGCTTCTTTGTTTTATGTCGCGGAGTTCGCCGCCGCGCGTGACCATCTTGAGGACTGCATCCGCCGCTATGACCCTGAGCAACATCACTTCCTCGCTTCCATGTACGGGCAGGATCTCGGTGTCCTCTCCTACATCTATCTCGCGTGGGTGCTCTGGCATCTCGGTGCTCCCGACCAGGCCCGCCAGCGGATGAGTGAAGGGCTCGCGCTGGCGCGACAACTCAACCATTCCTACAGTTTGGCGGCGGTGCACGCATTTGCCGCGTGGCTGCACTATTTGTTACGTGAAGTGCCCGCCGCACAGGCCGAGGCCGAAGCGGCGATGGCCATTTCCACGACGCAAGGGTTTCCGTTTTGGATCACGGCGGGCATGATCTGTCGCGGCTGGGCGCTGGCGGAACAAGGGCAAGCCGAAGAAGGGATTGCCCAGATTCGCCAAGGACTCGCCATCCATGAGCAAACCGGGGCGCTGGTGGGTCGTCCCGCGGATATTGCCTTGATCGCGCGGATACAGGGTGAGTATGGGGATGCCGAGCAAGGGCTCGTGGTCCTGGAGGACGCCTTCTCTGTCCTTCGCGATACCGGGGAGCGTGCGTATGAGGCCCATCTGTACGTGGTTAAGGGAACGCTAACGCTTCAAAAGTTTCAAGTTTCAGGTTCCGAGTTTCAGGTTCCACCCAACCCCCAGCCCCTAACACCCAGCACCCATGCAGAGGCGGAAGCCGAAGCGTGTTTCTCTAAAGCCCTTGAGCTTGCACGTCAGCAGCAAGCCAAGGCGTGGGAACTCCGGGCATCAATGAGCCTTGCCCGGTTGTGGCAACAGCAGGGAAAGCGGCACGAGGCGCATGCCTTGCTGTCCGGGATTTACGGTCAGTTTTCGGAAGGGTTTGAGACGGTCGATTTGCAAGAGGCGCAGGCGTTGCTGGCGGTTACTTGAGGAATGACTTTGACTTGGGACGCCGTAGTGAGGAGTAAGTGAATGGGCTCTTCGATATCCGCTTCTGGATCGGTGCGTGAGGAATCAGGCTGTGGTAACGGCTCCCCCTGAAGCAGATTGGTCTCGGCCATATCGACCAAGGCGCTGGCCAGGGCGCGACGTGCTTCTTCGAGGGTTGCCCCACAAGAGATGGTGCCGGGAAAATCGAGCACCTCGGCGTGCACTCCGTGATCGAGAAACTTGTACATGGCTTTGTAGGTGAGCATGGGGTGACCTTTCGGCGGGAGCCGGTCAGGGGGGCGGCTGTTCGCCTCAGACGTGCACTGGGGTAAGCTCAAACAGCCGCCCCAGTTGGCTGGCCTGTTTCAGGTCCCCTCGCCGTAACGCTTTCCGCACAGCATCTAACTTCCGCGCGTCCTCTAGGGACAGATATGGTGACCATCCGTCATCTGTCTCAATCAAGGCGACTTCCACTTCGGCGGCGTACTGTCCTTCGTGAATCAGTTTGGTGTGGAGCCGGGTGCTCATTGTTTCCTCACTGTCGTCAGGTAACCACAGGTCTCGTCCTCGCTCAAGAGACACGTCGTTCTCAGTTGACACTTCTCGCTGTTCTATCCTACTGTGCCGCGCGGGAGGATTGACTATGCCTGCATGGGATCTGAAAGATCAGGCGGCGGTGAGTGGCGTGGGACACTCACCTTACGGCAAACGCCTCAATCGCAGCACCATCGACTTGGCCGGTGACGCGATTCGCAATGCGCTCGATGACGCGGGCCTCACTCGTGACGATCTGGATGGACTGATTGTGAGTTTCGGTACCCCCATTGGCGCGGATGCTGACACGTTGGCTTACGCCTTGGGGCTCAAGCTCAGAATGTACAACCAAACCTGGGCGCATGGACGATTTACCGCGACTTGTATTCAGAACGCGGCGATGGCGGTTAGCGCTGGGCTGGCGAATCATGTGGCCTGTTTGGCGTCGATCAGTTTCTCTGGCTTTCGTAAACCGATGATGGGTGGAGCCGGGGATAACGAAGGCGCGCGCGAAGGCGGTGGCGGGCATGGTGAGGACCCGGTGTATGGCATGACCTCGCCGGGTGCTGGCGCGGCGCTGGTCGCGCAGAAATACTTTCATCGCTATGGAGCCACCAGTCGTCAACTGGCTGCGGTCGCTGTGGCGTTTCGTAAACATGCCGCGCTCAATCCCGCCGCGATCATGCGCGAACCGATTACGGTCGAAGATCACCAAAACTCGCGCTATGTCTGCGAGCCGCTCCATCTCTTGGACTATTGCCAAATCAACGATGGGGCCGCGTGTGTGATTGTCTCACGCAGTGATCGCGCGCGTGACCTCAAGAAGAAACCGGTCTACCTCAGCGGCATGCAAGGGCTCCCCGCCGGGCGCGAGGAGTTTATATGGACCCATCCGGGGTTTGGTACGTCGCAACAACAGGTCTTCGACTACAAGCCGGACTTGCAACCGGTCTACCAAATGGCGGGCGTGACGCAGAAAGATATGAGCGCGTTCTTTACATACGATGCGTTCGCGATTCTGGTGTGGACCGCGCTGGAGCGGTGGGGCTACTGCCAGCCGGGCGAAGCGGCGGCGTTCACGCAAAACGGACGCATTGAATTGGGTGGCGCGTTGCCGATCAACACCAATGGCGGCCTGATGTCCGAGGCGCATGTGATGGGCTGGAATCATCACGTGGAAATCGTGCGACAGCTCCGGGGTGAGTGTGGCCCACGGCAAATCGCCAACGCGCAACTGATTCAGTGGGGCAATGCGTATGGCGACTCGTTGATTTATCGGAAAGGGTAATCTCATGGCGGAATACAAAAAACCTTTACCAGCGATTTCTTCGCTCAGTGAACCCTATTGGACTGGACTCAAGCAGCGCGATCTGAAACTGCAACGGTGCAATGACTGCCAGACGCTGTGGTATCCACCGGGACCATTCTGTCCGGGCTGTTGGTCGCGCGATTTTACTTGGCGGAAGCTCAGCGGGCGCGGGAAGGTCAACTCGTGGGTGGTGTTTCATCAAGCCTATTTCTCGTCGGTCAAGGACGAGATTCCGTACAATGTCGCCGAGGTGGAACTGGAAGAAGGGCCCCGGCTGCTGACGAATCTGGTCGGGATCGACAATGCTGACATTGAGATCGGCATGCCGGTGGAAATTGTTTTCGACGATGTGACGGCGGACGTGACGTTGGCGAAGTTTCGACTGACTCGGCGGTAACAGGGGGCAGGGGTCGGGGGTCAGGTTTCGGGTGACGAGCAGTAGGGAGTCAGGCGTAGAGAGCACTGCTGGACAAGCCAGCAGTGGCACCCGCCACCCGCCAAATCGGTCAGTTGTTTCTTGACGACCCCTAACACTCGAAACTAAAAGCGGGAGGTAGTATGCCAGGTATTCTTGAAGGAATTCGTGTGTTTGATTTGACGATCGCGGCGGTTGGTCCCTGGGCGAGTAAGTTGCTCGGTGAATTGGGGGCGGATGTCATTAAAGTGGAAGCCCCGGAGGGCGAACTTTCACATGCGATCCCGCCGCCGATCAAAGGGACTGCTGTCCTTTACATCTCGGCTAATTTTAATAAACGCCACATCGTCCTTGATCTGAAGAACGAGGGCGACCGTGCCATTGCTCTCAAACTGATCGAGAAGAGCGACATTTTTGTCCAGAACATGCGACCCGGCGCGGTCGAACGCTTAGGGCTGGGGTTCGATGTGGTGTCGAAAATCAATCCCCGCATGGTGTATGTGGCGGCGTCTGCTTATGGACGTGTTGGACCGATGGCCAAGGAAGCGGGTATCGATCCGCTGCTGCAAGCGTTTTCGGGGTGGTGCAGTATTACTGGTCAGCAAGGCGGGGAAGGGGAGATGTTCCGCCACCTCGCGCATCTCGACATCTCCACGAGCACGATGATTGTCGAGGCCGTGCTGCAAGCGCTGTTGGCTCGTGAACGGACTGGCAAAGGGCAGAAGATCGAAATTGAAATGCTCGCTGGTGCGTTGTCGCTCCAGACCAGTCGCCTCGCGGAATACTTCGCGACCAATGAACAGCCAAAGCCGATGGGCAGCGCGGTGACGACGACCGTGCCGCATCAGGCGTTTGTGTGTGAAGACCAACAGTACATTGCCGTTGGTGTGGTGAGCGAGGATCAATGGCCGCGTTTCTGTCGGGCGCTGAAACTTGATGACCTTTGCAATGATCCTCGTTTCATCACGAATCCACAACGCGTGAGGAATCGTGCGGAGTTGATTCCGCTGGTCGAGGCGCGGTTTCGTACCAAACCGGCGGCGTGGTGGGTCATCCGTCTGACGAAAGAGCAAGTGCCCAACAGTCGGATCATGGATTTTGAGGGGCTGCGGCATCACCCGCAAGTGCTGCAAAACCAGCAGATCGTGGAGTTGCAGACGCCGCATTGGGGGGCGCTGCAAGTTGATGGCCTGCCGTGGCAGTTCTCGAAAACTCCGGCGGGACCGATTCGGCCAGGCGGACTCAAGGGCGAGCATACCGATGAAGTGTTGCGGGAGTTTGGTTTGATTGCGTGACGGCGCGAAAAAGCAAATCAAAAATCAAAAGGCAAAAATCAAAAGTGATGTTATGAACGGAGCACTCTCGGGATTTACCATTGTTGATTTGACGCAGGGACTCTGCGGTCCTTTCGGTTCGATGCGTCTTGGCGACGCTGGCGCTGAGATTATTAAGATCGAACCATTGACTGGCGATTGTTCTCGCGTGATGGGTCCGCCGTTTATTGGCGACGAAAGCGCAGTGTTTTTGAGTCTCAATCGCAATAAAAAAAGCGTGGCCCTCGATATTCATACGCCTGACGGTCAGGACCTCGTCCGTCAGTTGGTCGCCAAGGCCGATGTGCTGCTCGAAGACCTCGGTCCGGGCGAAGCGGAGAAACTGGGCCTGGGCTATGACTCGTTGCGGACACTCAATCCCAAGCTCGTCTACTGCGCCATCAGCGCGTTTGGCGAAGAAGGGCCGTTACGGAATATGCCCGGAGCTGAGTTGGTGATTCAGGCGATGGCGGATTACACCAACTCGCTGGGCCGAATCGGCGAGCCCCCAGTACGGACGGGTACAGATGTCGCCAGTCTCAACACGGGCATCCTTGCCTCACAAGCAGTCACCGCCGGACTCTTTCATCGGGTGCGTAAGGGTGAAGGGCAGCGTGTCGCCGTCAGTATGCTCGGCACGTTGCTCCATATACGCGGCATCATGTGGACGGCGATGACCGATCCCGATGAGTGGTATGGCTTTCACCTGGACCATTACACCAGGGCCCCCGACCAAGGCTACAAAACCAAGGATGGGCACGTCTATTTTGGTCTGCGCCGCGGCAACAGCGAGGACTGGGATCGGCTGTTGATTTCCCTGGGCATGGTCGAGAGCCTGAGCGATCCGCGATTCGCAGGCTTTGGCCGCGATGCGACGAGCATTGGTCGCTATGCCGCCGAAGTGAAACCGCTGTGGGAGGAAGGCTTCAAGGACATGACCAGTGAAGAAGTCGTCCGCTTGATTCATGAATTTAACGGGGACGCCGTGCCCTTCATGGAGTACCCACAACTCGTGGCTCACCCGCAGATAGCGGCACTGGACGTTGTGCAAGAGATTGACCATCCGACGGTGGGGAAGTTCAAGACCATCGGTCCGGTGTGGCGCTTCTCCGATACGCCCGCCAAGATTCAGAGCCCACCGCCAACCTTGGGGCAGCATACGACAGAGGTGCTGGAGAAACTCGGAGTGAGCGGCGCGGAGATTCGGCGTCTGGAAAATTTAGGTATTGTTGGCAAGTCCTAATCTTTTTCGAGGAACGCAACCACGATGCGCGCGAACTCCCGCGGTGCTTCCGCGTGCACCCAATGCCCCGTGCCAGGGATGCTGACCAGTCGCGCGCGCGGAAATATCTCTCTTATCGTGAGGAGGTCGCTCTCTTTGATGTAGCCAGAATCGGCACCTCTGATGAACAAGCTGGGCTTCGTGTACGTGCCAGTGAGGTCGAAGCCTTTGAGCATCTCGGCGTAATTCTCACGGATGCCATCAAGGTTGATCCGCCAGCGAAACGCGCCGGACTCGGTGCGCTCAAGATTTTTCAGAAGAAATTGCCGTAGCACGAGGTCCGGGAGGTGGTGGGCAAGAGCTGTGTCCGCGTCGTGGCGGCTGCGTAACGTCGGTAAATCGAGCGCATACAACCCAGCAAAGACATCGTCATGGCCAGGCGGATAGACCTTGGGCGCGATGTCCACCACCACGAGTTTGTCCACCAAGTCGGGATACGTGACCGCGAACCGCATGGCCACCTTTCCACCCATTGAGTGACCAAGCACGTGGGCTGACGTGAGCCGATGCGCTTGCATGAATTCATGCAGGTCCTCACTCATCGCTTCGTATGTGAAAACCTCGCTATGCGGTGAGCGCCCGTGATTGCGCTGGTCGAGCGCGAAGACCTGGAATTGTTGGGCAAAGGCTTTGCTCAACGTTCGCCAGTTTTCTTGCGTGCCGAATAAGCCGTGCAGGATAATCAGCGGGTGACCTTGGCCGTAGGTTTCGTAGTGGAGGTGCATAGCCGTGCGTGCTTCTCTATCACGACTTGGCAACGCGAACAGGAGGGGCGGGGGTGTTGGACCCGCGCCTCGCGCATCCGTTAGGGGGCGGATGGCGAGGCGCAGGGATTGGGAAGGAGCCGTCTACCGGCAGGGGCGGAAGCCGAAGATTTATGCGGGTTGTCCTGGTTTCGCGAGCAGCGACATGGACGCGGAGCTGGCAATACTGGCGCGCATGGGCTCGGCAATCGAACCGCCGCCACCCAAGGAGTAGGCGTTTTCACTGTGCTGCGAGATGTCGAGTCCGTCGTATTCCTCTTCCTCCGACACTCGCAGTGAGCCGAAGACCGCTTTGAGCAGCATGAGGAGAATGGTCGTGGCCACGATAGAAAACACAGTGACGAAGCCCACGCTTTTCAGTTGAATCATAAACTGTTGCGCGTTGCTCTCGACGCCTGAACCTAACGTCACGGCGAAGAGGCCCGCCGCGAGCGCCCCCCACATCCCACCGAGTCCATGCACGCCAAACACATCAAGTGAATCATCATAGCCCAAGGCGGGTTTGAGAAAGGTACAGGCGGCGTAGGAGATGACGGACACGCCAGCGCCGATGGCGATGGCACCCAAGGGACTGACATTGCCACACGCGGGTGTGATCGCCACCAAGCCCGCCACAGCGGCGGTCGCACCACCGAGCGCGGTCGGTTTGCCGCGATGCACCCATTCGATCAATGCCCAGGCGACCACGGCGGTCGAGGCGGCGGTTCCCGTATTCAGAAAAGCAAGCGCGGCGAGCGGGCTGGCGCTCAGGGCACTGCCGGAGTTGAACCCAAACCATCCCGCCCAGAGGAGACCGGCACCAATAAGACAGAGTGGCAGATTGTGAGGCGGCATGGGGTCTTTGCCGAACCCTTGGCGTTTGCCCAGGATAAGGGCCGCCACGAGCGCCGACATGCCGCTCGACATGTGGACGACCAGTCCCCCAGCGAAGTCAATCGCACTGGCCTTGAATATCCATCCCTCACTCGCCCACACCATGTGCGCGAGCGGGCAGTAGACC
The DNA here is from genome assembly GCA_031389045.1 of Deltaproteobacteria bacterium. Taxonomy (GTDB): domain Bacteria; phylum Desulfobacterota; class Binatia; order Bin18; family Bin18; genus JABFSC01. The sequence goes on along the minus strand of JANMSE010000669.1, from coordinate 12,580 downwards.
ACGAGTAACCAGAGTGAAATGAATGCCACCCAGACGGAGAATTTCATACGTTCCGCGATAGCGCCCAAGATTAACGCCGGAGTGATAATGGCGAACATCGCTTGGAACATGACAAAGACATATTCAGGAATGTTGCGGGGTGGGGTCGCGAAATTCGCCGAGACCGAGTCGAGCGTGACCCCCGCGAGTCCAACTTTTGAGAGGTCGCCAATAAAAGCGCCACCCGTGCCAAACGCCAAGCTATACCCAACGAGCACCCATAAGACGCCGACGATGCCCGCCGACAGAAAACATTGCATGAGGACATTCAAGATGTTTTTGGCGCGCACGAGGCCGCCGTAAAATAAGGCCAACCCTGGGAGTGTCATCATCAGCACGAGTGCCGAGGCCGTGAGCACCCATGCGGTATCCCCCGTGTTGATCGCCGTTGCTGCCTCCTCCGCGAGCGCTGGCTGAGCCCAAAGCAAGGCCGCGCTGGTAAGACCGAGAATCCCTGTCTGTCGCCGATGTGGATAGTTCATTGCTCCTCCCTCCAAAAATGAGAATGCTGTGGTCGTTCTGCTGAGACGGGAGGAGAGCAAGGAAAGTGCCACTGAAGCAACCTGCTGAATTATCAGTGGAAAGTGAAGAAAAAGGGACGTGCGCCCGCAGTGGCGGTGCCTAGAAGATGGGCACTGCTGATTTTTTCACCAAAAAGAGCTGGAAACGGTCAGCGTGGGGACCAGAACGCGATATGTCCGTCGGCGACTGACTTGGGCGTGGCGCGAGCTTTGGCCTCGACGATATAGACTGCGGGGCTTCGAATCGCGGTCGCGGGATGCGCATCGGGGCCAGCACTGCCAGAGAACACAAACTGCTTGCTATCGGGTGACCATAAGCGATGCGAGAGTGCGTATTGGTCGAAATACTGAAAGACAATCAGCATGGGGCGGGCTGGGAGAAAATCGACAACTTCGGAAATTGTGCCGTCCGCGACATCGACGATGCACCAAGTCCACAAGAAACTATCCGGTTTGCGCCGGGCGTAAAGAATGCGAGTCCCATCTGGTGACCAGAAATAGCCAGCGAGCGGCTCTTTGACGAGCATGCGCACCTTACCGGAGGGGACATCAACCAGTTGGAGGTTCTCGACGATGGGGTCCTCGGCGAACGCGCTGGTGGCGATGGCGATTTGCGGTTGGGTGGGCGACCACTCAATCGTGATCTTTTCTGGGAAGGTGCCAAGCGATTTCGCGTCACTTCCATCCGCCGCGGCAACCATGAGCGCGGTTTGGGCGGGCTTGTCTTTTTGCTCGACCTGGTCGCCATACGCGAGCCATTTTCCATCTGGTGACCACGAGGGCGGGCCAAAGACCGCGGGAGCACGAGAAACCATCGTGCGTTTGCCACTCCCGACGTCAACCATACTGACGGAGTGGCCTTCTTTACTGTCGCGCTCTCCACCGGTGTGCACCAGTAAGGCTTGGGCATCGGCGCGCCAATTGAAATAGAAAGGAATGCCTTGCGCGATGGTTTTGGGCTGCTGGCCTGCTGGTGGTGGCCACAAGCCGAGCGAGAGCGGACCGTTGCCGCCGAGTAGCACCGCCAGATGTTGGCTATTGGGCGCCCAGTACGCGTAGATGGGCTGCAGTCCTGGCGCTTTATAGGAATGGAGGACCTGGGAGCTGGCGACATCGAACATGTAGAGGCCGTCGATTTGCGAGTCTTCTCCCGCCACCAAGCGGAAACTCGCGATGCGCGACGCGTCTGGTGACCAGACCGGCCAACTGTAGAAGCCTTTTTCCTCGTCTTGAATGGGGCGTGGAGTAAAGGCGATGGTTTGGAGCATCTCGCCGGAAGCGAGTTTTCGGCGTCCTTCGCCATCGGGCTGGATGGTGTAAATGTCGCCGGTCGGATCGACGTAAGCAATTCGATTGGGTTCGGCATGAAGCGGCGGGGCGAAGACGAGTGCCGCGAGCAGAAACAACCACCGGTGAGAAATGCGCTGAACCATATCGTATGCCTCCAACCACAAACCTGGGGGACGATACCAGAGTTTCTGGAGCAACGAAACCTATCCGGGTGAAGTGGAAAGCGTGTGAGCGCGTTGACACCGGCAGGGTGAGCCTTTATACAATTTCCACTGTAAAAACCGGAGAGAAGAGTTGCTCCGGGCTGCCTCTCGGCTGTGTGATTGACCGAGGCTGGAGGCCGCGAGGCAGGGAAGTTGTGGTAGTGGAAGAGAACATGTCGTCTCCCTCCTGGTCCCCATCAACCCAGACCGAATTTCTCCAGGGTGTCGAAAACGCGATTACTCGCGCGCGGCAATACTTCCAGCGTGAGCAACACGCCGATGGCTATTGGTATTATCCCCTCGAAGCCAATGCCACGATGGATGCCGAGTACATCTTCTTCAACCATTTCATGGGGCGTGTCGATGAACAGAAGCATCGTCGTCTCTGTGAGCATATCTTGTCGGTCCAGGGCGAGGACGGTGCCTGGTCGCTGTTTTACAAAGGGCCTGGCCATTTAGGCAACACGATTGAGGCCTATTTCGCGCTGAAACTCACGGGCTACTCCGCCGATCATCCGGCGTTGGTCAAAGCCCGCGCGTTCATTTTAGCCAAAGGCGGACTCGCGCAAGCGCAAGTATTCACGCGCATTTTTCTCGCCTACTTTGGGCAGTTTCCGTGGCATGGCGTTCCCGCCGTGCCGGTTGAGCTGAATTTGCTGCCACCGTGGTTCCCGGTCAACATTTACGAAATGTCGAGTTGGGCGCGGGGCACCGTGGTACCGCTGAGCATTATTCTCGCGCATCAGCCGTACATTCGGATCGCGCCAGAACGTGGCGTTTCTGAGTTGTGGAAAGACCCGCCGGAACACTCCGATCTGAGTTTCCCGCGCTCATCTCCGGGGCTCTCGTGGGAAAGTTTTTTCATTGCTACGGACAAGGTGCTCAAGTTCTTGGGTCATAGTCCGGTGAAGCCCCTCCGTCCACGCGCGCTGAAAAAGGCCGAACGCTGGGTGTTGGATCATCAGGATGTCAACGGAGGATGGGGCGGGATTCAACCGGCGATGTTGAACTCGGTGATGGCGCTCCACAGTCTTGGCTATCGCGATGACCATCCCGCGGTGGCCAAAGGGATTCAGGCGATCGAAGACTTTCTTATGGAAACGGGCGGACATCTGCTCTTTCAGCCCTGCGTGTCGCCGGTGTGGGATACGGTATGGGCGGTGAAGGCGTTGATCGATTCAGGCATGCCGACTGACCATCCGGTAGTGACCAAAGCCGCGAACTGGATTATCGACCAACAGATTTTCAAGCCGGGTGACTGGCAAGTGAAGAATCCCGAACTGGAGCCGGGCGGCTGGGCCTTTGAGTTCGCCAACGACTGGTATCCTGATGTGGATGACACTGCTGTCATTCTCTTTACTCTTAAGCGCGTGACCGGGCTCGACGAGCGTAAGAAAGATCACGCGCTCGCACGCGGAGTGCACTGGACTCTGGGGATGCAGAGCCGCAACGGCGGCTGGGGCGCGTTTGATACCGATAATACGCTTGATCTGTGGAACCAGATGCCGTTTGGCGACCTGAAAGCGATGATTGATCCGCCGACCGCCGACCTCGCGGGCCGCTTGTTGGAGATGATGGGCACGTTCGGGTACGACAAGGAATTTGGTCGCGCGCAACGGGCACTCACTTTTTTGCGGAACGTGCAAGAACGCGATGGTTCTTGGTGGGGGCGTTGGGGCGTCAACTATATTTATGGCACGTGGTCGGTGCTAGTGGGACTGCGCGCCATTGATGAAAACATGAATTTGCCCTATGTGCGGCGGGCCGTCGCGTGGCTCAAAGCGCGACAAAATGCCGATGGCGGCTGGGGAGAAGATTGCCTTTCGTATTGGGAACCGGAGCGAGCAGGGAAGGGTGACAGCACGCCTTCGCAAACGGCGTGGGCGGTGCTGGGGCTCTTGGCCGCTGAAGAGGAGATTTGCGCCGAGGTCTTGCGTGGGGTTGGGTATCTCCTGACACACCAGGAGTCGGCGGGGTCATGGTCGGAAGATTTATTTACCGGCACCGGATTTCCGCGACATTTTTACCTGCGGTATTCCGGCTATTGCAACTATTTTCCTTTGATGGCGCTAGGGGCGTTTCGTGCCCGTGCACGCATGGCAGCCGGAAATGGGAGGGGATGAGATGGCTCTCGACCAGGCAATTATTCGCGCCGAGCTTGACGGCCCCCGCCCTCGTTCGCTACGTATGCAGCTCATGGGCGAAGGGGCGGAACTGCTGGTGCATGGCGTCCAAAACTGGGACCCCGTGCCGATTCTAGAGCTTCCGCGAAATGGGGGATTGGGATGAAAAAGCTGTCAGTGCTCGGCTCGACGGGCTCCATCGGTGTTTCGACCCTGACGATTGCTGAGCAGTTTCCTGACCGCTTCCAGGTGGTGGCGCTGGCCGCCGGGAAAAATCTGATCAAACTGAAGGAACAGATTCGTCTGTTCAAGCCTGAATTAGTCTCGCTCACCAATGAAGCCGACGCGCGCGACTTGCGCTCGCAAATAGGCGACTTTCACGGGGAGATTGTGTGGGGCAGCGAGGGCCTACTCGCGGTCGCGACGCATCCAGGGGCGGAGATGGTGATGTCGGCTCTCGTTGGTGCTGTTGGCCTCGCGCCGACATTGGCCGCGATTCGCGCCGGAAAAACCATTGCCTTGGCGAATAAGGAAGCGCTCGTCATCTCTGGCGAACTGATGACCCGCGAGGCTCGCAAATACGGGGTGCGCATTTTACCGGTGGACAGTGAGCACAACGCGATTTTCCAAGCGTTGCACGGATACCAGCGTGAACAGGTCAAACGCATTATTCTCACCGCCTCTGGTGGACCGTTTCTGCGGCGACCAGCCGAGGAACTGCCGCATGTGACGGTGGCCGAGGCGCTCAAGCATCCGACGTGGAAGATGGGCAGTAAGATCACGATTGACTCCGCCACGCTGATGAACAAAGGGCTGGAGGTCATTGAAGCCCGATGGCTGTTTAACCTCCCACCAGAACAAGTGACGGTCATTGTTCACCCGCAGAGTATTGTACACTCAATGGTTGAATACATTGACGGGTCGGTGCTGGCACAGCTCGGCATTCCCGACATGACGATTCCGATTTCCTACATTTTGGCCTATCCAGACCGGTTGCCGTTGACGCATTTGCCCTCGCTTGATTTGGTCGCCGCCCAGCAACTCACTTTTGCACAGCCGGATTTTGATAAATTTCCTTGTCTCCAACTCGCCTATGACGCGCTGGCTCGTGGCGGGACCTGCCCGGCGGTGCTGAATGCGGCGAACGAGGTGACGGTCGAGAGTTTTCTCGCGGAAGAGATTCGTTTCACGGATATCGCCGCGCTGAATCGTTACGTGCTTGATGCCCATATCCCACAACCTGTGAGTACCCTTGATGGGTTACTCGAAGCGGATCGTTGGGCACGGGCGTACGCGCGCGCCGCACTGGCTTGCGTTCCCGCACGGATCGCGGCATCGGCCTGAGAAACAACAGCAACAAAAAACTGGAGGACGGGGAGCGTATGCGAGAGAATGCGGTATCGTTGTCTCCCGTTTTGCAAGCGCCCCTCCCTTCTTTACCCCAGGCGTATGCGTATTGCCGCGATGTGACGCGGAAAAGCTCGTCAAATTTCTACTACGCGTTTCGCTTGCTTCCATCCGACCGTCATAACGCGCTCTGCGCGCTCTACGCGTTTTGCCGGTTCATGGATGATATCGCCGACCAGCAGGATGGCGTTGCGAGTCCGGTTACAGGAGGGAGTCGCAAGGAGAAACTGGCCACGTTACTCGGCTCCTGGCGAGAAGAACTCCGCCAATGTTATGCCGGAACTCCACGTCATCCCATCTCGCAAGCGCTGGCTGATACCGTGCAACGGTTTCCTATCCAGCAAGAATATCTTGCCGGGATCATCGACGGGGTTGAGATGGACCTGAGTCGCATGCGCTATGCGACCTTTGATGACCTGTACGAGTATTGCTATCGGGTCGCCTCGTTGGTCGGGCTCGCTTGTATAGAAATTTTTGGCTACCGCAATCCCAGCGCGCGCGAATACGCGGTGAATTTGGGTATCGCTTTTCAACTGACCAATAACCTGCGAGATGTTGGAGAGGACGGGCAACGGGGGCGCATCTATCTTCCGGGGGAAGATTTAGCCCGTTTCGGCTATGCCGAGGAGGATGTGCTTGCCGGTGCGTACTCAGACGCGTTTGTTCAACTGATGACTTTTGAAGGGGAGCGGGCCAGGACCTATTACCAGGCAGCGGCGCGGCATCTTGCGTCCGAGGATCAGCGTTCCTTAGTGGCGGCGGAAGCGATGCACCTGATTTACGCCCGCCTTTTGGATGCCCTGACGGCACGACGCTTCCACGTTTTTGGCACCCGTGTCACGCTGACGCCAACCGCGAAAGCTCGCTTGGCGGTGATGGCATGGGTACGGGGACGGTTGGGGTTTTTGAGTCGGAGTTAAATTTTTTCTGGCAATGCCGATACTGAAGATATTATGAAGAGCACGATAAACAAGAAGCGACGTAATTTCCTCTGGGGAGTCTTCTTCGGTGCTGGGGTCATTTACTGGCACGCGTTCTATGGCCAAGATTCGGTCGATTTTGTCCTGAGTTGGCTTCAGTCTGAGTCCGAGCAATACCAAATCGAGAACCCCCCTCCAAAAGTCGATACTGGCTGGCGTAAGTAGAGAGCGTTGATTGCTCTGCTTGAGGAAAGGGCAAATTTCCCCTTTCCTCAACTGCGAGATATTGGCGGGTGCAGTGTCGCGTGAAACGTGGGAAGTGCGACTGCCCACCTGGAATGCTCTATCCAAGTAGGCCGAGCGCTGTGAGTGTTGTTGCTAAGACATCTGGCTGGTGGAGGACTGAAGTGAAGGAAATTACGCAACGGCGCGTAATTTTTTGCCACCCCCGCGGGAGATGTTGGCCACGCCTGCATTGTCTGGAAGGAAGTCCGCGATATTCGTCTTGCCGTAGCGGGCTCCGGGAAAAAGCGAGCGGACAGCAAAGGCCACCTGACCCATTAAGCGTTTCACGCCTGGGGTCTTTTCCGCTTCACAGATCGGTTCGAGTCGAATAATCGCCCCGTCTGGCTTCTTACAGACTTGAAAGAAAAATTGTTGCTTCTTGCCTGGTTCAATGACCAGCGCTTCGAGGAGCAGCTTACTACAGTCAGTGTTGATGTAATATTCGCTGACGCGCTTGATGCCGTCAGGGTCCCGGAGGAACATCTCCGGACGACGGATTACGATCTGCCGTAAATCAACAGGTCCCTCAATAGTAACGTTTGGCATTCCCTCTCTCCTTAACAAACCGTAGGGCGTGAAGATTTCTCCCCTTCGTTCCTGCTCACGACTCCCCCTGAAGAACACATCCTCCGCAGGGCGTGTTTCCTACCCTTTCTGAGTGAGCACGCAGGAGCATCAATACCTGTCCTGTGGCGGACGGTCAAGCAGCGACGCGCCCTCTACTTTACAGACAGCCAGGCAGCGGGCTATAAGCGAAGCAGTTTCAGGAACAGAGCTAAAGAGGGGCGCCGATGTTTTCAACACCTCCCCCAACACCAGTACATAAAAGTCCGTACGTCGTTTCCGCCGAAGAGGCCATTGAAGAGATTCGCGCGGGTCGCATGATCATCCTGATGGATGATGAAGACCGCGAGAATGAAGGCGACCTGTGCATGGCCGCCGAGAAAGTGACCCCCGAAGCCATCAACTTCATGGCGGCGTATGGCCGCGGGTTGATCTGCTTGCCGATGGCCGAGGAGCAGATTGATGCACTCGGTTTACCCATGATGGTCGCGAAAAATACGGCCCCACTCGGAACGGCCTTCACCGTATCGATTGACGCGCGAGGGGTGACCCACGGTGTGACCGCGGAGGACCGGGCCGCCACTATTCTTGCCGCGGTCAAGGATGATGTCCGACCGGAGGATTTCATCGTGCCTGGCCATATCTTCCCGCTCCGGGCGCGACGGGGTGGCGTCTTGGTACGCACGGGACAGACGGAAGGTTCCGTCGATCTTTCTCGCTTGGCCGATCTCAAACCCGCCGGCGTGATTTGTGAGATCATGCGCGATGATGGCACGATGGCGCGCCTTGCTGATCTTGAGGAATTCTCGGTGAAACACGGGATCAAGATCGCGACCATCGCCGACCTCATTCAATATCGCCTCAAACATGACTCCCTTGTTCATCATGTGGCCGAAGCTCGTCTGCCCACGCGCGCGGGTGGCGATTTCATTGCTCATGTCTACACCAGTGATGTGGATGAAGAGGAACATATTGTGCTGGTCAAAGGCGAAATCTCGCCAGATGAGCCGGTTTTGGTACGTGCCCACGCCGAGTATCTCCCTGGCGATGTCTTCAGCTACGCGCAGAGTAATACGAGCGCGTTGTTGCGACAGTCGATGGAACTCATTGCCGCTGAGGGGAAAGGCGTGATCTTGTATCTCCGCCAGGAAGGACAGGGGTCGTATGCCTTTCGGAGCAACGTCCGCGCGGGGAAGCGGCATCCGCACGAATCGCGGCGACCGAGCACCAGTCCAGGTTCGCAGATCAGGGATTTTCGTGATTATGGAATCGGCGCGCAAATTTTGCGCGATATTGGGGTGCGGAAAATGCGACTGTTGACGAACTATCCCCGCCGGTTGGTGAGCTTACCCGGATATGATTTGGAAATCGTTGAATGCGTCCCCTTAAATGCGGTTGAGACGGAGAAACCCTCCACACCGAACAAAAAATCCCTCCGTTCGCGCTCCGCGTAGCCTCTATGTCAGCTCCTGATTTGCTCGTGAAGGCGACGGCGGCGGGTAACACCATCCGTGCGTTAGCGGCGGTCACTACCGCGCTTGTTGAAGAAGCGCGTGTACGCCACCAAACCGCACCCACTGCCAGCGCGGCTTTAGGACGCACGCTGACCGCGAGTTTGCTCCTGGGCAGTATGCTCAAGGAAGACGAGAAACTGTCACTTCAATTCATGGGGCGTGGTCCGTTGCGAGGGATTTTCGCCGAAGCCAATGGGCAGGGAGAAGTCCGTGGCTTCGTCTATCACCCGCGCACGCATCTCCCCCTCAACCGTGGCAAACTGAATGTTGGGGGCGCGGTGGGAGCGGGAACACTCACAGTGATACGCGCGCAATCCTGGAACAAGGAGCCCTATCGGAGCGTGCTCCCGATCGTCTCCGGTGAGATTGGGGCGGACATCGCGCACTACTTATTGAGTTCGGAGCAAATCCCGTCCGCGGTCAGCTTGGGCGTTTTTGTCGCGCCCACGGAAGCCGTGGTGGCCTCAGGCGGCTTTCTCTTGCAAGTGATGCCTGGGGCGAGCGCGGAAACGATTGCCCAACTCGAAACCTGCGTGGCACGCGCCAAGCCAGTCAGTCAGCTTGTGCGCGAAGGCGCCACCCCGATAGAGATTATCGCACATGCTCTTGAAGGATTTGTCCCTCTGACAGTTGGCGAAGTCCCTGTCCGTTTCGTGTGTCGTTGTTCACGAGAGCGAGTTATGGGCGCGCTGGTGGCGTTAGGGGTCGCCGAAATTCGTGACCTTGTCGAGAAAGAAGGGCAGGCGCGGGTGACGTGCGAATTTTGCAATGAACAGTATGTGCTCGACCGTGACGAACTTGAGGCGCTGACCGCCTCTTGTTAGTCGGCTATTCTTTGCCTCCCACCTCAAGAAAGGCCACCGTTAAATGCCTGCTAAATTCCCTCTTCTGGATGGGTAGTGGCATTAGGTAGTGGGCTCCTAAAGTTCCCTCTCCCGGATGGGAGAGGGCTAGGGTGAGGGGGATTGAGAGCCCTTTTCATTTTTCTTTCCGCACTGGAATATCATTATGCCAATACCTCATCGAGAAATCCGAAGCTGTCTTCTGCTGACGCTGCTATGTATTCTCATCATGCCCATCGTAAGCTGGGCGGGAGAACCCGAATGGCCCGCTGTTGAGAAAGAGGCGAGCGATCTTCTCAGCCGATACGTACAAATCGACACGACGAATCCTCCAGGGAACGAGATCGCCGCCGCCAATTTTTGGCGAGAGGTGCTCGCTCGTGAAGGGATTGAAGCGCAAGTCTTCGAGTCGCAACCTGGCCGTGGCGTCGTGTACGCCCGTCTCAAAGGGAGCGGCGAGAAGAAAGCACTGATTCTTTTGCATCATCTTGATGTGGTTCCCGCCGTGAAAGCCGATTGGTCAATCGATCCTTTCGCGGGCGAGATCAAGGATGGGTACGTGTACGGGCGCGGGGCGATTGATTGCAAGGGCGTTGCCGTGGTGCAGTTCATGACCTTGGCGTTATTAAAGCGCGCTGGCGTACCACTCACGCGTGACATCATTTTCTTAGGCACGGCGGATGAGGAAGTGGGCGGGCGTCTGGGTGCGGGCTGGTTTCTTGAGCAGCACGCCGATCTCCTTGCCGATGCCGAGTTCTTGCTAACCGAAGGCGGCGGTATCCGTATTCAGGACGGACAGCGCTCCTATAATGTGGATATTGCCGAGAAAGCCCCCTGTTGGATTCAACTGGAAGCCAAAGGACCGGCTGGGCATGGGTCGGTTCCGTTGCGCGAGACGGCGGTGACCCGCCTCATCCGTGCGCTGGAAAAAATTCGCAATTACGAAACGAATATCAAAGTGGTTCCAGCCGTGCAGTCGTATTTTTCTGCGCTTGCCGCTCGTGAAGAGTCAACAAAAGCCGCCCATTTTCGAGACTTGGAGAAAGCCTTGGCCGATCCAGCTTTTCTGAAAGAATTCACCGCGAATCCCCTTTACAATGCCTTGGTGCGCAATACGATCTCACCCACTGTGCTTGAAGGCAGTAACAAAACCAACGTCATTCCGACGCATGCCCGCGCGCAACTCGATTGCCGGTTGCTGCCCGGAGAAGACCCACGGCAATTCGTGACCTCACTGGAGAAAGTGGTGGACGACCCTGATGTGCGTTTCTCCATTCTTCTTAACTTCCCACCATTAGCTTCCGAGCCCGAGACCGAACTCTTTCGTGCTATTCGCAGTGTGGCCGAACGGCGCGATCCCCAGGCCCTTGTGGTGCCGGCGGTCCTGAGTGGATTCACGGACTCTCACTACTTCCGCAGAAAAGGAATCGTGAGTTACGGCTTCACTGGCCTTGCTATCGAAGAGGCGGAAAGCCGTCGGGTCCACGGGACTGACGAGCGACTTTCACTGACCAGTCTGCGCGAAGGGGTGCAGGTTTTGCGAGACGTGGTCGAGGAGTTGGGAAAGTAGCTTCCGTTTCCCTCCGCTGAGAAGCTAGACTTGGAGGTATTCCACGATTTCAGGTGAGGTGAATTGTGAGCACGGGACAGATACTTGTTGATCGCGACGCTTTAGTCGGTGAACTCGAGAAGGTTTTTGACGCGAGGACGGCACAGACCCTCTTGGGCGTGCTGGATAAAGTGGCGGAGCAGATGCACCAAGCAGGGGTGAATCGAGAAGATTTCAGTGAGTTAAAGCGTGTGATGCTGAGGTTATCCGAGGCGGTGGAAAAACTCGTTGAAGCGCAAGCCCGCAGTGAGGCCCGCCTCAGCGGTGTGGAGGAGCGCCTTACTGGAGTGGAAGGCCGCATGGATCGGGGGGAAAGCCGCATGGACCGAGTGGAAGCAGCGATTGAGCGGTTGACCGAAGCGCAGGCCCGCAGTGAGGAACGGTTGAGTAGGGTAGAGGCTCGCCTCAGTGGGGTGGAGGAGCGGCTCAGTGGGGTGGAAGGCCGCATGGACCGGGTGGAAGCAGCAATTGAGCGGTTGACCGAAGCGCAGGCCCGTAGTGAGGCCCGCCTGGAGCGACTCGAAATAAGCTCGGCGGAGCATAGACAAGCAACCGATCGGCTAGAAAAATCAATAGACCAACTCCGTCAACAAGTCGGCGGCCTGAGTGAGACTGTTGGCGGAGACATCGAAGATATTGCCTATATCGTACTGCACGACGTGTTACGGCGGGAATTTGGCTGGCAGGTCGGACCACTAGAGCGAACCTGGCAACACTGGGGCGTCGAGGCGGAAGAGGTCGATGTCTTTGGTACGGCCACTGATCCCGCGCAGCCAGGGCGGACGATCTGGATCGTAGGAGAAGCGAAGCATAATCTCACCATGAGAGAAGCGGAGCGGTTCAGCAAGCAAGTCGAACGGGCCCGGCGATACTTACAAGGAGAAGTGTTTGCCGTGTGCTTTTGTTATCGGGCGCGACCAGAGGTGCAAGAGCGAATCCGTGCGGCTGGGCTGCGACTGGTTTTTTCCTACGGCAAGTTACAATGAAACGCGTGTGTCATTCCCCGTCGGTATGTTTGCGTAACAATTCCCTCTCCCGGCTGGGAGAGGGTTAGGGTGAGGGGGATCAAAGATGGAGTCCTTCATTTGTCAACGCCATCGTCTAACCGTCGCCGAGTATTATCGCATGGCCGAGGTCGGCATCTTACCGCAAGAAGCCCGGGTAGAACTGATTGAAGGGGAGGTGATCGATATGCCGCCGATCGGAAGTTTCCATGCTGGAACGGTCATATATCTGGCTAACCGATTGACGTATGCGGTAGGA
>JANMSE010000576.1:0-5972 GCA_031389045.1 Deltaproteobacteria bacterium | reverse complement strand
GCTATTCGCTGCAGGAACTGGACCCGCGTCTGTTTTCGTTCAACAATCCGATGGGCGCATGCCCGGAATGTGACGGTTTGGGCCATATCGAATTCTTTGACCCCAAGCGCATCGTGGCATTCCCCAATCTGTCGCTCGCGTCCGGCGCGGTCAAAGGGTGGGACCGCCGCAACCAGTTTTATTTCCAGCTCCTGCAGTCGCTCGCCGCGCACTACGGGTTCGATCTCGAACAACCGTTCGAGGAGCTGCCGGAGACCGCACAACAGCCGGTGCTCTACGGCTCAGGACGCGACAAGATCAAGTTCACTTACGTGGGCGAGCGCGGCAGCAAATATCAGCGCGAGCACGCGTTCGAAGGCATTGTGCCGAACCTCGAGCGTCGTTATCGCGAGACCGACTCGGTCGTCGTGCGCGAAGAGCTTGCGAAGCATCTGAATACGCAAACTTGTCCGGAATGCGAAGGCACGCGCTTGCGGCGCGAAGCGCGCCACGTGCTGGTCGCCGACAAAACGATCTACGAGTTGAGTGCGCTGCCGCTCAAGCAGGGGTTGCATTTCTTCGCCAATATGGGCCTGACTGGCACCAAGCTCGCGATCGCTGAAAAAATCGTGCACGAGATCATCAATCGCATCACGTTTCTCAACAACGTGGGCCTCGAGTACCTGTCGCTCGACCGCGCGGCCGACACGCTCTCAGGCGGCGAATCGCAGCGCATAAGGCTCGCAAGCCAGATCGGATCGGGTCTTACCGGCGTCATGTACGTGCTAGACGAGCCTTCGATCGGCCTGCATCAGCGCGACAATGCGCGGCTTCTCGAAACGCTGCGGCGGCTGCGCGATATCGGCAACACGGTGATCGTCGTCGAGCACGATCAGGAGGCGATCGAGGCCGCCGATCACGTCATCGACATCGGCCTGGGCGCAGGCGAGCACGGCGGGCGCGTGTCCTTGAATTATCTCTATCAACGCATCGCGCAAGACGACGGGATGAACACGACCAGTCTGCGTGGACGTAATCAATGTCGCCTCGGCGCGCTTGGCTGCGCGTCGAGTTTTGCTGTCGCGAGCAGCAACACGGACTTACTCGCGCGTGGCATCCTGCCAGCGGAAGCCTACTATCCGTATGTGCACGCGCTGGGAATCTCCGCCAGTTATGCCGACAGCAATTACACTGAAGCGGTGTGGCGCATGGAGATGCTTTATGAGTTTGGCAAACCGTTCGCCGATAAACGAAAGCCGATTCTGATCCTTGACGAGCAAGGGAACACGGTTCGCAGTGGACTCTTCGGCGTCAAGAAGAGCGATGCGTGGCAAGGATTCGTGGGAGTAGATCGACCGACGTGGATTCGCCTGCTCAACCGGCGCACCACGTTTTTTGTGACCAGCCAAGTCTTCTGGCAGTACATTCCCGAAAGGACCTCCCGGTTTCAGGGACAGATTTCTCCGCAAGACAAAGTACGGAACTGGGAGGTGGTGGGGACTCTCGCCGCGAGCACGGTCTATCGGAAAGGGACGGTCTTGCCGTTAGCGTTTCTGGTGGTGGACCCGATCAATCACTACAGCAGTCAGTTCGGATGGCTGGTGGATTACTACGTCACTCCGAGTGTGGTGCTACGACTGGCGCAAAGTTATTTTTTCTCTCCGGGGTTCGGTGGGCAAATCGACGAAGGATGGGGGCTTGGGGGCCTCTATCGGCGGCGGGATGAGACGGTGGTGAAGCTGACGTATCAGTTCTAAGGCAGTTGACCGAAAGCGCGGCAAGTTCAGGAATCGCTTTTCGTGCGATCCCGTAATACTCCGCGTCCAATTCGATTCCGATGCTGCGATACCCGACAGCGCACGCGGCGGCGATGGTTGATCCACCGCCCATGAAGGGATCCAACACCACTCCTTTTCCAAGTGGGAGCGCGGCGCGAACAAGCTGCCGCATAAAGGCCTGGGGCTTGAGGGAAGGGTGCGGGGCGATGTCGCGTTCAATGCCGCGCGTGGGAGAACTCTTGATGACATCACAAAAAGGTTGCTCTTGAGAAAGGCGACGTAATCCGCCAGTCCCCCACTTGCGAAGGTTATCTTGAACCCGGCCTTCACAAGGCTTGCGAAAGAGGCCCCAGGGTTCCCAGCATGACCGCGGCATGACGGTCACCGCCGCGAATTCCTTATGGGCGTTCTTAGGCCGGTCTCCTCCGCGCAACGTTTGCACGAGGCGAATGATCTCGCCGCGTTTCTCGAACCCTGATTTTTCCAGCGCGGTATAGAGATGCTGGGAGACGAGCGGGTTAGTGGCGATGAACACATGGCCACCAGGGACGAGCACACGGAAAATTTTTTCCGCCCAGCGTGTGAAAAAATCACCGAGGGCGACTTTATCTTCCGTAGTCAAAACCGTGAACCGCGGCAACGGGCTTCGCTGGCAGCCATCGAAGGAAGGGGGGATGCGCCAGATTCCGCCCTGACCTTGGCGCAATTTTTTCGTCTCCGCTCCCGTATATTCTTTCAGTCCATAAGGAGGATCGGTGACAACGGCATGCACACTGTGGGGGGCTCGCTGATCGAGCCATACCAAACAGTCAGCCTGGATGATCTCGTAGCCCTTGGTAAGGACGGAGGTTGTTTGGCCGTTTGTCATCACAGTGGGCGTATTAACAGGGTTTACTGCTTGAGTAAACTTCGAGCGTCGTTTATGACGAGGGCACCGAAAAAAGGGAGGCGTGTATGCCATACGATCTGTTACTCAAGGGTGGGGAAGTGATTGATCCAGGCTGGCCATTTCATCAGCAGGCGGATGTGGCGATCACCAAGGGGAAGATCGCCGCGGTTCAGCCGGAGATCGCCGCCACCGAGGCCGTGCGGGTGTTGGACGTGAGCGGCAAAATTGTCTGTCCGGGTCTCATCGACCTCCACGCGCATGTCTTCATCAACGCCCACGACATGGGGCCAAAGACCGATGAGCGCTGTTCAATGAGCGGGGTCACGACCATCGTGGACGCGGGCAGTTCCGGGTCCGCCACGTTTCCTGGCCTGCGATACTATGTGGCCGACCAGTGCCAAGTGCGGTTGCGCTGTTTCGTGCATCTGTCGGCGTTGGGGCTCATTCATCTTCAGGTGGGTGAGCTGATGAACCTCGACTACGCGGACCCAGAAGGCTGCGCGCGCACGATTCGTGACAACCGCGATCTCGCCATTGGCGTGAAGCTGCGCTTCAGTAATAACGTCGTGCCGGATGCGGCGGGCACCGAACCGTTGCGGCTGGCGCGCCTAGCGGCGGACATGGCCGAGGTGCCGCTGATGGTGCATATCACCGATGCCTTGCTGCCTATCCCGCAAGTGCTCACTTTTATGAAGCCGGGCGATGTGGTGACGCACTGCTTGCATCGCTATCAATACGGTATCATGGGGCCGGAGAAGAAAGAGATTCTCCGCGAAGTGTGGGATGCGCAGAAAGCCGGAGTGATTTTCGATTGCGCGCATGGACGCATGCACTTCACCTTTCCCTTCGTGCGGCAGACGCTTGACCAAGGGTTCATGCCGGACACAATCGCCACTGATCTCTCACTGCCGAGCGCGACCAAAGGGCCGGTGTTTGATCTGCCGACCACGATGTCCAAGTTTCTTAATCTCGGCGTGGGGCTGGAGGATGTGATCCAGCGGGTGACGACCAATCCCGCGCGCGCGATTGGTGAAGCCGGGCGACTGGGCACACTGAAGCCTGGCGCGGTCGCGGATGTCGCGGTGTTCAGTCTGGAGCGGGGCGAGTTTGATTTTGTCGATACTGACCAGAACCATATTACCGGGCAACAGAAGTTAATCACGCAAATGACAATCAAGGACGGCAGGATGTGGTACCGGGCGCCACGATGACCGGCGGGCGTTGTTCCTCCTTGTCATTTCTTCCCCTCATCTCAGCATAGAGGCCGTCCGCGCACGGGCGTCCTGGTATTCCAGCCATGTCTGTTCGATCAACTCGGCGGCACTGTGGATGCGCGCGACCCCCGACACCGAATGCCCGGCGCTCCAAATATCCTTGTAGCGCCGTGGCCCAGGACGTAACGCTTCGTGACTAAAGTTCTTGGCGGCTTCCTCAGCCGATACCCGCGTCGGGAGACTGGCTGGGTCCAGCCCCGCCGCGAGGATCGACGGCCTGAGCATGTTCGTATCCAAGCCGGTAAACGCTTGCGTCAACATCACGTCATCCATCGTGGACTCGACAAGCATCTGCTTGTACGTGGGATCCGCTAGGCTTTCTCGCGTCGCGATAAACTTTGTCCCCATGTACGCCAAGTCACACCCCATAACGCGCGCCGCCCATAACGCGTTGCCGTCGGCGATACCGCCCGCGAGGACAATGGGGCCATCGTATATCTGACGAACCGCGCGCACGAATGCCAGTGGATTCATCCATCCAGTTTGTCCCCCGGCTCCCGCCGTGAGGAGAATCAATCCGTCCACACCGACCGCGAGGGCCTTCTCGGCGTGGCGTAACGTCGCGACATCGGCAAACACCAGGCAGCCAATGTCATGCAGCGGACCAATCACCTCGGCTGGTGATCCGACACTGGTAATGACCATCTCGATGCGATGCTGGACCAAACAAGCGAGTTCCGCTTTCAGTTCCGTTCGCTTGATAATCAGGTTGGGACAGAATGGCGCTGGCGGCTGCTCGGGATGCGCGTCCGCTTCGGCCTTGAGCGCCTCTTCAATCTCGCGCAGCCAGACCGTCAAGCCCTCGACCGTGCGGGCATTGGCGACGGGGAATGCACCGATAACCCCATTGCGGCACGCGGCGATCACGAGTTCAGGTCCCGATACCGACAGCATGGGCGCGGCGATCAGTGGCAGTCGCAAGCGCTGCGTGATGATTTCAAGAAGGGCTTTTTTGTTTATCTCTGGGTTGGTCACCAAAATTTCTCTTCTCCTCTCGCAAAAAATAGCGTCAAAGTTGAAGGCTTCCCGTCTCCCGTCCCGGTCTTCACATTTTTGCCTTTTGATTTTTGCCTTTTGCCTTTTGATTTCTGATTTTGCCTTTTGCCTTTCCCCGTTTCTGCTATCATGGCCGCGAATTCACACAAGAGAGAGGAGACGTGCACAATGAAACTCGGATTACTCGGTGGCGCGACGGGACCACGCGTGAACATGGACCTGATCCTGGAAGCGGAACGCTTGGGCTTTGATTCGGTGTGGACGGGGGAAGCATACGGCTCGGATGCCGTGACCCCGCTGGCCTGGATCGGCGCACGGACCACAAAGATCAAACTCGGCGCGGCCATTTTGCAGATGCCCGCCCGAACCCCAGCGATGACAGCGATGACGGCGATGACATTGGATGCCCTGTCCGGTGGACGCTTTCTGCTTGGCCTTGGTCCATCAGGCCCCCAAGTGGCTGAAGGGTGGCACGGCGTCGCGTATGGCAAGCCACTCCCACGCACGCGAGAATACATCAGCATCGTCCGTAAGATTCTCCAGCGCGAGGCCCCACTGCAACATCACGGAGAGTTTTATCAAATCCCCTACGCCGGCCCAGACGCCACGGGATTGGGAAAACCACTCAAAAGCATCATGCACGGACGACCGGACCTGAAAATCTATACCGCGTCGATTAGTCCGAACAGTTTGGCCTGCGCGGGAGAAGTCGCCGATGGCACCCTTCCGATCTGGATGAATCCTGAACAGCCCCAGTTGTTTCTTCCATATCTCAATCGCGGCTTCGCCAAAGCAGGTGGTGGGAAGAGTCTCGCGGATTTCGACCTGGCCCCATTCGTGACGTGCATCGTGGGCGCGGACCTGGAGAAGTGTCGCATGCCGGTGAAGGAAAATCTCGCGCTCTATATCGGCGGAATGGGCGCACGCACGCAGAATTTCTACAACGACTACGCCAAACGCATGGGCTTCGAGGAGGCGGCGGTCAAAATTCAGGATTTCTACCTGAGCGGTCGCAAGGCCGAAGCCGTCGCGTCCGTGCCGGACAACCTCGTCGAT
>JANMSE010000573.1:0-13970 GCA_031389045.1 Deltaproteobacteria bacterium | reverse complement strand
ATCAAAAGGCAAAAGTAGAACACCTCTCCCTAGCCCCTAGCACCCAACACCCAGCACCCCATCTAGTCGGCCGAGAGACGGAGCTTGCGCAACTGCATGGATGGCTAGAGAAAGCACGAAGTGGTGAACGTCAAGTCGTTTTCATCACTGGCGAGCCGGGGATTGGCAAGACTTCGCTGGTGGAGACATTCCTCTTGGGGGTTAGGAAGTGGGAATTGGGGAGTGAGGATCGGATAAATCAAAAGGCAAAAATCAAACATCAAAAATCAAAAATAGAAACCGATCCCCGATCCCTGACCCCTGAACCCTGGATTAGTCGGGGGCAGTGCGTTGAACAGTACGGCGCGGGTGAGGCGTATCTCCCCGTTTTGGAGGCGCTAGGGCGTTTGGGACGGGAGATGGAGAACGGGGCGCTACCCACCCTCCTCCGCCAACATGCGCCAACTTGGCTCGTGCATCTGCCATCACTTATCGATCCTCCCGAGCGCGAAGAGTTACACCGCCAACTCGCGGGCACGGGACAGGAACGCATGCTGCGTGAGCTGGCCCAGGCGCTGGAAATACTGACCGCCGAACGGCCACTGGTGCTGTGGCTGGAAGACCTGCACTGGAGCGACCAGGCGACCCTTGCCCTGCTCGCTGCTCTCGCGCGCCGACCGGAACCGGCGCGGCTTATGATTCTCGCCACGTACCGGCCCGGAGATGTCCTCGCGCGCGAGCATCGGCTGCGCGAGGCGCACCAAGAGCTGCAACTGCATGGCTATTGCCAAGAACTTGCCCTGGGGTTTCTCAGCGAAGAACACATAGCGGAGTATCTGGCAGTGAGGTTCCCCGTAGGGGCGACCGGCCGGTCGCCCCTACAACGGCTAGCGCGCCTCATCCACCAGCGCACGGAAGGGAATCCACTCTTCATGGTCAACGTTATGGATCATCTGGTCACCCAAGGCGTGATCGTTCGGCGCGATGGCCACTGGGAGCTGACGGGAAAGATGGAGGACGTACCCGCCGTAACGCCTCCCACGATCCGGCAATTTCTTGAGCAGCAGCTTGACCGACTCAGTTCCGCGGACCAACGCTTACTGGAAGTGGCGAGCGTTGCTGGAGCCGAATTCTCCGCCGCGGCGGTCGCCGCAGGCGTCGGAGCACCAACAGCGGAAGTGGAGGAACAGTGTGAGACCTTGGTGCGGCGCGGGCAGTTTTTGCAGACGCAAGGGAGCGAAGAGTGGCCCGATGGGACGATCGCGACCCGGTACGGCTTCTTCCACGCACTCTATCAAGAGGTGTTGTACGAGCGGGCGCCGGTGGGACGGAAAGTCGAGTTGCATCGCCGCATTGGCGAGCGGCACGAGTCCGCCTATGGCGACCAGGCCGGTGCCATTGCCACGGTGCTGGCAATGCACTTTGAACGAGGGCGCGAATACCCCCGCGCCGTGTACTACCTCGAAGAAGCCGGCAAGACTGCCTTGCGACGGAACGCTCATCACGAAGCGATCGGCCATCTCACCAGAGGACGGGAGCTGCTGCAAACCCTGGCCGACACACCCGAGCGTGCCCAACGTGAACTCTCCTTACAACTCACGTTGGGGACCGCGCTGATGGCGACGCGGGGCTTCGCCTCTCCAGAAGCGGCGCAGGCGTATAATCGGGCGCGGGAACTCTGTCGGCAGGTCAATGATTCCAGACAGCTTGGTCCCGTACTGTGGGGACTGCGGACGTATTACAACGGGCGAGCGGAATTCAGCATAGCCCGTGAGTTGGCGGAGCAGTTGCTCGCATTAGCGCAACGGCTGGAAGAGCCGGCGTTGCTTGTGGAAGCCCACCGCGCGCTGGGAAACACCTTGTGGTTCCAGGGCGAAGCGGTTGCGGCACACGAGCATTTCGCACAAGGCAGCGCATTGTATGACGTGCGGCAACACCGCTCCCTCGCATTGCTCTACGAGAATGATCCTGGCGTAGGATGTCTGAGCTTCGCTGCCGTGGCGCTGTGGAATCTCGGCTGTCCGGACCGCGCGCGGCACAGCATGCAGGAGGCGCTGCAGCTTGCTCAGGACGTTGCTCATCCCGGCAGCCAGGCGATGAGCTTGGCACTCTCCGCTGCTCTGCATCTCAACCGACGGGAGGTGCAGACGGTCCGTGACCATGTCGAAGCGCTGACAGCTCTTGCACGTAAGCAGGGGTTTTCAGGGTGGTTAGCGACTGGGACGATTTATCGAGGCTGGGCGTTGGCACAGCACGGACAGGCGGAAGAAGGCGTTCAGGAGATCCGCCTGGGCCTTATGACTTTGCACGCCACGGGGATAGAACTCAACCGACCACGTTACCTTATGATGCTCGCCGAAGCGTGCGCACAGGCTGGGAAGCCCGCGGAAGGACTCACCGCTCTCAGCGAATCGTTGGCGGTGATGGAACGAACCGGCGGGCGGCTTTACGAGGTGGAATTGTATCGGCTGCAAGGCGAGCTCGCGCTTCAGCAGGAAAGTCAAAAGTCAAAAGTCAAAAATAGAAACCGACCCCCGACCCCTGACCCCCGACCCCCACGCCGAGGCCGAAGCCTGTTTCTTCAAAGCAATCGAGATTGCCGGTAAGCAACAAGCGAAGTCTCTTGAGCTGCGCGCGACGATGAGCCTTGCTCGTCTGTGGCGGCAGCAAGGCAAGCGACACGAAGCGCACAACGTGTTATCCGAGGTCTACCACTGGTTCACCGAAGGGTTTGACACCAAGGATTTACAAGAAGCCCAGGCGCTCATCGAAGAATTGAGTCATTGAGCCATTGGGCGAGTCATTGAGTCATTGAGTCATTGAGTCATTGGGCGATTGAGTGATTGGAGAATGGAGAATGGAGAATGGAGAGATTGTTTTCATCAATGACCCGATCACCCGATGACTCAATGAAGAAATGACTCCGCACTGATCAACGGCTTACCGCTCGCTTGGGGTCATTGCGGCGGCACTGACTTCATACTGCTCGTGGTGCAAATCGGCGGCGGCGCGAAACACCAGGCGCTTTTTCAGGAATCGTTCGAGATCATCCAGTCGTTCGCCCTCTTCATCGTAAAGAAACGAGATCACGTCGGCATGGGCTTTGATCGTGATGGTCTGGGCGGTGTCGTTGAGCGCCGCGGTTTTCCGAATCTGGCGGAGGATTTCCGAGGCCACGGTCGGGACCGAGCGGAGATACCCCTTGCCGCTGCAATAGGTGCAGGGCTCACACAAGGTGTGTAGCAAACTCTCGCGCGTGCGTTTGCGGGTCATCTGCACCAAGCCGAGTTCGCTGATTTTGCGCATGCTGGTGCGAGTCTTATCCTTCTTGAGCGCGTCGCGCAGGGCTTCCGTCACGCGGTTACGATTCGCCGCGCGGTCCATGTCGATGAAGTCGATGATGATGAGTCCACCAATGTTGCGCAGTCGCAGTTGTTCGACGACGACTGTGGCGGCTTCCAGATTGGTTTGCAGCATCGTCTCTTCTTGGTCGCGTTTCCCCACGAACCGTCCGGTGTTCACATCAATGGCGGTGAGGGCTTCCGTTCGGTCAATGACCAAGTAACCGCCGGATTTCAAGAACACCCGACGATCAACGGCTTTGGCGATTTGCGGTTCGATCTTGTAGTGATCGAAGATCGGTTCCGGGTCGTCGTAGAATTTCACGCGATTGATGGCGCGCGGGAGGAACGTGGTGACGAACTCCTTGATACGCTCGCTATCTTGGGCGTTATCGACGATGACTTCATCCACATCGGCGGTGAACAGGTCACGGATAATGCGCAGGATCACATCCATGTCGTCATGAACCAGGGCCGGGGCGCTCTCGCTGGCGGTCTTTTTCGCGATGCCGCCCCACAGCTTGAGCAGGAACTTCATGTCGTCTTGAATCTCTTTTTTGGGGAGGCCCTCACAGGCGGTGCGCACAATGAAGCCGCCATCGGATGGACGCATCTCTTGGACGATCTCACGCAGGCGTTTGCGTTCCTTGGGGTCGGCGATGCGGCGCGAGACCCCCAGGTGGCGGACCGTGGGCATATAGACCAAATGGCGTCCGGGTAAAGAGATGTGCGCGGTGAGCCGTGGTCCCTTGGTGCCAAGGGGCTCCTTGGCGATTTGGACCAGGATGTCCTCGTTTTTCTTGATCCGTGCCTCAACTGGCAAGTATTGCTGAGGTCGCATGCGTCGTCCGCGGGCCGCACGCTGCGGGAGGGGGCCATTCGCCGGGGCCGGGTGGTCTTCCCCTTCCTCTAGTTCAGGTCCTTCTCCCGTGGCATCCTCTTCGCTTTCATCGTCGTCCTCGAAGAAGCCTTGTGGCAATGGGCCACCGAAGAGGTCGGAGACGTGGATGAAGCCCGCCTTTTCGAGGCCGATCTCGACAAAGGCCGCTTGCATGCCTGGAAGCACGCGTGCGACGCGACCCTTGTAAATGTTCCCGGCGATACTGCGCTGTTGGGCGCGTTCGATGTGGATTTCCACGAGCGTCTCGTTTTCCAGTAACGCGACTCTCGTTTCTTGGGGAGTAGAATTGATAATGATTCGTTGGCGCACGGGAAAAAACTAATCTACTGCCGCTTCGAGTGGCAGATGCTGTTCCTCCGCCTCACTCCCTGAGTCGTCCATGTCGGGGTCAGGGATAAGAGACGAACGAAAAATGGTCTGTAATTTTCTGACGCGCAGCACTCTGGTTTCCTCTGGAGTGAGAGAGAGCAACGCTCCGACAAACTCATGAGGTTTCAGGGTGGCCGCGCGGGTCTTGATTGTTTCCAGGCTGAGCTGCAGCGGTGCCGTGAGCGCGAGGCGCGCGATGAGGGGCTTGGCGTCAATGGCCTTGGCTCCGGTGCGGGTGGACTTTTGCATCGGAAAGGTGTCGGCCATCGCGAACGCACTAAGATGCGTCGCCACCATCGCCGGGGTGCGCTTGGCTTCCGGGAGCGCGTCGAGGGAGACGAGATAGCGATAGGCGGCGATACTCTCGTCGATACTGGGCGCGCGCAGGGGGATGACTTCCGCGGAGTACACGGCGAAGCCGCGTGGTAATTGCGACCCAAGACCGTCCTGCACCTGCTCGGCGGTGCGCATGTCGCTCAGCTCAAGATCGAGAAACTCTTCTTCACTTTCGACACCGACGGACAGCGCGGGGCCAAAGCTCATCCGTGGCAGGGGATGAAACCCTTGACTGTAAGCCATTGGCAAATGGGCGCGGCGCGTGGCACGCGCGAACAGCGTGGCGATTTCCTTGACGCCTAGAAAACACGCTTCGCCATGTCGGCTGTACGTCACCCGAATGCGTATCACGGACGGTTTCTTGTCCCCCAGGCTCATGGCGATGGTGTTCGGGTCACCAGCGAGCCAAGACTCGGCATTTCCTGAGACTTGAGGCTTGAGACTGGAGACTGGTAAGGACAGCACGCCTGCTTCCTCACTGTCGGGATTCTTAGGCGTGGGGCTTTGGACCCTGGACTTTGGACCTTGGACCTTGGACTTCTGAGCCATTTGCCATTGCCGCGTGCCCCAGGCGTCATGTTCGGGCAGTACGGTCTTGGCCCAGGTATCGACTTGGGGTCCTCGGTGGTCGGCCCCTTTGGCACCATTGAGATGATAGGTGACGTTGCGCACGGTCTTGAAATCGCAGGCCCCACAATATGAGCACCGCTCGACGCTGCAATCTGGCGTCAATGTCGCCGTGAAGGATTTCGCCAAGTCGCGCTGTAACCACTTCTTCGACACGCCACTATCTAAATGGTCCCACGGCAGTGGTTCATCAAGCAGGCGGCGCCGCAGATAGAAATTCGCGTCGATGCCATGCTCGGTGAACGCTTGTTGCCACAGCTCCAGACGAAATTGATCGGTCCATCCATCGAACCGGCAGCCCAGCTTGTACGCGGTCAGCAGGGGTATGGCGAGGCGACGATCTCCCCGCGCGAAAACGCCTTCAAGAAACGACAGCGGCGCATCATGCCATTTGAATTGCAGACGGTAGCGTCGTAGTTCTCGACGGAGCAGGGTTTGTCGCGCTTCGGTTTCTTCGAGACCGACTTGGGCCGCCCATTGAAAAGGTGTATGCGGCTTGGGCACGAAGGTGGAGACACTGGCGGTGACTTGGCGACGATGATTTCCAGCCGCCGACACTTTGCGACTCAGATCGACGATACCAAGCAAATCTTCTTCGGTCTCGCTCGGCAGCCCTAACATGAAATAGAGCTTGACGCTCTTCCAACCAAGGCCAAAGAGGAGACGCGCGGCTTCGGTCAGCTCTTCCTCTTTATATTCCTTCTGGATGACATCCCGCAGACGTTGCGAGCCGGCTTCGGGCGCGAGTGTGAACCCGGTTTTGCGCACGCGCCGAATCTCTTCGAGAATATGCGGGGAGAGGGCATCGACCCGTGTTGATGGCAGTGAGACTGACACTTTCAGCCCGGAAAAACGGTTCATCACCTCGCGGATCAGCGGATTGATGCAACTGTAATCGCCGGTGCTCAGACTCAGCAGCGACACTTCCTCGTAACCGCTCTGCTCGACCAGTCGTTCGATTTGCTCTTGTAACGCTCGTGGGTCGCGCTCGCGGAGCGGACGATAAATGTATCCCGCCTGGCAAAAGCGACAGCCGCGCACGCAGCCGCGCATGACTTCGACGGCGATGCGGTCGTGGACGATATTGACGTTGGGGACGACTTGGTTGCGTAACGGCGGGATCGAGTTGAGGTCACGAACGATGCGCTTCTGGACGACGGTATATTCTGGATCAAGCGGGCGGGTCTGAAGTAACGTCCCGTCTTCCGCATACTCCGGTTCGAAGAAAGCCGGGACGTAGACCCCAGGAATCCGGCTCAAGGCTTTGAGCAGGACTCGGCGGTCTTTTTTGTCCCAGGCCAGGTAGACATCACAAATATCGAAAATCGCCTCTTCGCCATCGCCCAAGAGGAACGCATCGAAGAAGTCGGCCACCGGCTCTGGATGAAACGCGCACGGGCCGCCACCGATCACGAGGGGATGATGCGCCTCGCGATCACGTGACCAGAGTGGAATTCCGCCCAGGTCGAGCATCATTAGGATGTTGGTGTACGTCAGCTCGTATTGGAGGCTGAAGCCAACGATCTGAAACTCAGAGAGTGGGGTGTAGGTATCGAGTGACGCGAGGGGCAACTGTCGCTCGCGCAGCAGGGCTTCCATATCGCCCCAGGGGGCATAGACCCGTTCGGCCTGCACCTCGTCGCGACGATTGAGCAAATCGTACAGCACTTGGAGGCCGAGATGCGATTGCGCGATTTCGTAGACTTCGGGAAAAGCTAAAGCGAATCGCAGGCGAATTTGCGCGTCGTCTTTGACAACGGTACCGCGTTCGCCACCGACGTAACGCGCGGGTTGCGAGACGAGCGGCAGAATGGCGGCGTAAGCGTTACGGAGATCAGTCACTAGATATGTTTCCTGGGGTGAATAACTGCAAGTGCGTTCATCTATACGGGGAAGGGCAGTCTAAAACAAGTCCGAGACAAGTCGCTGCAAGTCGAAGACTTATCCCAGACTTGCCTGAGACTTGTTTTGGACATGCCCCAGACTTATTTCGCCGCCGCTCCCACCAACTCCACGATGTTCATAAGCTGCACGTTCTCGTCCACGCCTTTGGCTTTGAGGCCGTCGGTCAGCATCGTTGTACAGAAAGGACAGGATACCGCTACCACTTCCGGGTTTGTTTCCAAGGCTTGCTCAACTCGAATCTGGTTGACCCGTTTGTCACGCGGTTCTTCCATCCACATCCAGCCACCGCCAGCGCCACAGCACATCGCGGTGTTCCGACTCCGTTCCATTTCTTGCAGTTGCGCACCAGGGATTTTGCTTAACACTTCGCGGGGGCTTTCGTAGATGTCGTTGTAGCGCCCGTAGTAACACGAATCGTGATACGTGATGCGCTGTTTGGCCGCGGTATCCTTGAAGGTGATCTTGCCTTCCTCAATCAGACGCGACAGCAAGTCGGCGGCGTGGACCACTTCGTAGTTGCCCCCAAACTGTGGAAATTCATTCTTGATGGTGTTGAAGCAATGCGGACAGTTGACGATGATTTTCTTGACGGAGTACCCGTTGAATACTTCGACCGCGCCTTGCGCCATGCTCTGGTAGAGATACTCGTTGCCTAACCGTCGTGCCGTCTCGCCATTACACGGCTCTTCTCGTCCGAGCACGGCGAAATTCACGCCCGCTTTGATGAGCAGCTTCACGAAAGTCGAAGTGGTCTTTTTGTTGCGATCATCAAATGCCCCGGCGCAGCCGACGAAATAGAGATACTCGGCATCGGGGTTATCGGCGAGCAGCGGCACCTCCACCGCCTCGGCCTCCGCCCACTCCAATCGTTTATCCGCGCTCAGGCCCCACGGGTTGCCTTGGATCTCCATGCCTTTGAACGTGCGCACGAGTTCCGCCGGAAACCGCGCCTCTTCCTGGACGAGGTGGCGACGCATATCGACGATTTTATCGACGTACTCGATCATCACTGGACAGGCGTCTTCGCAGGCGCGGCACGTCGTACACGCCCACAACACGTCATCCTGGATGAGCCGGTCGCCAACGATATTCTCTTTCCCCTCATTCGCGCCGTCCCCTTTGGCGAGCATTTGCTGGGGGTTTTCATAGAGATGATCGCGCAGATTGAGGAGCAGTTGGCGAGGCGCGAGCGGTTTGCCACTCGCGGTCGCCGGACACTGTGATGAGCAGCGCCCGCATTCCGTGCAACTGTACATGTCGAGCACCTGTTTCCAGGAGAACTGGTCAATCTTCGAGGTGCCAAAGGTCTCGGAATTTTCGAGGTCCATTTTGTTGAGCGCCCCGAGGGGCTCCAACTTACGGAAAAAGACATTGGGGATGGCGGTAATGATGTGAAAATGTTTGGAGCGCGGCAGCAGGTTCATAAAGGTGATGATGATGAGGTTATGAACCCACCACGCCGTATCACTAATCTCCTTGGCCCAAGCTATTGGCAGCAGGCTGCCGATGAAGGCGCTAATCGGTTCCCACGGACGCTCGGCCTCAATGATAGGATCGCCCGCTAAATAGACCAGGCGACCGCCGTCATATAGCAGACCACTGGTCATAATGGACATGATGAGCACGAGAATGAGGCGCGCTTCCCAGTGAGGTTGTCCAGCGAGCCGTTCCTCGGCGGGCTTATACCCAAAGAGGCGAGCGGGATGCGACACGCTCCAGCGATACAGCGCGAGAAGGACGCAGACGATAACGATCACTTCCATCAAGTCGCGCAAGAAAAAGAGCGGACCGCCAAGCAGATCAGGGCCAAGACCAGGAAGAAAGAAATGCTCAGAGTAGCCACGGGCAAACATGGTGACCACTTGGGCACCAAGAATGACGAACCCCCAAAAAATAAAGAAGTGCATCCAGCCGGCGGGCTGTTCCCCGCTGACGAATTTCTTTTGTCCAAAGGCATAAACGAGCACGGCGTTGATGCGTTCGCCGATGCGGTCGAAGCGTGCATCCGGTTTTGCCGCCAGCAGCCATTGGAAGCGGACATAGAGTGTATAGACGAAAAATCCTCCGCCGATCAGGATCGCGAGGGTAAAAAGCGCGACAGACATGAACTCTCACTCCTTACTGCTGGGCAAAATTTTCTTCCAAATCGAAACGCGGGCTACTGTACCGACTTTTGGGTGACTGCTCTACGGCGGTTATTCATTCCCAATTGGCGGCTAGGGCGTCTCTACTGCTGCATCCGAGCGAGGTCCGCGCGGAGGGTACGCCCCGCGAGAAAATAATGCGTCGCGGTCCACAAGCTGACAAAGACCAGACTGAGCAACGCATAGCGCAGGGAATCCGCGCCATAGTAGGGTTCAAGTGCGTCACTGAGGATACCGACCGTCAGGGGTCCCAGACCCAATCCAATGATGTTGACGATGAACAAAATAATGGCGGATGCCACGGAGCGCATCCGCACAGTCACCAGACTCTGGTTTAAGGAGAAGCTTGGTCCCAGATAGGCTCCGCCCAGCAGGGCCGGGAGCATGAAGCAGGCCAGGGCCAGCTCTTTACTCTGCGCAAGATACGCGAGGAGGGACAGTGGAAAAGAGATGAGAATCGCCAGGACGATGATCCATACATTCCAGCGGAGATCATGTTTGCCAAAGCGGTCGGCGAGGTAGCCGCTCATAAACGTGCCAATCGTGCCCAGCACTCCGAAGAAGAAGGCCAGGACCGTGCCGATCTCTCCGCTCTGGAGTCCGTGCGAGCGGGCTAAGAACGTGGGAATCCACAGGACGACGCCATAGCCAACGAATGAGGCCAGAGTGGCTCCCGCGATAATGTGTCGCAACGACGGAGTGGCGAACATGAAGCGCACGACTTCCCACAACCCCGGTGCGATTTGTGGAGTGTATTGTATGCTTTCCGAGTAGCCACGAGGCGGTTCGTGCAGAGTGAAGCGGACGATGAGTGCCAGAATCAACCCTGGAGCGCCCGCAACGAAGAACGCCACGCGCCAGCCGTACCATTGGTTGATCCAGCCGCCGAACAGGAATCCCAGCATCAGCCCAAAGTTGACGCCGAGAGAAAAGATCGACATCGCCGTGGAGCGTTCGGAGGGAGGGTACATATCGGCGATGATGGAATGCGAGGGTGGGGTGGAGCCCGCTTCTCCGACACCGACCCCGATACGCGCCAAGGCTAATTGCCAGAAGTTCGCGGCCATGCCGCACAGGACGGTCATGCCGCTCCACACGGATAACGAGACGGCGATGAGGTTGCGTCGATTTCGGCGATCCGCCCACATGGCCATCGGAATACCGAGTGTGGCATAGAAGATGGCGAACGCGACACCAGAGAGGAAGCCAAGCTGGGTATCCGTCAAGAGCAGTTCTTGTTTAATCGGCTGGAGAAGAATCGCGAGAATTTGTCGATCCACGTGACTCGAAGTGAAAACCAGCACTAACAACAGTAACGCATAGCGACGGTATTGCGGAGTGAGGACTGTCGCGGACATCGGTGGGGAAGGGGTAATATGTTCTTGCATGGTGAGGTGTCATGTTCTTGGGCATTTTTTGAGATGGGGAGCGGAGACGCAGGCGACTTTTCTTAGCAGTCCCGATGGAGGCTGTCATGGGTGGCGTGCTTCGGAAAAGTCAAAAGGCAAAAGTCAAAGGCAAAAATAAGACAGCCGCAGCGAGGGAGGCTGGGATGACCAACGGGAATCCCGGCGGAACGCGATAAAAAATCATTGAGCTACACACCTCTGGTGTGTATGGTGAGCAAAAGGACAGATTATGCACCAGCGGATCAATATCACTTTACCGGAAGCCACGATCCAGCTCTTGGACGAGCAAGCCCCGAATGGCAGCCGCAGTCGGTTCATTGACCAAGCCATTCGCCATTTCATTCAGACGCAATCTCGCGGACGGTTGAGGGCAGCTCTCAAGGCTGGAGCCCTCGCGCGAGCCGCGAGGGATGCGGAAATGGTGGAGGCGTGGTTTGTGTTGGATGAGGAAGCATGGCAACCAAAAAATCGGTCATAAGTTTTCCCCGACGAGGGGACGTGTATCTCGTCAATTTCGACCCGACCGTTGGGGCTGAAATTCGGAAAACCCGCCCCGCGCTCATTTTGCAAAACGATGTCGCCAATCAATATAGCCCGATTACGATGGTCGCGGCGATCACTTCCCAATTTGATCAACAGCTTTATCCCACCGAGGTCGGTATTCACCCGCCAGAAGGCGGGCTCACTGTGGAATCGGTCGTGCTCCTCAACCAGGTGCGTTCGATTGACAAGCATCGGTTGGTCAAGCGCCTGGGGAGTCTCAAGCCCACGACCCTACGTCAGGTTGAACAAGCGCTTCTTATGAGTTTCGGCATTATCAAGGCGTAAAGGTGAAGGAGAAACCCCAATGGCTGTTTTTATGAAGGCTGCTGTGGAAAAACCGATTCACTATCCCGAAAGCGATGGCAAGCCTATGGCGGAAACCGACGTCCATATTGATGCGCTTATCTACTTGCGAGAAACGCTGAAAGCCTACTTTACCGCCGAGCCACGCGTGTATGTGGCTGGCAATATGTTGCTTTACTACGAGGAGGGCAACATCGCCGCCTGTGTGGCTCCCGATGTGTTCGTGGTGCGCGGAGTCCCCAAGCATGAGCGGCGCACGTATAAAATCTGGGAAGAAGAGCACCCGCCCACCGTGGTTTTCGAGATCACCTCGCGGAGCACTCGTCTGGAAGACCTCGGCACGAAACGGGCTTTGTATGCGGAGTTAGGAGTTCAAGAGTATTTCTTGTATGACCCGCTTGGTGAGTATCTGCGCCCACCTTTGCAAGGCTTTCGCTTAGCCGATGGCGAGTATGAGCACCTGGCTGGTGCGCGCGATGTCGGGTTGAGAAGCGAAGCTCTTGGTTTAGAACTCCGATTAGAGAATGGTCGGTTGCGAGTCGTGTTCCCAGAGACGGGAGAGCCGTTACTGACCCCTGCTGAAGCATACGCCGCTCGACTGGTCGCCGAGGCCCGTGCCGATCAAGAAGCTGTGCAGCGACTGGTCGCCGAGGCCCGTGCTGATCAAGAAGCGACTTTGCGACAGGCCGCCGAAAGCCGTGCTACTCAGGCGGAAGCCGAACTTGTTCAGTTACGAGCAGAGTTAGCGCGGTTGCGGGAACAGCAGTGACCTCTAGGAACTGCCCGTCGCGCAACCGGAGTTAGGACTTGCTAGCGAAGCTCGAAGCCTTCGTATCCCTTCGCGGCCACGTCGGCGAAAATCTCACGGTAGAGCGGCACGCCGCCAGCAAATAAGAGGAAACGACCACGCACATGCTCGGGATTGGTGCTGCCGAAGAACCACGACTCCCGCATCTCATTGATTAACAGCCCTTTGGCCGACTCATAGCAGCGCGTGGTCCACGCGTCTTCGGCCTCGGCGGTTGCGGACATGGTCTCGAACCCGTGCGCGCGCATATAGCGAATGCACTCGACGATCCATTCCACGTTGGTCTCCACGCAACGAGTGATATTGCAAAACACCGCTGGATTGTGTGGCCCCATGATGGCCCAGAGGTTCGGGAAGCCCGAGAACTGCACGCCTAGGGTGGTGCGTGGCCCGTCGGCCCAATGCTCTTGGAGGGTCCGCCCCTGCTGGCCGCGAATATCCATACGCAGAAGCTCACCCGTCAGGCTATGAAAGCCGGTGGCGTAAATAATCACGTCGAGTTCATGTTCCTCGTTCTCCGTTGCGATTCCGCTGGGCGTAATCCTCGTGATCGGCGTTTCGCGCAGGTCCACCAAGCTGACATTGTCGCGGTTGAAGGTCTCGTAGTAATTCTTCTCACCGGGGCACCGCTTCGTCCCGAAGGTGTGCTTCGGGATCAGTTTCTCCGCCAGCACCGGATCGGTGACGCGTTCTCGGATCTTGGTGGCGAGGAACTCGGCGACCTCATCCGCCGCGTGCTGTGACATAAATGAGTCACTGTAATTGCCCAGCCACAACGCGAACCCGCCGCGGTCGTACAACGCCTGATAGCGCGCCCAGCGCTCCTCTTTGGGCACCTCCATCGCGGCGCGCGGGTCCGGTTCGTGAATAAACCCGGCCCAGGTACGTTGGCACAGGGCGAAAATCTCCTGCGCTTGGTCTTTCAGCTCTTGTTGCTCCCGCGTCGTAATCGGGCGGTTGCGCAGTGGGGTGCACCAATTGGCGGTGCGCTGAAAAACTGTCAGATGTTTACAGTCGGGGGCAATGCTCTGAATGATTTGGACAGCCGTCGGGCCGGTGCCAATGATACCGACTCGCTTGCCCGTGAAGTCGACCGGTTCTTTCGGCCAGCGCGCGCTATGGAGCGACAGGCCGGTAAAATCAGCAACTCCTGCATAGTCCGGAAACTGGTGCGCCGACAGCAGCCCAGTGGCGCAGATCACGTAGCGCGCCCGGGCGCGCAACCCGTTATGGGTGTCCAGCTACCACATATGGGTAGCTTGGGGGGTGGTGGCGGTGGCGACGCGCGCGGTGCCTTCGATTTCG
>JANMSE010000538.1:0-1879 GCA_031389045.1 Deltaproteobacteria bacterium | reverse complement strand
ATCACCCAGGGCGAAGACCGTGACGAGGCATTGCGGTACGCTGTGGACGCATTGGAAGCGGCACTCTCGTTCTATATAGATGACCGACGACCACTGCCGGTCCCCAGCAAGGCAAAGCGTGGTCAGCACGTAGTTCGGCCGAGTGCGCTGGAGTCCGCCAAATTGGCAATCTATGCGGAGATGTTGGCACAGGGGGTGAAGAAATCCGAGCTAGCGCGCCGTCTGGGTTGGCACCTACCGCAAGTCGACCGCCTGCTCGACCTCAATCACGCAAGCCGAATGGAGCACTTGGAGAGTGCCGCGCGCAGTTTGGGGCGGGAAATCCGCCTGTCAATGGTGTGACGCCTACTCAGTCGATTGCGACTTCCCCGCAGGGCGCGTTTTGGCCGTGCGCAAGTCTGAGTTGGGATAGAGCACGAGGAGACCACATCACCACGCTTATAGTCTGGCTTTGGCGACATCATAGTTATCGTACAGCGCCATGTCGGGACTGTCCCACTCCTCGGCAAAGGACCCTAATTGGGCGCGCAGTTCCGCAGCCTGGGCTTCGTCGATACCATGCTTTTGCAGATTGATAGCGCTCGTTTCCAGGAATGTCACAATGACCCGGGTGTCGTCGTGCACTTCCCCCGGCAGTTCAGTCAATGCAATCTTGCCATTCCGATACACACCCTCAACGCTTTTGACCATACGACCTCTTAGGAACTCTCACTCCCTGTTCTGTTACCTTGGTTTTCATGTTCGATCCCATGCTTTTGCGGATTGCTAGGCATGTTCTGCCACAGCCTCCGCTTCCATCTCTACGCGTGCAACCTCGTAGCCCGCCAACTTGACATGAGCGATGGCTGAACGAATGGCTTCCTCTAGTGAAGGAGCTCGCCGGTGAAAATCGATCGAGAGAACACCATTGCAAGTACCAGGCGTCCCGTCATCGCAGCCAGCCTCAAACAGCCTATCCGCGGCCTCCTCGGTCAGTTCAGGCGAGCCCGAAAGAATCAGCGTGAATTCATATTTAGCCATGCGGAGATTGTTCCGGGATCAACGTTTTAGCTTGACGGGCTAGCCGTCTACCGTGCCTTTGTAAAATAGCGGGCTCTCCGCTCGTTTTCAGGGCAATCTCGCGCTTGAGTCCAGTGAAGGCTGCCTCTTCAAGGTCAAGTCGCTCTTGAATAACCTTCCCGATCCACGTTTCTATATTTCTCTCACGATGGAGACGGGCAAAGAATCCTGCTCGCGCCGCCAAGTCAGCGGAAAGCGAAATCGAGGCTGGCTTCGTCTGTCGCACGAGCACGGGTTGAGACCAAGCCGTGTCATTCTCCGCTTGGGCGACAACTCGATCATTAATCTCTTTTTCGGAAAGAGCGGGCTCGGGCTTTTTCGTCTTCATAATGGCCATCCAGTGATAATACGGACGGTGCTCTCAGGTTTCAGTTGGAAGATGATCTTGAGAGTTCGCCCGCCTATCGTTTTTCCAATGAGCTGATACCGATCACGGTAAGATTTGTTGCGACGTATCTCGAAGTCAGCGAAAAAGCATTCCACCGCTTCCTCAAACGTTACACGATGAGCCGCCAGTTCATCTCGTTCAAAATCGTACTCAAAGTCAGTCGGAGTAAACCGATGCCAATTCACCATCCGCTACTTCCGCACCATCTGAATCTTGTTCGGCCCGTACCAACCTTCACGTAGCGGCACCATGAAGTAGGGTACCAATGTCATCTTGCGGAATGTCCATTTTCTGTTTTTATTTTATGGGACGGCTTTCGGCACGAGATCGCGGTTCACTGAAGTAACCTGTCCAGAAGGGCGCTGCTGTCTGGGGAGAGATCGAGGGCATGGGCAAGCGCACGATTGAGTGCCGCAATCTTGGCTGACGCGA
>JANMSE010000519.1:0-8395 GCA_031389045.1 Deltaproteobacteria bacterium | reverse complement strand
TCAACAACAAAATCCGCGTCATCCAGCGCCGCTCCTTCGGCCTACGCGACGAGGAATATCTCCGCTTGAAAATCCTGACAATGAACTTGCCGGAGCTATGAAAATACCTCAAAATCTTCCACCAAAATCCGCGAAGAGCCCATTTTTACTATTGTTGCCCTTTCACTTACGTTTCTGCCGTTCTTGAGTATTTCATTTTTCCCGGTGGCGCCGCGGATTCTGACCTTGAGTCCGATCAATGTTCTACAGGGATGTGTGGAGCCGTGGCCTGCCGATGGAGCCAATCCAGCAGAAGTTCCCGGGGAAATTCGTTGTATAAAAGATGGTCCCTCTCCCTCATCAGTGGCTTGTCAATATCGGTGGAGCGGTCGTATTCGAAGAGGGCTACCAGAAGAAAGAAGAGGAAGCGGTCGTATCCGCGGAGGGCGACCAGAAGGAAGAAGATAAAGGAGAGGCTCAAGCCTGCTCAGTGTACAGTGAAGACTTTCGTGAAGACCGATGGCGCATTCAAGGGGGACTCGTGGTACCGCTCTACGTGATCGTTCTCGCGCTCATGGGCAGCGCGGTCAGTATGACTCGCAGGGTGCCTGAGTATCAACGCCGAGCATTCGAATCACATGAAACCTTGTCGAACGCTCAGGCACGCGAGAACCTGGTTTTCCAGATTATGCAGGTTTTTTCCGCACCACTGATTGTGATGGCGGCATATTATCTGTTCGCACCGGCTACCCGGACAACCTCCGTGCTGGTGGGCTTTGCTTCGGGTTTTGCCTCTGAGCCCATTCTCCTGGCGATTCGCAGTCTGGCCGACAAACTCAAACCAGAGAGCAGTGACCAACCTTCCCGTCCCACGGTCATCAGTGTGACGATTGACCCTTCTTCGGTCACGTTGTCACCTGGACAGTCACAACTGTTTACCGCGATGGTGACGAATTCCGCCAATGGCGCAGTCACCTGGTCATCCGAGCCCAATATCGGGACACTGCCGCAGACCGGGCACTACACGGCTCCCGCTACCATCCCCGCGAACCCGGAGAATCGCACCATCACTATCCTCGCCGTGAGTGCGGCTGACCCGACCAAGCGGGGTAGTGCGACGGTGAGCTTAATCGCATAACCCACGGCAATTTTGGATACAGGAGGAACCACCTATGGCATCAAGAGATCTGAAGGACCTGGTTGTAAAGTTCAGAACACCAGTGAAGACGTTGTTGGAAGGATGAGCGGTTTGCTGAGTTTGCGTTTTGGCTGCCTGCGTAGATTACCCAAGCGATGCTCTTATTGTGGATTTTTTATCGGGCTACAGTTTCCTGCGTAGTCATTTGCCCCCTCTCGTGAGGTCAGATTATGACAACATCAGTTTCACACACACAACTTCCCCTCCCATTGTTCCAGGTCCTTGAAGAAGAGTTCAGCAAGCTCCGTGGCGCACCTGCCCAACAAGATTGCCGCTGGCTCTTTACTGAAGACCAATTGCTGACTTCTTCGGCTGCTCCTCGGCGCTTACAGCTCATGACGGTGTTATATCCGCCTCAAGGGCCGCCCTCCCCCTTGTCGAGCGACCTACTCAACCGCCTTTCTTCGGAAACGCGCGAACTCCTGCAGCAAGACGATGGCACTCAACCACCTTCGGACAAACTCCGCCAAGCGTTGGTCGCTGGCTTGAACAAGATCCTTCAAGAACAGAACCTCCCTCCGGAACTTTTTGTGGATGTTGCCCTCACGACAGAGACACAGGCAATGCTGGCGCTTCCGCTGAAAGATGACGATCTCGTTCAGCTCAAACGCCGGCTCTTGGAAGAAGCCTATCCAGAGGCGTTCGCCAACGTGTACCACACGCACCATGCCGCTCTCTATCGACGTATCCATCAACAAAAAGATGAACCTCTCACCGCGTTATGTTTCTCCGGTGGGGGGATTCGGAGCGCGACCTTTAACCTGGGTGTTTTGCAGGGATTAGCAGCTCACAAGGTGCTCGAACATTGTGATTACCTGTCGACGGTCTCTGGTGGGGGGTACATCGGGAGTTGGTTCACGTCGTGGATTCATCGTCACCCTGAAGGTCGGCAGGGAGTCCTCAATGCCCTTAAACATCAAGCAGTGGAGGGCTACGCAGACGCCTCAATGTCTCCCCCTAAGGCGGTTCCTCCTCCGGCACCTCTTGACCCTGAACCCGCGCCGATTCGCCATCTGCGTAATTACAGCAATTATATGACTCCGCGATTGGGCTTGCTGTCAACCGATACCTGGACTCTTGTGGCGACGTACTTACGCAATCTGCTGTTGAATTGGCTTGTCTTGGTGCCACTGCTTGGTGCCCTGCTCGCATTGCCACGGTTGAGCGTGGCGTTCGTGCGCTTCCCCTCCTCCACCGACTGGCAGTGGGTCGCATTGGGTCTTGGTGCCCTTCTTACACTTGGTGCCCTTCTTACAATTGTTGCAATTGGGTACATTAGTTTGTCTCTTCCGAGTGTGAACCAAGAGCAGCGGCACCGTCGCCGCCCTTGGTTCACCACGCAATCTGGATTTCTGTGGTGTTGTTTGGCTCCTCTTATCACCGCGGCAGCGCTGCTTACCTCCTACTGGGCGTGGCTCCCTCTTCTACAGCAGCCCACTCTCCAGTCTTTCCTCCTCTTTGGCACGCTGGTCCATTTCTGTGGCTGGGTCCCGTATGCGATCCGACTCTGTCGTAACCGACAACTCTTTGGTTGGCGGGTGCTAGCAGAATTTGCCCTCATCCTCATCATGGGTGCGCTGGGAGGAGGGACGCTCTGGGGGGTAGCGACTCAAGTTCCCATCTTTGCTGACCCCCAATCGAACGCTATTGCCTACGCCTGTTTTGCCGCGCCCTTGTTGCTCACGGTATTTCTCCTGGCGATGACCCTTTTTGTTGGCCTCGCTAGTGGGTTTACCACCGATGACGACCGAGAGTGGTGGGCGCGAGCTGGCGCCTGGTGTTTGATTGCGCTGGTCGTCTGGATTGTTCTTAGTATGCTGGTGAACTTTGGTCCGTTACTATTTTCTACTCCCTTCACTGCCTCCGTGCTGACTTCACTCGGCGGGCTGTCCGGGCTCTTCACTCTTGTGGCGGGACACAGTGCGAAATCCTCGGCGACTGACAAAGGCGAACAACAAGGCGGAACAGCCACCGCGCTGTTGCGTATCGCGTTATCACTTGCCGCGCCACTGTTCGCGCTTTTCCTGATTATTCTCCTCTCCCTAGGTACGACCATCCTTCTGAACGTCGCCACCTCCTCTGTAATCGAATGGATTCCCTCGCTCTCCACAATTGATTTCTCAGAGCGGTCCTCGCCTCCGAACTGGTTCGCTATGACAACAGACGGGCCGTTTGGTCATCTCAAGACCGTCTACCATACCCATCTCCTCCTCATCCTTGCCTTGATGCTTGTTCTTTTAGGCGTCGGGTTAATAATGAGCTACTTCATCAACATCAATAAATTCTCGTTGCATGCCTCCTATCGCAACCGACTGATCCGCGCCTATCTCGGCGCCACACAAGAAACACGACATCCACATCCATTCACGGGATTTGATCTGTCGGATAACATCCAAATGTATAAGCTGGCCAAGCCCGAAGAAGCCAACTATCGGCTCAAACCACTCCACGTGGTGAACATCGCCTTAAATTTGGTGACAGGGGGGCGCTTAGCGTGGCAACAGCGCAAGGCGGAATCCTTTACGGTTTCACCATTGCACTGCGGGAGTTCGCGCCTTGGATATCGGCGGGCGGAAGAGTATGGCGGACAAAAGGATAGAGATGGTGATCAAGGTGGGATATCTCTGGGGACAGCCGTTGCCATCTCTGGCGCGGCGGCCAGTCCCAACATGGGCTATCATTCCTCTCCCGCGGTGACATTCTTGCTGGCGCTTTTCAATGTGCGTCTGGGATGGTGGTTAGGGAACCCGAGCGTGGCCGGGAGTGCAACGTTCCGTCGGCGCGGTCCACGCTTCTCCGTCCGACCCTTCATCGCAGAAACCTTCGGCCTGACCAACGATCAGAACCCCTACGTCTACCTTTCGGATGGAGGGCATTTTGAAAACCTGGGGCTGTACGAGATGGTGCTGCGCCGGTGCCGTTACATCGTCGTCATTGATGCCGGATGCGATCCCGACCCTGAATTCACTGACCTGGGGAATGCCATACGCAAAATTCGTATTGATCTAGGCGTACCGATCGACATAGCAGACCTCCCGATCTATTCTCGCCAGAGTAAGAAAGAAGGCGCGCGGTGCGCGGTGGGGACCATTCGTTACTCCTGTATCGATGGGAAGGATACGGATGGAACGTTGGTCTATCTCAAGCCAGCTTTCTATGGGACCGATGAGCCGAAAGATGTCTTGAATTACGCCTTGACGAGTCCCACCTTCCCGCACGAGTCGACCGCGGATCAGTGGTTCAGTGAGTCGCAGTTCGAGAGTTATCGCATGTTAGGTCTGCACACAGTTGAGAATCTCTATCCGAGAAAAGAGAAGCCCTCGTCAGTCCCCGAACAGAAGGCGGTGCTCCTTGCAAACTTGGTGGAGCGAGCAACCGCTTTAAGTCAAACAACCAACATGGATAAAGCGGAACCTGAGGAGCGACTTTACGTTGGATAAACCATATCGACGCGGAAACCGAGGAAAACAAGTCAAGCTGATCCAAGAATGGTTTGGGCTACGGGGATCGCACGTAGGCATTGATAGCGACTTCGGGCTAGCAACCGAGGCCGCAATAAAGCAATTTTGTACACAACAAGGACTGCCCGTTAGCGGAATTGCGGCCCCCCCTTGTTTTTGACCGGCTCGCTCCTATGAAAGCGGCGCTTGCACCAATTGCTCCACAGAGAGAAGCGACCCACTCCGCCCACTACACCGAAGGAAGAAACAATGAAGGAGAAACCGCATGGCCAATATCTCTGACCTCGAAGATTTACAGGGACAAGTGACGACGATGGTCAATACCCAAGCTCTCCTGACCTGGCTCCGTTTCGGCACCACCGATCCGCCGATTCCCGCGGCTCTTTCCCTTCGAGACCTCAGAAAACAAGGGCGTCTCAAAGCGCCGCAGCATCCTCCTCTCCCAGTCGTCAAACCTTTTCCCTCGCGCGAAGGCGCATCTCACCCGGATAAGGAGTGAAAGTTCCGCCACACGTTTTCAGAGGGGCACTGCTGTCCGCCCCTCCCTATGTCTCCTGTTCTTTCTTTCCCCCAGCACTCAGCTCCGCTTCTCCTCTTCTTAGGTCCTGGTCAAACACTTGACAGGACAACGGAAGCATAATACGGCCACTGGAGAGAGAGGCCTCTCTGTGGATTTCGCTATCCGCGCGGCGGCCTCCTCATATCACGGCCAGGTTCGTCATCCGTGCGTCGTCACAAAGGAGGGCTCGCAATGGCAACGCAGAGTG
Organism: Deltaproteobacteria bacterium; assembly: GCA_031389045.1. Taxonomy (GTDB): domain Bacteria; phylum Desulfobacterota; class Binatia; order Bin18; family Bin18; genus JABFSC01. The sequence continues at coordinate 2,990 of JANMSE010000519.1, read as the reverse complement.
GAATGTTCACAAGGGGGACCAACGGAGCAGCGGTGACGTTGCCTCTACACTCCGAGAAAGATGTCCGCGCGTATATTCATGACCATCCAGAACGCGGAGAGTTTAGCGTGGATCGGTCAATCTTCACCGACCCAGACCTCTTCAACTTGGAGATGCGCGCCATTTTCGAGGGCAACTGGATTTACCTGGCGCACGAAAGCCAGCTTCCCCGCCCTCACGATTTCTACACCACCACCATTGGTCGCCAACCTGTCCTCTTGATGCGCGACAAAGCTGGCGCGATCGGGGGCTTCCTCAACGCCTGTCCCCATCGCGGCGCGACGGTCTGCCTCAGCAAACGCGGCAATCAAAAAGTGCTCACCTGCCCCTACCACGGCTGGTCCTTCAATACCGACGGCACGCTCATCGGAGTCAAAGGCTACGCGGCGGGCGCATACCCTGAGTCCTTCGACCAACTCGACCACGGATTAGTACGCATGCCACGGCTGGAAAGCTATCGCGGTTTTCTGTTTGGTAGTCTGAGCCCCACAGTGGACGATCTCACCACCCACTTGGGCGAAGCCCGCGTCTTTATCGACATGTTGGTCGATCAAGCGCCGCAAGGACTCGAAGTGGTGCGCGGCAGTACCGACTACACCTATAACGGAAACTGGAAACTCCAGACCGAAAACGGCGTCGATGGCTACCACTTCGATATTGTCCATCGGACGTTTGTTGGCGTCATTCAGCGCCGCGTGGCCGCTAACAAGGATGCCGTGCGTGCGGTCGATGTTGGCCGCTTGGAGAAGCCCGGTGTCGCGACCGGCTGCTACGACCTTGGCAATGGCCATACGCTGTTGTGGACCGATTACCCCAATCCGCAAGATCGTCCGTGTTATCCCTATCGCGAGGAGTTCATCGCCAAGTTTGGCGAGACCCGCGCCCGGTGGATGACCGACCGGCTGAGGAATCTCTTGCTCTATCCCAATGTCTTCTTCATGGACCAAGTCTCGATGCAACTGCGAGTGATCCACCCCCTCGCGGTCGATAAAACGCGAATTTCCACCTATTGCATCGCCCCGATAGGCGAGACCGCCGTGACCCGCGCGCATCGCCTGCGGCAGTACGAAGACTTTTTCAACGCCAGTGGCGTCGGCACCCCGGATGATCTCGCCGCGTTTGAGGCGTGCCAACGGGGCTATGCAGGACGCCTCGCGCGCTGGCAGCAAGGGTATGCACGCGGATTGCGTCGGCTGCAACCTGGCGCGGATGCCGAAGCGCAACGGCTGGGCCTGCATCCCCAATTCAGCAGTCCCGATTTCTGTGACGAGGCCCTCTTTCATGGGCAGTATCGCCACTGGCTCGGACTCATGGAGCACGGCAATGGCACCACTCACGACTGATATCCTCACCCGTTGTGCCGACCTGCTGTATCAGGAAGCTGCATATCTGGATGAACGACGTTGGTCGGAGTGGCTGGCGTTATACACCGAGGACGCGGAGTTCTGGGTGCCCGCGTGGGATGAGGATGGACAGCTCACCACCGACCATGAATCGCAACTATCACTGATCTACTACAACAGTCGCGCGGGCTTGGATGATCGCGTGTGGCGCATCCAGTCGGGGCTCTCCGTGGCCACCAGCCCATTCGCGCGTACCTGTCATTTCATCACCAATATCCGTCTCACCGACACACACCCCGCGCGCACTCAGGTCTCGTCGCACTGGCAAGTGCAGGTATACCTGCCAGAAAAACAGCACACGTTCACTTATTTCGGCTTCTATGAGCATGTCCTGCGCGACGAAGGGGAGCGGCTGCGCATTGCCAAAAAGAAAATTCTGCTGCTAAATGACGTGGTCGAAAGCGTCTTGGATATTTATCACGTATAAGCCGTCGTCGTTGACGTAGACATGACTCAGGAGGGAGAGCGTTTATGAACACAGCATCGCCCATTGATTATGACGCCCTGGTCAAGGAAGACCGGGTGCATGGCCGGGTGTACACCGATCCACACATTTTCGAGGAAGAGTTGGACAACATCTTCCATCGCGGCTGGGTCTATGTCGGACACGCCAGTGAGGTGCCCAACGTCGGCGACTTTCGCTTGCGCCGCATCGGCCAACAGACCGTTATCATGGTGCGCGCCGAGGATGGGCAGGTCCAACTCTTTATGAACCGTTGTCCGCACCGCGCCAACGCGGTGTGTCAGGTAGAGCGCGGCAACACCAAGGCGTTTCGCTGCGCCTATCACGGCTGGAGCTTCGCCACCAATGGCGAACTGAAAGGGATTCCGTATCAGGACCGCTACCCCGCTTCGTTTCGCAAGGAAGACCACGGCCTGCGCAAGGTCCCACGCATGGACAGCTATCGGAGCTTCATCTTCGGCAGCTTGAGTCCGGTCGGTATCTCCTTGGATGACCATCTCGGCCCCCGCGTGAAAGAACAGATCGACTTGGTCATTGATCTTTCACCCGAAGGAGAACTTGATGTGACCGCCGGGGTGCACAAGTACGGCTATCGCGCCAACTGGAAATTCCAGATCGAGAACAGCATGGACGGCTATCATCCCAATTTCGTCCACCAAACCTTCTTCACCAACATCCAGAACCGCACCGGCAGGAAGCTCACTGACTTGTTCACCAGCGGGTCCATCGCGGAGACGCGGGATTTTGGCAATGGCCACGTCATGCTCGACCAACGGCCCTACAACAAGACGAAAGCCTCGCTCTGGCGGGCCGTGAATCCCGACGTGCGCCAAAAAGAGCCGTATCTGGACGCGCTGCTCACCAAATATGGCCCGGAGCGGACGGAGGAGCTGATGACAGCGGCGGGCACCCACCTGCTCATCTTTCCCAATCTGGTGCTCATCGGTGTTCACATCCGCGTCATCCAACCGATCTCGATTAACGAGACCGAGGTGTTCCTTTACCCGGCGTTACTCAAGGGAGTCCCAGCAGAAGTGAACGTTTCACGACTACGGGGACACGAATCCTTTTATGGGCCAGCGGGC
>JANMSE010000560.1:0-3746 GCA_031389045.1 Deltaproteobacteria bacterium | reverse complement strand
CCGGTATAATATTATACCGGCTCCAGTTCGGCGCGGATGATCCTGCCTATATGCATACGTGATAACAGCTTATGTGTACATGCCCAGCTAACTGCTCAAGAGTCAGAGTGCGTGGACCAAGTTCTCTTTGAAAGTAGAAGTAAAGGAGGAACTCGACCAAATAAATGCACTATAATGATATTTTACAATTGGTTTCTTGAAACCATAGTGATCATTGACAACGGTGTCTATTCCATCATAATGATCAATTGCACTATCAAGAAACACACTGTAATGATAAATATCATTAGCAAGAAACAAACTTCAATGATAAATACAGCCAGAGAAAACCCCCACACCAGAGAAATGCTTCCTGCGCTTGGCGATCTCTGACAGAGTATGAAATAAATGTCTAAATCATTGCAGAAACTCCACTTACGCCAACTTGATGCGGCCCTAAAACCGTACAGGAAGCTCTTGGGAAACGAGATTCCTAGGCGCGGATGGCTCCGAGAGATACGAAAGGCCATTGGAATGACTCATGGCCAGCTAGCTGAACGATTGGGTGTGACTGCCTCATCAGTTAGCGCTCTTGAGAAGAGCGAGGCTGAAGGCGCTGCAAGCCTCAAGAGTCTGACGAGAGCCGCTGACGCTCTCGGATGTGAGCTTTTTTATGTGATGGTGCCCCGGAGGCCCCTTCAAGAGACCATTGAGGAGCGGGCTCGACAGATGGCAAGCGATAGGCTGGGGGTTGTGGCCCACACGATGAGGCTTGAGGAGCAGACTCTCACCTCCAAAGAACTGCGAGAGCAGTTCAACGATCTGGTGCGTGAGCTAAGTGAGCGGCCGGCCAAGGAACTGTGGCAAAATCGCTAAGCAAGTTTGTGGATCCGCCGGGGGCAACACCTCTCAGCGACGACGAGAAGGAAGGATTAATCCCCGACCACATTACGACAAGACAGGAACTAAATGCGTGGGAAGGCGCCAATATCCTCAAGGCCGAACCATGGGCATTTCGCCGGAAGCACGCCGACCTATTGACCGACCACTTCGTCCGACGCATGCACGCGAAAATGTTCGACGTTACGTGGGAATGGGCAGGCCTGTATAGGAAATCGGACAAGTCAATAGGAATTCATTGGAGAAACATCGCCGTGAGCGTGCGAGACCTTATGGGCGACGTGGTGGCGTGGCAGGCATCGAGTGCTTACTCAACTGAAGAAATGGCGATCCGACTCCACCATCGACTGGTGTTTGTCCACCCATTCCCCAACGGCAATGGGCGACATGCTCGAATGTTTGCCGACATGTTCCTACGCCAAGCGGGGCAAAGCCGCTTCACGTGGGGTCGGACAAACCTCGATGTGGAAGGGCAAGCTAGGTCGGCCTACATAGGAGCTCTTCGCGAGGCCGACCTCGGCAACGTTGCTCCTCTACTGACGTTTGCCAGGACGTAAAACGTTTATCGCGGCGGCACAAGTAATTGTCGCGCGAACCTCCATCAGAAGGCGTGTCCCCACTCGGGGAACGGATTGACGATTCGTCTCAACGCCGTACAAAACCTGAGACTAGCTTGATCCGGGCCCGTCATTCTCCGGCTGCTCCATGAGCTTGAGTCGTCGAAGAAATGCCTCGAAACAGACTCTGACGTATCGTTCAAATCGGATTTCGCTACCTCCGGCGGTCTGTTCGATGAACAGCCTTGCTCGCTCAACCATCCCTTCTGGAAAAGGAAAAGCCGACTTATCCGGCAAGGGTGGCGGCGAATCACCCAACACCCTGCGCAGTGCGCGCTTCTCCCTGCGCTCTAGATTCCGACGCTGCGCCTCAGCGGCTTCCTGCGACGACCTTTTGGCCAGCCACACCCGAAGTTGCGCCATTGTCGCGAAAACCACGCATCTCGTTCCCCTCCGCATCTCCGGATACCATCATAGCATGTGCCTTCAGCAGCTTGTCTCGCTGATCCCCAAGCCTCGCGATTTTTAGCGTGATCTTCTTGATTTCATTCTCGATGAGCAGATTGAAGTCTCGCGTGGGCCGTGGCATCTAGGCTCGTTCTCCTTGATGTGAAATTTCTAGGAGGATCCGAGCGAGAAGAATATCCGATTTTGAGATATTGTCAAGATCGGATGGTTCTTGGGCGAACGCAATGAGGCCATCGCGTAGACTGGAATTAGCCAAGGAAGTTACGGGTCAACTACTGTACGAAATGCGCCAGCGGACGGGACTTCGACAGGCGGAGTTGGCGAAGGTTCTCGGCTGGCCGCAATCCGTGATCAGCAAGGTAGAAGCAGGCGAGCGTAGGATGGATTTCGCAGAGATAGACGCGATGTGTCGAGCGCTCGGAACCCACGTCGTTGCATTCGCCAAGGAGTTCGAGGAGCGCATGAATACTGAACGGATTGTCGAGGCTGATAAGTGAGAATCGCGCTTTCTACGGGTGGCGGAGACGCTCCCGGACTAAATGCAGTCATCCGCGCCGCCGTCCTTTCAGCCATCAATCGTGGCTGGGACGTTGTGGGAATCAAGCGGGGATACGCGGGCTTGCTGGGCGAGGACGATGTGGTTCCGCTCACCAAGCAATCCGTACGTGGTATTGCGCACCTCGGCGGAACGATCCTCCGTTCGACCAATCGCGGAAACCCCTTCTTCTATCCGCGCAAGCAAGCGGACGGCTCGTACACCACGGAGGATCGTTCCGACGAGCTTCTGGAAAACGCGCGCAAGATGGGAATCGATGCGGTCATCACGATCGGTGGCGACGGGTCGCTCGACATTGCGCTCCGCTTGTGCAAGAAAGGCATGAAGGTCGTTGGCGTCCCGAAAACGATCGATAACGATGTAAGTGGAACGGTCACTACTTTCGGTTTTGACACCGCCGTTAATACGGCGATCGAAGCCATCGACAAGCTGCACACCACTGCGGAAAGCCACGATCGCGTCATCGTGATGGAAGTCATGGGCCGCGACGCCGGCTTCATCGCGCTGCACTCCGGCGTTGCGGGGACGGCCGACGTCATCCTCATCCCCGAGATTCCGTACGACATCAACAGCGTGTGTGAGAAGATCATGGCGCGCGATGCGGCGGGGCGGCACTTCTCCATCGTCGTCGTCGCCGAAGGCGCCTTTCCGCGCGGTGGCGAGGTGCACATGCTCGGCGAGTCGATGCCGGGCCAGGCACGGCGCGTGGGCGGCATCGCCGACCTCATCGCGCGCGAGATCCAGACGCTGACCGGCAAGGAGACGCGATCACTGGTGCTGGGGCACCTCCAGCGTGGCGGCATGCCAACCGGCTACGACCGCCTGCTGGCGACGAGGTTCGGAGGCGCGGCCGTCCGCGCCGTGGCGGAGGAGCAGTGGGGCCACATGGTGGCGCTCCAGACTCCCCATATCGTCACGATTCCCATCGAGGAGGCGCTACGCGAGCTCAAGCGCGTGGACATCAGCCACGATCTGGTGCAGACTGCGCGTCAGGCGGGGATCAGTTTCGGCGACTGAGGGTAGCTCGAGGAGCAGGTGGGACGCTGGTGTCTCGCGATGGGGACACCACACGTTGCCGACGGCCGCACGATGAACGCGGTCTCTGCGCTGGAAGTTGAGCACTGCATTACACTTAGCGTGAGTTGCCGCCCTGGGACTTGGATGGCACCGCACCTGCCTTAGTAGACGGCGACGCCGCGATGTCCGCGGGCGCTGGAGAACATAGATGATGCTTCGTTCCGCTCTGTTCAGTGTCGTTCTTACCGCCGCGTTCGCTGGCGCCGCCG
>JANMSE010000444.1:0-4082 GCA_031389045.1 Deltaproteobacteria bacterium | reverse complement strand
GTTCCGGGGGTCGGGGTTTCAGGGGACAGGGGTCGGGATTCGGGAGAAAGGAAATCTGACTCCATATTGCCTTGGCATTCCGCGCGCGCTTCAGGTACGTTGACCAGCCGTGACACTGTATTCGTTTATCATTCCGATTTTCAACCGCCCCGAAGAACTCCGGGAACTGCTCCAGAGCTTGGCCGCGCAAACGTACAAACAGTTTGAGGTTGTTGTCGTTGAAGACGGCTCAACGATTCCCGCCGAGGACGTAGTCCGGCAGTTCTCAGGGATGTTTCCCCTCCGGTATTATCGCATTGCTAATGTTGGCACGGGGGGGGCTCGCAATTATGGCTGTCAGCATGCCGCTGGGGACTATTTCCTCTTCATCGATTCGGATTGTGTGCTTCCGCCCCGCTATCTCGAAACCGTGCATCAGGCTTTAACGGCAGCTCCGGTTGACGCGTTTGGTGGACCGGATGCCGCGCTCCCCTCATTTTTGCCGATCCAGCGGGCCATCAACTACACGATGACCTCGGTGTTGACGACTGGTGGCATCCGTGGCCGGAAACGTCATGTGGGGAGGTTCCATCCGCGCGGCTTCAATATGGGGGTCGCTCGAGAAGTCCACACCGCGACCGGAGGGTTCTCGACGATGCGCTTTGGCGAAGATGTGGAATTCAGCGCCCGGATCATCAAATTGGGATTCTCCACCGCATTGATTGCGGACGCCTTCGTGTATCACAAGCGCCGGGTGTCGTGGCGACAGTTCTTCAAACAAGTGCACAATTTTGGCATCGCCCGAATCAATCTCTACCTGCGCCATCCGGAAACACTCCATCTGGCGCATTTTTTCCCCGCGCTGTTTTTGTTGTATTGCCTTGGGGTGGGAGTGGGACTGCTGGTGAGTCCGCGTGCGGGGCTGTGGGCAGCGAGCGGATTGTTCGTGTATGCCGCAGTGCTTGTCGCCGATGCCACGTATCGTACGCGGAGTGTGGCGATTGGTGGTCTCAGCCTTGTGGCGGTTTGTGTGCAATTGCTCGGCTATGGGTCGGGCTTCCTGCGCGCGGTCTGGTGGCGGCTTGTCTGTCGTCAGGGCGAGTTTGTCGCCTTTCAGCGGACGTTTTATCAATGACCGCGTCAGCTTGGTGGCGCGGTCTGGGTGGGTGTGTCGATCCCATTCGGATGGCGCGGTGCTCTGGCCTCACCGTTGGTCATCAGGCCGACAATCTCTTCGTCAATGCCACAATCTTCTCGTCGTCCGCTGAGATAGATCAGGAGTTCGGCCAGCAAGCCAAAGAAAATGAATTGCAGGCCGGACAGCATCAGAAAAATACTAAAGAGCAACAAGGGGCGATTCCCGATCCAATGGCCAGTGGCCCACTGCACGGATAAGAGCGCGGCAATGGCCAGCCCGACTCCAAAGCAGCCGACTCCGAGCATACCAAAGAAATGGAGCGGCTTATGGGTGTACCGTCCCAACATCAGCAAGGTGATGAGATCAAACAGCCCACTGAACGGACGCGACCAGCCATAGCGAGAGTGGCCAAAGCGGCGGGGGAAATGTTCAACGGGAATTTCGCCGATTAAGAATCCACGGTGGCGGGCGATGACCGGAATGAAGCGGTGCATTTCTCCATAGAGACGTAACTCTTGCACCACCTGCCGACGGTAGCCTTTCAGTCCACAATTGATGTCATGCAGTTTGAGACCAGTCATAAGGCCGGTGAGGAGATTGAACAACCGTGAACCGAGCACTCGCGACCACGGGTCTTGGCGGTGCTGTTTCCACCCGCAGACCACGTCATAGCGTTCGCGCAGTTGCTGTAAGAGATGGGGAATTTCTTCTGGCGAGTCTTGCAGATCGCCGTCTATAGTGATGAGAAAATTCCCTTGGGCGCGACTGAACGCTTCGGAGAGCGCGGCGGCTTTTCCATAATTCCGCCGGAAGCGGATCACTGACAGATGCGCGTACCGGTGGGAAAGTTCCCGTAGGACGAGCGGGGTGTCATCGGTACTCCCGTCGTCGATCACGAGGATTTCATACGGCTGCGCCAGTTGTTTCAGCACGGCGTTCGTGCGTTCAATCAATTCTGGCAAGGCCTCGGCTTCATTCAATGCCGGAATAATAACGGAAATACTGTCACTACTGATCACGTGTCCACACCGGTCCTTTGCTACGATCTATGATGGACTCCCTTCGTCGTTGTCATTGGTACTGGCATCAAGCGCGTGCGTGGGTGACAGTTTGTGGCGCAGCCCCGCGCGAAATCCTTTTGTCCAGGACACATACCCAGGAAGAAGCAGAGGCAGGAGGCGCAAATAGCGCAGCAATGCGGGCCGATTGGTGGACAAGAGCCGTGCCTGAGTTCGTAAGAGCCGCACGAAAGGGAGAGTGTACGAGAGCGTAGGATGGTGGATGAACAATTGGCCTGGGATGGCAACGGTCCGGCGGGCGATAGCCGAACCGAATCCGAGCAAACGCTGATGGCGGAGAAACGCGGAAAAATCGGTGCGATTCTGATGGGTCACGACGATGGTGGAGTCAAAAAGAATGCGTTGTCCTTTTTGAGAGAGGAGGAAATTGTAGACTTGATCCTCCGCGCCGGGAGGCATGGCGACAAACGGTCCCACGGTGGAAAAGGCCTCGCGGCGAAAGCAGACGTTACAGTGCGGCACCATCGGCACGAGATGCGAGGAGCCCGCCGGAAGAAATTCATTAAACTCAATGAGATAACTCGCCGTGCCGACGACACTCTCTGGGGTTCCATTGCCAATGGACCCCCCGACGACGGCATAGTCGTCTTCTTGATGTCGGGCTAAGAGGCGAGCAAGCCAATCCGGGGGAACGAGGCAGTCTTGATCCGTGATGGCGATGAACGGAGCTTGTGTCTGTGCAATGCCAATGTTGCGTGCGATGGATTGATGCGTTTGTTGTACGAGACCAATCACGTCAATCGTTGGAAAATCGCGGCGGAGGCGCTCCGCGGTGCCGTCGGCGGAACTATCGACCACCACAATCTGGACATTGGCAACGCCCTCTTGCGCAAGCAATGAGTGCACGCATTGGTCAATGAGCTGACCGGGACGGAACGAAGCGACGATAACCGCGCAGGACAGTTCCGGGTTCCCGGGTTTCGGGTTCCGGGTTTCGGGTTCCGAGTTCTGAAGAGGTGGGAAATCAGAACCTTTCGATGTGTTATTGGGTTGCCCTGTCAACGTGACCTCTTTCTCGCGTGTTTTCTTTTTTAGACTCGCAACTCGCAACTCGTGGACTGACCTATGGCTGCGGTTCTGTTGGGGCGAACACTATCACGTGCTGGCGTGGAAGGAAATCGAAAGTTTCTTGGATACGAAACCCCATGGGGGTCAGTTCTTCGCGGATTTGCGCGAGAGTCATTTTATGTTCAGGTTTGATCGGGACCGTTGGGTCTTCCCCGCGATATTCGATCATCACTAGACGACCGTCCGGTTTGAGCGCACGCCGGACCTGGGCCATCGTCTCTTCGGGATTGGCCAGCTCGTGATACACATCCACCATCAGGGCAAGATCAAGGGTGCCGGACGGCAGTTTCGCGTCGGTTGGTGTACAGACCACCGGATCAATGTTGCTGATCTTGGCTTTCTTCATATTGACGCGCAGACGCGCGATCATTTCCGATTGAATATCCGTGGCCAGCACGCGACCTTGTGGGCCGACACGTCTCGCCAACCGCAGACTGTAGTATCCGGTTCCCGCCCCGATGTCAGCGACCATCTGTCCTGGCGTGAGCTTCAGCAGGTCAAGCACTTTTTCCGGCTGTTCCAGACGCTCACGCTCGTCTCGTTCCAACCAATCCGCTCCCAAGTAGCTCATGGGCGCGGCGATCTCGCGACCTTTGTAGATGTTCGGCGCGAAACGATGCTGAGCATCAGTGTCATCCGCGACGGCACGAGTAAAGGGGTGGGTGGAAAAGAGGAACGTCAGCACGACGACAAGAACAACCTGGGCTTTGCGACGATGTGAGTGGAATTTTCGCATGAGAATCTTCTTTCGTTTCGTGCATTGTCTTATCTGACACAAGGTCGCTGGGATATAGGTGTTCCCTTGTGACTCGCCACTC
>JANMSE010000422.1:0-8632 GCA_031389045.1 Deltaproteobacteria bacterium | reverse complement strand
AGGCGTTGAGCGAAATCCGAGAGGGCCAGACAACGGAGCGTTTCGCGTCCTGCGCGGCGGTTCGTGGCGCGATGGTGCTAGGAATGTCCGCGTAGCCGTCCGCAGCAGGAACGAGCCGGGCGGCAGGTTCGCCAGCATTGGATTCCGGTGTGCCCAGTAGTTTTTGTGGGGTTGGGGGAAGAGGGGTGGATTCTGAGTTCTGGAGTGCTGGATTCTGAGGGGTCCGGGGCGGAGCCCTGGTCGCGTTAGTCGGCGCCAAGCTCTGATGAGTCAAACATCAATCATTGCAGAGGGTATACGGTATGCAACAGATCGAGCTCACTGAGGCAAAGAAACATCTGACCGACCTCATCGAAACGGCACTTGGCGGGGAAGAGGTCGTTATCACTCAAGATAACCAGCCTGTGCTGAAGCTTGCACGCATTCCCGCGCCCAAGACCCGTCGCAAAGCAGGAAGCGCGAAGGGGTTGATTACGATGTCCGACGATTTCGATGAGCCCCTGGAAGAATTCCAAGAGTACATGCGATGAAGCTGCTGCTCGATACGCATACATTTTTGTGGTTTGTCGATGATAACCCGAAATTGAGCGAATACGGAAAGGCGCTCCTTGAGGGCGACAACGATCTGTTGCTGAGCGTCGCGTGTCTTTGGGAAATTGCCATCAAAGTCAGTCGTGACAGATTAACGATACCAAAACCTTACGAGGCATTCATCACGCAACAACTCAGCCTCAACAATATCGAACTCCTGCCAATCTCAATTCCTCACCTCGCGATGGTTTCCACAATGCCCTTTCACCATCGTGATCCTTTTGATCGGTTGTTAATAGCTCAAGCGATGGTCGAGAACGTCGCAATTGTCAGCGTGGACTCTGTCTTTGATGCGTACCTGGCGCAACGATTGTGGTGACCGCCTCGTGATTGACGCTACTTCGCATTATGAAAGATCACTCCTAACGTATACCGCGACCCCGAAGTCACCGTACTCACCCCATGTCGCACCTGTACGCGATGGTAGCCGCGCTTGCCCTGGGCGGGACGATAGCGCGTTGTGAAAATCACGAGTTCTCCTTGTTCGGTGGCAATGGCTTCTCCTCGTGATTGAGCGCGCGGGCGTTGCTCAAGCAGCAGAAACTCGCCACCGGTGTAGTCTTTCTCTCTCTGGCTCAAGAAGAACGTAAGTTGTAACGGAAACGCGACCGCGCCGTATAAATCCTGGTGCAAACAGTTGTACCCACCAGTCTCATACGAGAGCAGCAACGGCGTTGGCCGTGTTTGCCCGTGCTCGCGACAGTAGGCGAGAAACTCTGACAGTGTTGCTGGGAAGTCCTCGGAGATGCGCAGAGCCTCCATCCACCGGTTGGCGATGGGAGCAAGCAACGGATAGGTGTGTTCACGCAGTTGTTGCACCAGCGGCGGGAGCGGGTCGGCGAAATACTTGTACTCTCCAACTCCAAACTGATACCGCGCCATGTCGGTGCGGCTGCGGAACTTCTCGTCTTGGCGATAGTAGGCAATGAGTCTGGTGCACTCCTCTGGTGTGAGGAGTGGCGAAGTCTTGGCGTACCCACGGTCCCAGAGGGATTGTTCGATGGTTGGCCAGTCGAGATTCGTGAGGCGGGTTTTGATGGTCATTCAATGCGCTACGAGTGTCTGTATGGTTGCTTCAACGGACAGGCCAGCATCGGAGTGTACTGGGTGATAGTGAAGCACCTCGAATCCCAAGATCCGGCCCTCTTTATCCTTCATCACAACGACCTCATCGTCAGTGAGCGTACTCGCGTATTCCGTCAGTGGATCGCCCAACCATATTGTTAATGTGTGGCCGACTGCGTCGTGGATCACCCTAATGCGCTCCATACAATCTCTCCTTTCTTGAGGCTATCGGTCGGGTAAGCGGTTATCAAGAAGCCCGCACCGTTTTCTTCGCGGACCACCACACAGAGGAGTCGTGGAGCCGTGGGGCGGTAAAACAGCAATACTGCTGGATCTTTCGCGCTTCGACGAACTTCATCAGGGGTGGAAAGCGTTGCGATTACGTCATCCAGCCGATTCTCCAACACCGGATGTTTTACCGTGGATACATAGTGCCACCATTCTTCCGAGCAGCGGACCTGGAATCCCAGCGGAGTCAGCACCTGAAACATTGCCTCACGCCATCATCCGCGAAAATTCCTCTTCATCCACGACCCGCACCCCCAGTTTCCGAGCCTTCTCCAATTTTGACCCCGCCTCGGCCCCAGCAACCACACAGGTCGTGAGTTTCGATACACTCGAAGAGACTTTCCCGCCGAGCGCTTCGATCCGTTTCTGGGCTTCCGGTCGAGTCATTGAGGATAAGGTGCCAGTGAGAACAAAAGTCTGTCCGCTAAATTTACCGGTCCGCCGCGCGGTGATCGCGGGGAATTGGACTCCAGCCGAGCGCAATTTCTCGATCACTTGACGATTCCGCGGTTGCGCGAAGAAATGCGCCGAACTCCGCGCCACTTCCGGTCCAACGTCGCGCACCTCCTGAAACTGTTCCGCCGTGGCCTCCATGATGTGGTCGAGCTCGCCGAAATGCTCGGCGAGCTGTTTCGCCGTGGCCTCACCAACATGGCGAATCCCCAACGAGGCAATGAACCGCGGGAGCGTGGTCGTCTTGCTTTTCTCGATCGCGGCGAGCAGGTTTTGCGCCGACTTGTCCGCCATGCGGTCGAGCGCGGCCACCTGTTCCTTACTCAGGCCATAAAGGTCACCCGCATCAGCGACAAGCCCAGTATCCACCATCTGCTCAATGATCTTCTCCCCCATCCCCTCAATGTCCATCGACCCGCGCGACGCGAAAAACTTGAGACTCTCTTTCAACTTGGCTTGGCAGGCAAGCCCCGTGCAACGATATGCCGCTTCTCCCTCCTCACGTTCCACCTCCCCGCCACAGACTGGACAACTCGTGGGCATGATGAACTTCTTCTCGTGCCCCGTACGCTTCTCAAGAATGACTTTGACGACATACGGAATCACATCGCCCGCCCGCTCGACCACGACCGTGTCGCCAATCTGAATGTCCTTGCGAGCAATCTCATCCATGTTGTGCAGCGAAGCATTCCTGACCGTCACGCCGCCGATCCCCACCGCGTCGAGTTCCGCCACCGGCGTGAGCACCCCCGTGCGTCCGACCTGGGGCTTAATATCGAGAATCTTCGTGGTGGCTTGTCGTGCCGGAAACTTGTAGGCCACCGCCCACCGTGGCGAGCGCGCGATTTCTCCGAGCTGCCCCTGGAGCGCGAAACTGTTCACCTTCACGACCACGCCATCAATCTCGTAGGGCAACTGCTCACGTTGCCGTTCCATGTCGTCGAAGAAGGCGAACACGTCATCAAGATTCCGACACCGCTTGCGATAGCCCACTGGTTTCAGTCCCCAGTGCTGGAGAGTCTCGGTCAGCTCCCAGTGAGTGGCGAACGTCACTCCTTCGACACGTCCAAGCCCGTGGCAAAAGAGGTCCAGCGGACGTGTGGCGGTCACCGAGGAATCAAGTTGTTTCAACGAGCCGGCGGTCGCGTTACGTGGATTGGCGAAGACCGGTTCTCCAGCGGCGGCGCGTTCGCGGTTGAGTTGCTGAAACGGTTCCGAGGCTAAGAAGACTTCTCCGCGCACTTCGAGCAGACGAGGAATCGGATACTGTGTATGCGGGAGGAGCGTGAGCGGGATCGAGCGAACAGTCTTGAGATTCTGGGTGATGTCTTCACCGGTGACCCCGTCTCCTCGTGTCGAGCCGACCATGAGCTTGCCGTCTTCGTACACGAGTTCGACGGCCACGCCGTCGATTTTGGTTTCCGCGACATATTCAATTGGAGTGTCACTTTTGAGGAACCGGTGTATCCGCGCTTGGAACTCTTGCATCTCTTCGCGACTAAGCACATTCGCCAAGGAGAGCATGGGAATGGAATGGCGGACCTGCGCGAACTCGGTGAGTGGCGGAGCCCCAACCTTCTGGGTGGGCGAGTGCGGATCGCGAAGTTCGGGATGTCGCGTTTCCAGTTCCACCAAGCGGCGGAACAATGTGTCATAGTCCGCGTCACTAATGGTGGGATCATCGAGCACGTAGTAGCGATGATTATGGAACTCCAGTTCCTGGCGCAGGCGCGCCACTTCCGCTTTCGTCTGTGTGTCGATTGGCATGGCCTGTATTCTACAGGTTCGCACAAAGAAAAAAGGCCCCTGAAAAATCGCAAGGGCCTTGCGAGGGACGGACGAGAACCGTGCTACATGACTTTGATGACTTTGCTGGCCTGGAGACCCTTGTCGCCGTTCGCGAAATCGAACTCGACTTCTTCGCCGGCGTTCAGGCTTCGATACCCATCTTGCTCGATAACGGAGTAATGAACAAAAACATCCTCGCCGCTATCTTGGGCAATGAAGCCGTAGCCCTTGGCGTTGTTGAACCATTTGACCTTTCCCTTTTCCATCACACCTCACCTCCTCATTCCGACGGTTCTCCGGGGGATGCCGGTACCGTCGCGTTATTCCGCGTGCAAGAGTAGAGACTCCGTGCGAGTTTGTCAAGAAAAGCTGGACAAATTGTGCGGTTACTCTCCTTGGTCCAGTGGCACGGTGACATGATATACCTGCCGCCCACGGCCCACCGAGAGCAGCAGCATTTGACCGAGGCGCGCATCGATCATCTTGCGACGGAGCTCCGCGAGCGTGTTCACTTGATTGCCCGCGACCCCCAAGATGGCATCGCCAGCGCGAAAGCCGACCCGTGTGGCGGGGCTCTTGGGACGGATTTTCGTCACGATGAGTGATTCTCCCTTTTCCCCCACCTCAAGGCCAAGCAGTTGCCAGACCAGGGCATCGGCTTTCTCCTGGGGGAACCGCGCGGCGGTCACCGTGATGTCGCGTTCCTTCTCGTCGCGAACAACGCGGAACCGTAACTGCGCGCCGTTGGTGTAGGTGCGTTCGCGTTGGAGATAGTCCTCACTCGACACCACGGGCCGACCATCCAGCGCCAGAATCACGTCGCCACGTTGGAGGTCCGCGCGCGCCGCCGGACTCTCTGGTTCGACGGCACGAATAATCACGCCCCGTTTCTCGCGCAGCGCGAAATGAGAGGCGAGTTCCGGCGTCAGCGTCTGGGGGGCGATGCCAATCCACGGGGACTCCACCGCGCCGTGACTGATTAACTCCTCCACGATCCGTTTCGCGCGCGAAATGGGAATCGCGAAGCCAATTCCTTGCGCTTTGCCATAAATGGCGCTGTTGATGCCGATGAGTTCACCCTTGATATTCAACAATGGCCCGCCGGAGTTGCCCGGATTGATCGACGCATCGGTCTGAATGAAGTCGTAATAGGTCCGCTCACCCGTATTGAGTGAACGATTGAGCGCGCTGACCACCCCCGTTGTCACGGTATGTGACAAGCCAAACGGGTTGCCAATCGCGATGACGGTCTCGCCGATCATCAAGTCGTCCGACGTGCCTAGCGGCAAATGAGGGAGCGACTTGGCCTCATCCACTTTCAGAACCGCGAGATCGGAGTCGGAATCGGCGCCGACCAACCGGGCGGTCAATTTGCGGTCATCGGCGAGTTGAATCTGGACGGTGCCCGCCTGTAACACCACATGCTCGTTGGTGAGAATGTATCCATCTGGACGGATAACGACGCCTGATCCCAGGCTGCGTTCGGTACGCCGTTGGGGAAAGGGCTCGAAGAAGTCGCGAAAGAAGTCATCAAAGAACGGATTCCCGCTAAACGGGTTTTCTTGCTGTTCGATTTCCTGAGTGGAGAAGATGCTCACCACCGCGGGACTCGCTTTTTCGACGGCCACGACAACGGGACTCCGACGACTCCCGTCTTGAGCCAGCGCTACCGGCAGCCCACTGAGAAAGACCACGAAGCCAAAAAACAGACAAGACGAGAGGGAACAGCGAAAGCGTTGAGAGAGAGTCATAGGTGAGTGAGGACTCCTTGTGTGACGTGACGGTTTCCGAGCGACCATTGTTCAACAGTATCGAGCGCTCCGCGTTCGTTCGTCTCGCGCTAATACGCAGCGGGTTGTTGTTGAGTGACGCAATGAATCGCGCCGAGTCCCCACACCAAATCCGTGCAGGTGATTCCCACTACCTGGCGCAGGGGAAAGAGTTCTTGCAGGGTGGTCAATGCCCGTTGGTCGTTCGGACAATCATACGTCGGCACCAACACCGTGTCATTGGCGATATAAAAATTGGCATAGCTGGCCGGGAGACGAGTCCCCTCATACTCAACGGGCGAGGGCATACACAGGGGCACGACATGAAGGGGCCGCCCCTGCTGGTCCTTCATGCCCTGCAACCGTTTCAGATTGTCTTGGAGCGGGCGATAGTTCACATCGACGGGGTCATCTTCGACCGCGCAGACGACTGTCGTCGGATTGACGAAGCGCGCGATGTCGTCGATGTGACCATCGGTGTCGTCTCCCACAATCCCGTCTCCGAGCCAGAGAATGTGCGTGACGCCGAGATAGGCGCGGAGATAGTCCTCTATGTCCGCGCGACTGAGTGAGGGATTGCGGTTCGGGTTCAGCAGGCAGGATTCCGTGGTGAGCAGCGTCCCGTGGCCATTGACATCAATTGAGCCCCCTTCCAGCACGATACCGGGGATGAAGCACTGAAGCTCGAACATGGTGGCGATCTTTTGTGGGACCACGTCGTCCAGGTCCCACGGGCCATACTTCTGACCCCACGAGTTGAAAATCCAGTCCGTGGCCGCGAGTTCGATTCTTCCTTCACGCGGGCGGGTGATGAAGATGGGGCCATGATCCCTGGCCCAGGTGTCGTTCGTTGGAATTTCATGAAACTGGATGGTGCTGCTGAAATCGACTCCCGCCTTGCGGAGCAATCTACGCACCCGCACGGCGGACTCGGCATCGTTGGTGCATACGTGCACGCGTTCATGTTGATAGAGCGCGCGGACCATCTGTACGTAGATGTCCGGGACCGGAGCGAATTTTCCGGGCCACGTGTTGGGATTGTGTGGCCACGCGAGCCAGGTCGCTTCATGGCGTTCCCACTCGGCGGGCATACGGTATCCCAGACTTGCTGGGGTTGGGGCGGCGATCATCATTTTTGACTCTGCATGCGAGGACGGCGGGAAAAGTGACAGATCAACGCAAAAAAGTCAAAGCCGAGAAAAGGGGGCGTATCCTTTTGACAGCGCGGGGTAAAGGTCTTATATAAGGAAAAATTTCTTTCCTGACAGAGGCGGAACGAGCACCATTGAGCACGCGATTTTTTGCACCCACCACATGCACGGCTCTCCGCGAGAGTGGGATGCGCGATCCTTTTTTTGTCCGCACCTGTTTCTTGTCCATACCGTGGCGGTCTGGGCTTCTTGATCTCTCCACAGCGCGAAGCACGTGTAGAGAAGTATAACCTCATACGGCGCATGTCCGATGACAACGAATGAATTGACTTCGAGGGGGTACGTGTATCCATGAGAGCAGCAAGAGCAACAGCACGCGAAACCAAAACCGGCCGACCAGTAGCCGCTATCGCCGGTGGGAAGCGCGCGCATACGCCGCGCCCGGCATCGCCGCGCAACGCCGTGGAAGAGACGACGGAACTGTACGGGGTGCGCAACTGGGGGAGTGAATTCTTTGATGTCAACCGCGATGGCGAACTGGTGCTCATCTTCGAGGGCACCCGCGGCACGCCGGTGGCGTTAAAGGATATCATCACCGAGGTCCAGCAGCGCGGCCTGACGACGCCGGTGGTGCTCCGCTTCCCGCAGTTGCTTGACTATCAGATCAAGAAATTGGCCATGGCTTTCAAATCGGCCATCGAAGAGTACGGGTATCGGCGCGAGTACACCCCGATCTTTCCGATTAAGGTCAACCAGAAGAAAGAAGTGGCGCAGGAGGTGCTGGCCTTTGGCGACCGTTATAACCTG
Organism: Deltaproteobacteria bacterium; assembly: GCA_031389045.1. Classification (GTDB taxonomy): domain Bacteria; phylum Desulfobacterota; class Binatia; order Bin18; family Bin18; genus JABFSC01. The sequence goes on along the minus strand of JANMSE010000422.1, from coordinate 720 downwards.
GGGATCGAAGTGGGCAGCAAGGCGGAACTGACGGTGGCCTTGGCGATGACAAAGAACCCGGAGTCGCCGATCATCTGTAACGGGGCGAAGGATGAAGCCTATCTGCGACTGGCGCTGTTGGGGAAACTGATCGGCAAGAAAGTCTTCATCGTGCTGGAGAGTTTGTTTGAGTTGCGCATGGTGATGGAGCTGAGCAAGAAGATGAAGATTCGTCCGTTCCTGGGCCTGCGCTTGAAACTCTCCGCGCGCGGCAGCGGCAAGTGGGAAAAATCGAGCGGCGACCTCTCGAAGTTTGGCTTCACGACCACCGACCTCCTCAAGTGCATTCACACCCTGACCGAGGAGCGGTGGATCGATTGTCTCCGCTTGTTACATTTTCACCTCGGCTCGCAGGTGACCGATGTGAAGCGCATCAAGGAAGCGGTCAAGGAAGCCGCGCGCGTCTACGCCAAGCTGCGCAAGACGTGTCCAAACCTCGATTATCTCGATGTCGGCGGTGGCTTGGGGCTGGATTACGATGGTTCGCGCACCAATTCCGAGTCGAGCGTGAACTACTCCGTGCAAGAATACGCGAATGGTGTGGTCTACTCGATCAAGGAAGTCTGCGACAACGAGGATGTGCAAGAGCCCATCGTGCTGACCGAGAATGGTCGCATGGTGGCCGGTCCGCATGCTGTCCTCGTCTTCAACGTTATCAATGAGTTGACGCTCACCAACGGG
>JANMSE010000374.1:0-4489 GCA_031389045.1 Deltaproteobacteria bacterium | reverse complement strand
ACCCTGTTCCTGCCCGCGGGCCCGCAGCCTGCGAATGGCTGGCCGGTGGCCATCTTTGGTCATGGCGCGACTGGGAGCAAAGACATTCGGGTCTTCTTCTTTGCGGCTGAATTGGCGGCGCGTGGGATTGCCACGATCGGTATCAATGCGGTGGGACATGGCAGTGGTCCATTGAGCACGCTGACCGTCACTCCGACGAGTGGCGATCCTCTCACGTTCCCCTCCGGGGGGCGAGGGGTGGATCTTAATGGAGACGGGGGGATTGGTGCGGATGAAGGCATCAGTGCTGTTGCACCCCGCGGTATTGTGGGTAACCGAGATGGCGCGCGACAGACCGTGGTGGACTGGATGCAACTCGTACGCGAGATCGAAGTCGGCATGGATGTCGATGGCGATACCGCGCCGGATCTTGATCCCGAGCGCATGTATTACTTCGGACAATCCATGGGCGGTATCCAGGGAACCCTCTTCCTGGCGATTGAACCGAGCGTGCTGGCTGGTGTGCCGAATGTTCCAGGAGGGGCGAACATCGAAGTCGCTCGTTTGTCTCCAGTCTTTCGTCCGGCCGTCGGGGCGACGCTCGCCTCACGGGTGCCGTCGTTGATTAACATTGGCGGTCTCGTCTTCAACGAAAACATGCCGCTGCGCGATCAGCCGCCCGTCATCAACACTGTGGCCGGTGCGCTGGACATCCAACAAGTCTTCGAATGGAGTGAATGGGTCATGCAAGCGGGAAATCCTGTCGCTTATGCGCCACATCTCCGCAAAGCGCCGCTTCTTGGGGTGCCGCCAAAACAAGTCATCATACAATTCGCTAAAGGAGATAAGACGGTGTCCAATCCGACGGCGACGGCGCTGTTGCGCGCTGGGGATTTAGCCGATCGAGCGACATACTATCGCCATGATCTCGCCTTTGCTGCGCGCCCAGCAGTGCCACCACCCGTCGGACCCATCAAGGATCCACATGCTTTTCTTATCTACAATACTATTGCACCCGCTCTTGTCTCAACCTATGGGGATGTGGGAGCGGCGGCACGGCAGCAGATCGCTGAGTTCTTTACGTCGGATGGCGCCACCATCATTGATCCCGACGGAGCGGGACTACTCTTCGAGACACCAATCGCTGGACCATTACCAGAGGAGTTGAATTTTATTCCGTAAGAGCCGTGGGGCGTCTGGCCAGACGCTCCGCTCCCGCAAGTTTTCAAGGGGAGGTTTTTCCAGAGAGAAAAGACGCGACGTCATCCCCCCAAAAGCCTGTCCGAGCCTAGTCGAAGGAGGGGCCGCACGGAGCGCGGGGAGGAGAGTTGTCGCGTTCAATTCACGTTAGAGGGTGATTAACAAAACCAAAGAGTCCAATACAAGTCTGCGCGAGAGAACATGCTTTCCACGGAGAGTTATGCCGTACTCACACGAAGTGGTATGGCAACTGTGGAACCGGCTCTGCGCATTAACAGGCCTGCCTCATGGCGGCCTTATAGAAAGAAGGAGAGGATTTTATGATGTACCGACAAACGATGTTCACGGTTGCCGTGGTCGCGGTTCTCGTGGCTCCAGTAGGTGCTCGCAGCGACGATCTCACTGATCTGAAGGCCGCCTTCGAGCAAGGGAGCAAGGCGGCCAATGCGCTTGATCTCAATGCGTTTGCTGTAACATGGCACGAGCAAATCGTCAGTTTTGGGCCGCGCTTGCCGTTTCCTGTGGACGGGAAGCCTGCGCTGCGGAAGTCTTTTCAGACGGTCTTCGCCAATCAGGAGAGCTTTACCTTCACGCCGATCAACCCCCAATACCGCGTGAGTGGCAACATGGGCGTTGCGTGGGAGAACTACATGTTAGCGCTCAAGCCAAAAGATGGTCCGCTGGCAACCTCTTTTGGTCGCTATACCGTCACCTTTGTGAAATCAGACGGACAGTGGCTCCAGATAGTCAGACACTTCTCATTGTTGCCGCCAGAAAACTAGACATCATGAGGAACGAGGGTAGAGGTGCGAATGCGGGGTCTAGGGTTTTCAGTTGACCGTTATGATAGAGGTCGAATCCATGAACGCAAAAATCTCAGTCGACCATGAACGACTCGCCGCATTTTGTCAGCGCCACCACATTCGCACTCTCGCGTTTTTCGGCTCCGTGCTTCGGGACGACTTTCGCCCTGATAGCGACATCGATGTTCTTATCGAATTCGAGTCGGGACAACGGGTGGGACTGATTCGTTTAGCGGGAATGGAACTCGAACTCTCCGACATCCTTGGCCGGAAAGTCGATCTTCGCACTCCTGCCGATCTCAGTCGCTATTTCCGGCAGGCCGTCGTAGCGTCGGCGGAAGTCCAGTATGCGCAAGGATGATGAAATTCGCTTGCGTCACATGATGGACGCGGCGAAGGAAGCGCTTGCTTTCTCATGCAATCGCGCCAGAAGTGATCTCGATCAGGATCGCATGCTAGTGCATTCTCTCGTGCGCTGCCTTGAGATTATCGGAGAGGCGGCGGCTCAGGTCACCAAGGAAACCCAGCGTCACTTACCAGACATTCCCTGGCCGAGCATGGTGGCGATGAGAAATCGACTGATTCATGCGTATTTTGACATTGATCTCGACCGTGTCTGGGACACGATCATTGATGACTTACCACCCCTCATCGCCACGCTCGACCGGATTCTCCCGGAAACAACGTAGCCTGAGCACGCAGCACAGGTTGACCGCGTGGGCGCGGTTATGCCACAGTGCGCCCCAATGCCACGCTTTCGTTTCGCCGTAATCTCCGCGTTATGGCACGCGCCCCAGGCTGTCCAGGAAAAGAACGACAACTGAACTACGAAGGCTTCCGCTTCTTTCGCCGTTGCGTCACAAGGGTATTGAAATCCTGTAAAAGCTCAGGCGCGTCGAGCGCCGTGGCGAACTCCCCAACCCAGCGACGCACACGACGAAGATCAAGCCTTGGATGTGTGTCGAGGAGTGATTCGATATCGACGATGTCACGGGGACGATGAGCAATGGCCTTCATGATGATCAAGTCTTCGACGGCTGGCAGGGGCAAACTGACTCCACCAATAGTCCGCCACGTTGCTCGGGAGATGCTTTCTGCTTCAAAAGGAAGCGCACCAAAGGCAATGTCGATGTCGATCCCACTGGTTTCATGGCGCAGGAGGAGCACTCGGGCCTGATGAGCAAACTTGAGAGGCTCGGAAAGACGAGGAACAAACCCGTATGTCTGCCCATTGACGAGAAAGAGTTCCCATTCCTTTTCGTCCACGATGACCAGCGCGTCGACATCTCGCGTGACTCGTGGACGTCCAAGCAGCGAGGCCGCCACCCCACCAATGATGATGCCTGGCACCTGGGTATCATACAGCCACGTGGCAAGGTCGCGCAGAGCGGCGACGAGCGGCGCAATCACTTCCTGTCGTTCAGCCATGGAACGCGGACCTGAGTTGATTCCAACGCCGCCGCACGGTGTCCTCGTCCTTCGCCAAAGCCTCGGTCCAGCCAAGGGACTCCACGGAAGCCATGAGCGCCGCCAGTTGGTGCAGCTTGTCTTCCAAGGAAGTGGCCCGTAATTCCGTTCGTTCCGCGGCATTGACCCGTGCCCACCGAATCTGAAACGCGCGCGCGTCCGTTGGTGTCAGCTGTTTTCTCATCGCATCTCCCCTCTCACCCAATCTTTCGAGCTTTCCCCTACCACATCCGAGCAACGCTGTCCGCCTGCGCGGAAAATCAGATTGACGGATCGGGTACGACTATGCCACAGTACGCCCCCATGCCACGCTTTCGTTTCGCCGTAATCTCCGCGTTGTGGATGACGCTGTTTTTTCTCTTTCTCGACCGCGTCAATATCTCACTCGCGGTTCCCTATATGATGGATGAACTCAAGCTGACCGGCGTCGAGACCGGCATTGTGCTGAGCGCCTACTACTGGGGCTATATCGCTGGACAACTCGGTGGCGGGTTCGCGGCGGACCATTGGACTATCCGCCGCTGGGCCACCGTCATGTTTTTTTCTTGGTGCATTCTCACCGCGCTCACGGGGGCCTGTCGCTCACTTCTCCAACTGGCCATTGTCCGTGGGCTCTTCGGCATCTCCGAGGGGGCTGTCGCCAATCCCATCCATAAACTGGAAAATCACTGGTTGTTGCCCAACGAGCGCGGCTGGGCCTACGGCATGGGCATGGGGTTCGGTTACTTGGGGTTGATTCTCGGCACTCCGCTCGTCGCCTGGCTTATCGAGAGTTGGGGCTGGCGGGTGATGTTCTACACCACCGGCGCGTTGACATTATTGGGCGTCATCTACTTTTGGTTGCTGGTCTATGACCATCCGCAGGACCATCCCTGGATATCGGAAGCGGAAAAAACGCTCATTGCCGACGCCCTCGCCAAGGATCGGGTGACGTTTGATCCACAGCAAGGGGCGCCCCGGACACTGTCGTTTGGGGAAGGTGTTCGCATTCTGACGAAAAATCCGGCGTTTTGGGCCCTGTGCCTGGCGGGATTTTGCTC
>JANMSE010000368.1:0-3185 GCA_031389045.1 Deltaproteobacteria bacterium | reverse complement strand
CGGCGTGGCAATCTCCCAGATTCGCCGCTACGAAGCTGACAAGTCCTCGCCCACGCTTGACGTGCTCATGCGCTTGGCCACAGCGTTAGGCGTGTCGATTGATGCGCTCGCCTTTGACGCCACGACCGGCGTGGCGAGCAGTGCGTTGTTGGATCGGGAGTTATTAGAGCAGTTCGAGGCGGTGTCACGCTTAGAGCCCGACGACCGCGCGGCCGTCAAGAAGTTATTGGAGGGGCTGATTGTGAAACATCAGGTCGAGCAGGTCATGAAACCCACGATTGCGCAGTCCTGGGCCCAGCGCTTTCGCGCCATCACCGAGAAGCTCGCGCAGGGCACCAAGGGGATGAAGCAACCCCAGATTGAGCAAATCATTGAGGAGGCGGTGACGGCGGGACGGGGCAAACGCCATGCCCGCTCTTAAGGCGGTGCTGGATACCAATGTCCTAATCCAGGTGGCCTTTGCCCAGCGGGGCATCGCCACGACGCTGCGCGAGCAGCTCGCGGACGAAGCCTTTACCCTGGTCACCGCCGCTGATCTCTTAGCGGAACTCTATCGGGTGTTGCACTACCCCCGTATTCGCCAGCGCTTTCATCCGACCGAGGACGATATTCTGGAGTTTATCGGCATCCTGCTGGAGCGCGCGCTGGTCGTGCCGGGGCGCTATCAGGTCCAGAAAGTCGCGCTTGATCCGACCGATGATATGTTCTTGGCCGCCGCCCTCGAAGGCCACGCCGATTACGTCGTCTCGCGTGACCCCCATCTCCTCAACCTCAAACACTTCCATACTATTCAGATCGTCGAGCCCCCCGCGTTTGTCAAAGCCGTGCGGTTGGCCATGACGAACCGGGAGTGAGCGCGTGGGAGCAGCCCGCACAGGCCCGCGGCTCACGGCGAGCGGGGGTGCGCGGAGCGCACCCTACAGCACTTGGGGGTAGACACCGGGGCGCGGAGCAAGCGCGGACCGACGCCCAAACTCCAGCAACAATTGGAGCGCCTCAGTCGGCTCCCCCGTGCCCAGCAGCGCGTCGTGTCGGAGATGTTAGAGATGGTCTTGCAACAAGCGAGTCACTAATGGTGTTGCAGACCTTGGACGTGTTGCTCAAAGTCGCCAGCAGTTAAGGAGGAGAGGGGGAACACGAGCAGGAAGCCCGGAGGCCGCTTGGCTTCAGCCGGGCGACAGCACTTGCTGCTTAAAGGCGCCAGCAGTTATGGCAGAGAGGAAGAACACGAGCAGAGTGCGAGCAGGAACTCGGAGGCTGCTTGGCTCCAGCCGGGCGACCTCACTCACGGCGGGCGGTGGGGCGCCGAGCGCACCCTACGTAACTCTCAAAACCTGAATTACCATGCAACGTCCCCTATTCGCTCGGCGGCTCTGAGGATGGATATGCGGAAATCGCAAGGGTAATCTCAGATTCAACGAGAAGAGCAAGGAAATCGGAAGGGAACCGTAGGGAGCGCGTAAAGTGTTTGCCTCCTCCTACTGTGAAACCAAGGTCAAGCACACTTGCTACCCTCCGCTGCTGCAATGCCGTTAATAAGGGCTGCACTTCGTGCAAAAATGAACGAAGTGTGGCGAGAACCGCCTCAAAGGAGTCCTCGCCTTCGAAGACGACGGAAAACCCAGATGTCTCTATTTGGCGCCCATACGATGTTACTTCGCCATATCGCCACACCTTATCCGGAGTAAAGTTCAGTTCTGATAAAAATGTGTCAACGTCAAAATTCGGCTCAGCGACTGACCATGTGGCAATGAGCATATTATTTCTCTTCCTCAGCACCGTGAGCCGGGTTCCTGGTCTCTGAGCCAGCGCTTATATACAAGGTGAACCCGGAGTTCCACAATAATCTTCGCAACCAGGCGACATGGGATCGAACAGGCAGAGAACCCCACGAAAGATGATCATAGGAAGAAATCCGCGGAATTTTTTCCAGTCTGGTACTGTCCGCTTCCAGCCTTTTTTGGATCGCTCCTTTTCCCACCTTTCATGCCACTCCAATGCCTCTTGATAATCGTCCAGATCAGGCGGATTTCCCATGTCTTGTTTTTGTTTATGATACCAGCTCCAGAACTCATCCGGGAATCCAAATGTTTTGTCTTTGGGAACTAAGCCACGAGGATCAATGCGGTTTACGGGATCATTTCGTACATACCCGTAGAGGTTAATGCCACCCTTAAACGTTATCGGGTCCTTCGCCACCCACCGCCCCGTCTCGGGATCATAATCCCTGGCCCCATGCCGCACCAAGCCCGTATCGCGATCGTAGATGCCACCCGCAAAGCCAAAGGGCTGGAAGCCGGGGTTGGTATCCAGAATCACATTGCCAAACTCATCGTAATCCATCCGCTGCATGATGGCCCCGGTGGTACTGTCCACCACCAGACGGGGGCTGCCGAGATGATCAGCGATGATCCGGTACGTCACGCCATTCTTCACCATATACTGCGGAAGGTTGCCTGCCCCGCAGCCACAGTAGACAAACCGGCTGACCAGATTGCCTGCGCCATCCAGCTCCGCCACCGGCTCCAACTGGTTCTCGTACAGGAACCCTTGCACGAGGCTGCCATTGACGGTCTTGCTCGGTCATAACCTCAATTTCCTTGCAACGTCCCCTATTCCCTGCCCGCCCGGAGTAACGGGCCCGGGCAGCTGCATTGCCCGGGGTTCCCGGCGAAAGTTAATGACTCACCTTACGCGGAGCCTGCGAGTGCGGGCGAGAGGGTCTGTAAGGTGGCGAAAGCGGAGCGGAGCGCATTGACGTAGAGTTTGGACTTCAGCGCAAAATGATTGAGCTTGGTCTTGATCTTCAACTGCTCCAATTTGACAAAGCCACACAGGGCGGCGAAGAAATGATTGGTTTGGGTGGTGACGGTTTGCGTGGGCGACTTCGCTAGCGAGACATTTTGTTTGAGCGATTTGTGATAACACTCCACTTCCCACCGTTCGTGGTAGATCGTGGTGAGGGTGTCGTACGACACGGTGGTATCACTGGAGACCAGATAGCGAATGCCCGTACTGCCGTCTTCGTTTGTGAAGACTTGCTTGACCAAGACGAGCGGGAAGTCGACGCCTTCCAGATAGATTTCCCGTGTGGCCTGTGCTTCCAGCTCCAGCTTGTCCACTCTGACGTATCGGCCCTGTTGCTTATCTCCCAGACTCAAGGCCACTTTGCGATTGGTCTTGAG
>JANMSE010000344.1:0-3903 GCA_031389045.1 Deltaproteobacteria bacterium | reverse complement strand
CAATCCTGCCTTCGGTGTCTCATGGGGGATCCTTGGATACACCCAATACGAGCATCTTGCTCTTATTCAGATCGCCGACGCCACGAGTGTGTATGGCGTGTCCTTTCTTCTTGCCTTAGGGAATTACGTCGTGGCGGAGCTCTGGAATTGGGGGCAAGTCAAAAGGCAAAAGGCAAAAGTCAAAAGTCAAAAAGAGACCTGGAACTCGAAACTCGAAACTCGAAACTCTGAAATCCGCAATCCGCAATCCGCAATTGTGCCTCTTCCGAGTGCCGCGCTTGGCCTATTCGCCGCTAGTCTTGCCGCAACGCTGATCTACGGAACAATCCAGCTCCAGCGCTACGCCGCTCCCCCGGATGGGGCGCCCTTACAGGTGGCGTTGGTGCTTGGCAACATTCCCCCCGCGCAACGCTGGCAACCCGCGTATTATGCGAGTACGCTCTTGCGATATGCTTCGGTCACACGTCAGGGCATTGTGGACACCTCGCCTGACTTGATTGTCTGGCCTGAATTCGCCATTAATTTCTACCTTGACCGCGAACCGCTTCTGCAACTGCAACTCGGACAATTCGCACAGATGATCAACAGCGCACTTCTTGTGGGGGCTCCACGTCAGGAAGAATCCGAGACCGGCATGCGCTACTACAATTCCGCGTATCTCTTTGCTCCTACTGGAGCACTCATTGACGTGTACGATAAGATGCGGCTCGTGCCCTTCGCTGAATATCGTCCCTTCCATCTCCCTGGAGTCATAACGCATAGTGATGGGAGTCCGAGCGAATTCACACCCGGCACGCGAGCAACCGTCTTTCCCTTTCCCAAAGGCTCCTTAGGCATGATGATCTGTTATGAAGCCGCGTTTCCCTCTTTTGCTCGTCAGCTTGTGCAAGAAGGAGCACAGGTGTTGGTGAACATTTCCAATGATACCTGGCTCGGCGGCATTCCCGCGGCGACCGAGCAGCATTTTGCCATGTCTGTTTTTCGTGCGGTCGAGAATCGCCGTCCCCTCATCCGCACCGCGACCGCCGGAATTTCTGGCATAGTTGATGCCACTGGCCGCGTGACCTTACGCTCTACTACTGAGGAAGGGGTACTTCGTGGCACCATATTCCCGCGGCGGGAGACAACGGTGTACGGAGGCTACGGTGAGTGGTTTTCATGGATGTGCATGGGTGTTACGCTCGTGTGCCTTATCCTCATTGTACAAAAGCCCGTCGATGCAGGACAGTACCGATGAGTTCCTCGCAAAACACACGAAAGCAGAGCTGGCCGGTCCTGCTCCTTGCCCTGCTCATCACCGGGCTTGCCCTCACAGCCGGTGTGTCGAGTACCCGCTGGATCAACACCGTTTTCCCAGGGTTTTTCGTACTGGCGAATACCGTGGTGGCGTCGGTCAGTTTGCCCCAGTGGTCCATCTCCACCCAACGACCTATCTATCAGCACGTCATTGTCGCGGTCGATGGTTCCCCCGTCGGAAATTCACAAGCGCTCTACGCTACCGTTGCTCGTCTCCCTGAACAGACGTTGCATACGTATACCACGGAAAAAGACGGGATCGTTTCCAGCGTGACGCTGCCCTCACAACGCTTCACGCTCAAAGAGTATCTTCTCATCTTTGGCGCCTATTTATTCACCGGCCTCGCCATCACGGCGATTGGCTTTGTCGTGTGGTTTCTGAAACCACACACGTCGGCAAGTGCGGCCCTGCTCAGTCTGAGTACTGCGCTTGGTCTTTTCTTTCTGACCGCGATTGACTTGTATGGTCCGTACTGGTTTTTTCGGGTGCACATTCTGAGCGAAGCCTTTATTGGTGCTGGCTTCGTTCACCTCGCCCTCGTTTTTCCCACTGATCGGCTGCGCCGCGCGCGGGCGTTCGTGCTGGCCGCGCCATACGGGGTGTCCGTGTTTCTCGGTATTGCGTACGAGGTGTTTCTGTACCAGCCAGAGTTGTACTCAACGATCCACAGCCTTTGCGAGACCTACGCCGGTCTTTCTGGATTGCCCTTCGCGAGCCGAATGCTCTGGGAGTATACGACAACCCCGTCACCGTTGATTCGGCAGCGTATTCTGGTGATCTTTCTAGGTTTTCTCAGTGCCTTTGCCATTCCTGTCATCCTCGCTATTTCGTCCGGTCTGGCCGGTGGAGAAACGGCGGTCAACTATTCCGTGTTCACGATCTTCCTGTTCCCGCTCAGTCTTGGCTACGCAATCGTCAAACATGACCTTTTCGAGATTGATGCGTTGCTCAGACGTGGGGTGTACTACCTCACACTCACGACGGTCCTCACGCTTATCTACATGCTGTTTGTCACTGGACTCAATGTTGCCCTCCGTTCTTCTGATTTTTCTCGTTCTCCAGGGTTCTCTCTTCTCTTCACCTTGACCGTGATGTTGTTGCTGAACCCACTGAAGGAGCGTGTCCAAAAGATCGTCGATCGCCTCTTCTTTCGCTTGCGCTATGACGCGAAGAAAGTGCTGGAAACCATCAGCGGCTCCCTCGCTTCAACCCTGCGGCGTGACGAAATTCTTCTGCTGATATGGAATACGCTGAGTGAAACGATGGGGATTCAGCACGGGAGCATTTTTTTGCGAGAACCCGGAAGCCTTCGTTACCGTGCCGTCTATTCAACCAGAGATCGAGAGCGTCGCCATCTGACCAATGAGCACGCATTCCTGCAGCGCCTCCAACTACAGGACGGTCGTGCCCTCTCTTTGTATGATTTTGAAGACCTCAGCCCCGCGAATGAAACAGACGTGCTGATTCGCCAAGGGTTCCTCCGTTTAGGGGTCCAACTTGCGGTCCCTTTACTCTTGAAGGACGAGATGCTCGGGTTCTTCGCCTTAGGGCAAAAGGAGTCCGGACGCTTTTTCTCTTCCGAAGATCGCGATTTTCTCCATACCTTGGCCAACCAAAGCGCGCTCTCCATCGGGAATGCCCTTGCCTACGAAGAAATCCACGAACTCAATTTCAGTTTAGAACAAAAGGTTGAAGACCGAACACAAGAATTAGCTCGCACGAATAGTGACCTTCAGACCTCTTTCCGCCAGCTTGAAGACACCTATCGCGAGCTGCAACATAGTCAAGAAAACCTCATCCGCTCGGAGAGAATGGCCGCGCTCGGTCGCCTGACCGCGGGGATCGCCCACGAGATGAACACCCCGCTCGGGGCCTCCATGAACTCGCTCGCGCTGTTACAGAGCCTCGCTGATGAATATCAGCAATCGATTGACGACCCGAGTGTGACAGGACACGATCATCAGGAAATCGCTGCCGAGATGGTGCACCTCGTGCAATCGACTCGACAGTGGGTCGAGAAAGCCTCCTCGCATATTCGCAGCCTGAAAGCCCACACGCGTGACCTGCAACGCAATCAGCAAGTGGAGTTCTCCATCCTGCAAACGATCGACGAGACCCGTTCGCTGCTGGCGAATCGCCTCCGGCTCTCGCAAAGTACCCTCGTCGTCTCTTGCTCAGGGGCGGAACCGAGTCTCTATGGCGATCCCGGAAAGTTCGGACAGGTGCTCACCAATCTCGTCGCCAATGCGATTGATGCCTATAAAGCCACCGGGCAGAGCGGTGGGGACATCCACATCGAAGTGCATGAACGTGACGAGATCCTAGAAATCGCGGTCAGCGATCAAGGCTGTGGGATCGCACCAGAGCATCTGGAGAAAATCTTTGAAGAACTCTTTTCCACGAAGCCTGTGGGAGAAGGGACCGGTCTCGGGCTCTCGATTTCACGGGACATCATCGCGAACTTCTTTGCGGGAACGATCGCGGTCGCCTCAACTCTCGGGCAGGGGACCACCTTTACGCTTCGCCTTCCTCGGCGTCACGCGAGCGCCGCTCGTATCGAACAAGCAGAACCCGCCACTGCCACGGTTGCGACTTCGCGGGGCGAA
>JANMSE010000332.1:0-2318 GCA_031389045.1 Deltaproteobacteria bacterium | reverse complement strand
TGTAACTGATCTTTGTCGGATCGTATGCGACCTGGACCGCTTCCGTGTGGCCGGTCTCGCCAGCGGACACTTCGTGGTAAGTGGGGTCTTTCTTGAATCCCCCCGTATAGCCAGAAGTCGTGGAATGCACGCCTGGTAATTCGTCAAATGGCGGTTCCATGCACCAGAAGCAGCCGCCGGCAAAGGTGGCGATGGCCAACCCCCTCGTATCCCCTGGGGGGGACGTTTCTTGCTTCTCCGCGAACGAGATCACCACAAGTCCTAAAGAGCACAATACGAGCGCGATTTTGAGCCAGTTCTTCATGTCGATGTCCTCGATTCTGGAAATAGTCACTCAACTCACCAATGAAATGCCACGGTGGCGAAAACGTTTCATGGCTCCTCACTTAGTAACGAAAAGTGGGGAGATGTCAAATCACGAAGCCTCGCGGACAATGTCCGCTGTCGCCACCTCCACGCCTTGACCCTCTTTGTGTTTGGGCTTATCGTGCCCGCCGACTATCGACCGGAAAGGATGAGGAGAGAAGCAATCATGGCCGCGAAATCATTCACTGAATTGTTAAAAGATTCCCCAAAGAACTGGGGTCGTTGGGGAGCCGAAGATGAAGTCGGCGCGCTGAATTTTCTGACGAGCGCGGAGATTCTCCGTGGCGTCAAAGCCGTCCAACAAGGGAAGGTGGTGGTTGGCGGAGCCGGGTCGCCAGTGAATCCCACGGCGATCAAGTAATTTTTCACGGGAGAAGAAGCATGGCGGAACAACTGCTCACCGGTCTGAAGGTGATTGAATGCGGGAACCTGGTGTCCGCTCCGTACTTGGGGAAACTCCTCGCGGACCTCGGCGCGGAAGTGATTAAGGTCGAAGAACCCGCTGGCGACCTGTCTCGAAAACGCGGTCCGTTTCCTGGGGATACGCCGCATGCGGAGAAGAGCGGCCTATTTCTCTATCTCAATACCAACAAACGAGGAGTGACGCTCAATCTCCGCGCGCCCAAAGGCCAGGCGCTGCTGCACAGTTTGTGCGCGCACGCGGATGTGCTTATTCACAATTATCATCCCGCGGAGATGGCGAGCCTGGGCTTGGATTTCGAGCGGCTCCATCGTGCCAATCCTGGACTCATTATGACGACGATCTCGTACTTTGGTCTGACGGGACCGTATCGGGAGTACAAAGCCTACGAAATCATCGGCAGCAACGCGGGGGGGTGGGCGTTTATCAGTCCGGGTGCGTCTGATTATCCCGAATTGCCGCCGCTGAAGGCATTTGGCCATCAGTCGGACTTTCAGGGTGGGGTGCATGCTGGCGTGGCGACACTCGGCGCGTACTACCACAAGTGTCTGACTGGCGAGGGACAACACGTCGATGTCTCCATTCAAGAGTGCATCGCCGCGATTCTGGAAATGAACTTCATGCACTGGACCTACGCGGGAAAAGAGGCGTCGCGGCTGGGCCGGCGGTCCATTTTCCCGTGGTGCATGCTCGACTGTCAGGATGGCAAAATCTTCGTGGTGAATGTCGAGGAAGACCAGTGGCAACGGATGGTCGATCTCATGGGTAACCCAGAATGGGCGTCGCTAGAGATTTTCAAGGACCGGATGACGCGCGGGCAGAACTACGATGCTTTGTTCCCGTTCCTGCAAGAGTGGGCGGCGGAGTGGAAAGTGATGGACCTCTACCGTGCCGGTCAAGAACGCCGGATATGTTTCGCGCCGGTCAATATGATGTCCGACCTCTTCGAGTCCGCGCACCTCAAAGCGCGTGAGTTCTTTACACAGATTACTCATCAGGCGGCTGGAACGCTGACCTATCCCGGTGCGCCGTTCAAGATGTCCGAAGGCGGGTGGGCGATTCAGAACCCCGCACCGCTGCTTGGGCAACACAACAACGAGGTATACGGAAAAATTGGTATCTCTCAAAGTGAGATCGCGGAGTTGAAGAAGCAAGAAGTCCTCTGAAAGGCTCTTAGCTCTTAGCTCCTTCATTTTTCTTTCTGGCTAACAGCTAACAGCCAAGAGGAACAATGAACAACGTATTGCGAGGAATTCAGGGGGAAAAGACATGTCTCGACGACCGCTCGAAGGAATCCGCGTGACCGACTTTACTTGGGCTTGGGCTGGACCGTACTGCACGTTGCAAATGGCGCACATGGGCGCGGAAGTGATTCGCATTGAGAGTCAGAAGCGTCCGTGTGTCAGCCGGTTGATTCCCTCCTTTGCCGATGACATCCCCGGCCCGAACCGCGCTGGATATTTCAATCAGTACAGCCAAGGCAAGAAAAGTTTGCAGCTTGACCTCTCGCGTCCAGAAGCACTTGAGGTGA
>JANMSE010000325.1:0-7583 GCA_031389045.1 Deltaproteobacteria bacterium | reverse complement strand
GAAAAGTAGTCAGTAGTCAGTAGTCAGTAGTCAGTAGTCAGTAGTCAGTAGTCAGTAGTCAGTAGTCAGTAGTCAGTAGTCAGTAGAAAAAAGGTAGGCGTTTCGCCGTCAGCTTTCAGCAAACCAGAGAAACGGTTAGTTCGTCGGGAAATTCTCATATTTGCCACTTTACATCCTCGGCTTTTGCGGAAACTCAGCTACTGGCTACTTCCTAGCCTACTGACTACTGGCTACTTCCCCCTGACTACTTCCCCTCGGACAACATGCCGTAGACCGGGATGGAGAGCACCTTTTCCGCCGGATGATCGGTGAACACCTGGACTTCTCCGCGAATCTGCCCAGGGGTGCCTTCCGGGTTCACTTTGAGCGCCACGGTGTATTCTTCGCCATCCTTGACAGTGGCGACTTCAGCGATGATCAGCGGGGTGGAACTCTGGGTGCGGACGATGTGTATCGGCTTTGTGGCGCGACTTTTGATCCGAATGTCTTGCTGCTTGGTATCGCCTTTCCGCACGACACCGAACGAGACTTGTGGCGGCTGCACCAACAGGTCTCCTTCAATATGGCCAAAGACGGGGATGGCTAGCGTCGGATGCTTCTGACTGGAGGTTGTCACGGTGATGTCAGTGCTGACCCTTCCCAGGGGAGCATTCTTGCGTAGGGTCACGAATAGCTTCTTCCCCTTTTTGCCATTCTTTTCCAGATCCTCGGAGCGGAGGCTCACGAGGGGACTTGCGACCGTGGCATTGGTGATCGCTATGGGTTTGTTCGCATCGTGCAGCAATTCGATGGTATGCGTAGTGTCGGCTCCACGACGGACGCGACCCAAGTAGAGTTGCGCGGGTTCTATGGAAACTTCCACGGCAATCACGCCCTGGAGAGTCAGGGTAGCCACCGGTTGCAACGGATCGTTGCTATGGACACTGACGGTTTTCACCCGTTCGCCAAAAAACTTAGAAGTGTCAAATGTCGCGCTAATCGTCCCTTCTTGTCCTGGCGCGATCACTTCGGAGGAGATCACCGCGGCCGTGCAGCCGCACGCGGTTTTCACGGACTCAATACGGAGGTCCTGACTTCCCTGATTGGTGAACTTGAACAGATGATTGACCTGATCGCCTTGTTCCACCGTGCCGAAATCATAGAGCAGTTCCTGAAACACGATGCGCGGCGCTTGCGGTTCGGTCGCTGGCGCGGGAGACTGCGTGGCGGGTGGCGTCTCCTGCGCCGCCACAATGCCAGGCAACAAGACGAGGGCAAGGAGAACCAAACCAACGACACTCCATCCCAGGGTGCCGTACGAAAGCCAAGCCTCAATCCGGCGAGGGGCATGCGACTTCATTATGCTGCTCCTTCAAGCGTTGACGACCAGCCGTTCCGCGAGGGCCGTCGGGGGCCGCGCGATCGGGCGCGTCAAAAACTTATCGAGATAGCGGGTATGGATATTGCCTGTGAGAAACTCGGCATCCTGCAAAATCAGATGATGCAGCGGAATGTTGGTCTTGATGCCAGAGATTTGATACTCGCTGAGCGCGACACGCATCCGTTGAATCGCTTCCTCCCTGGTTTTGCCGTGTGCCACGACTTTAGAGACGAGCGAGTCATAGTACACGGGAATGACGCTGTTCTCCGCGACGCCAGAGTCCACGCGAATGCCTAACCCGCCCGGCGCGTGATAGCCACGAATCGTCCCTGGCGAGGGCAGCATCGTCCGTGGGTCCTCGGCCACGATGCGACATTCGATGGCATGCCCAGAGAACGTGATGTCCCGCTGCCGCCACGGTAACGGTTCGCCCGCCGCCGCCAGAATCCCCGCTTGCACGATGTCGATCCCAGTGACCATCTCGGTGATCGCATGCTCGACCTGGACACGGGTGTTCATCTCAATGAAATAAAAGTGGCCTTCTTGGTCGAGCAGGAACTCAATGGTGCCAACATTGGTGTAGCCAATGGCCTGGGCGGCTTTCACGGCGACCGCGCCCATTTTCTCGCGCTGTCGTTTGGTGGGGATCGGCGAGGGGGATTCTTCGAGAATTTTTTGATAGCGCCGTTGCACCGAGCACTCGCGCTCGCCGAGATGGAGCACGTTGCGATGCTGGTCAGCGACGATCTGAAACTCGATGTGACGCGGGTGTTCGAGGTATTTTTCGACATAGAGCGCACCGTTGCCGAACGCAGCGGCCCCTTCTTCTTCCGCGACACTAAACACCGCGGCCAGTTCTTCGGAGGTCCGGGCAATGCGCAGACCGCGGCCACCACCACCCGCGGCGGCTTTCAACAAGATGGGGAAGCCAATTTGCGCGGCCACCGCTTGGGCCTCACGCACATCCGTGGTTCCGGCTGAGGTGCCCGGTAGCACTGGCACTCCGGCTTTTTCCATGACCCGACGCGCGCGGGGTTTGTCGCCCATGAGGCGGATATTGCGCACTCGTGGGCCAATGAACGTCAAGCCGGAGCGTTGGCAGGCTTCGGCGAAATCACCATTCTCGGAGAGAAAACCATAGCCTGGATGCACGGCGTCCGCGCCGAACGACAACGCGGCGCTGACAATGGACGGGATATTGAGATAGCTCTCGCGCACATTGGGAGGGCCGATGCAGACCCGTTCGTCAGCGAGGCGGACGTGGAGGGCCTCGCGGTCGGCGGTCGAATAGATGGCCACGGTTGGAATCCCCAACGCACGACAGGCACGCATGATGCGCACCGCGATCTCACCGCGATTAGCGATCAAGACTTTTTTCAGCATGGGCATGATCTCCTTGAATTCCCTCTCCAGGATGGGAGGGGGCTAGAGTGAGGGGGAGCAAAGAGGATTCCTTCTTCCTTTTCATTACAGTGGTTCAAGCAGAAACAGAGGCTGACCGTATTCGACCGCCTTGCCATTTTCTATCATCACTTTCAACACCCGCCCGCGTACTTCCGATTGGATTTCGTTCATCATCTTCATCGCCTCGACGATACAGACCACGTCGCCAATTTCAACCACTGAGCCGACCTCGACATACGGCTTCGCATCGGGGGTCGGGGTTCGGTAGAAGGTGCCGACCATTGGTGAAGGAATCGCGATGCCACGCGCGAGCGCGGGATCAAGGGCTGGCGATTCACTCGCTGGCGAGTCACTCGATTGTGGAGGAGGGGGAGCTGGTTGCGCGGGCATGAGAGATGACAAGGTCGGGGTGGGCGTCGTCATCATAAGGGGTGGCGCGGCGACCGCGTGAGGCTGCGCGCGCACGAGACGCACCTCACCCGACGCGCTCTTGATCTCGAGTTCGACCACACCCTTCTCTTCCATTAACTCCATGAGTCTCTTGATGTCATCAATTTCCATAAGCAGGGGCTACTCACGTTCTGACGCTCAGCACTGACAGCGGGGAGATGGCTGGCGACCGGGGATCGTTATTGTTTTCGTTGGATAATCGTGACCGCCGCGCGCAGCCCCAGCAGGTAACTGTCGGCACCAAAGCCGCAAATCTGGCCGACAGCGGCGCGCGCGACATACGAATGGTGGCGGAATTCTTCTCGTTTATAGAGGTTCGAGAGGTGGACTTCGATCACTGGCAGGTCAACCGCCAGTAAGGCGTCAAGAATAGCGACACTGGTATGGGTATAAGCGCCGCCGTTAATGAGCAAGGCGGCCATTTGACCACGCGCGGCTTGGATTTTGCCGACCAATTCGCCTTCATGGTTCGACTGAAACGTCTCCACCTCAACCCCCAGCTCCCGTCCTAAAGCGACAAGCATGGCATTGATGTCGGCGAGTGTCGTATGACCGTAAATTTGCGGCTCGCGCTGCCCTAACATATTCAGATTCGGGCCATGCAGCACGAGCACTCGTGGGAGCGCGTCCATCCCCATCAGTTCTCCTCAACGCTGAGGGAGTGTAAGGGCAAACAGCGGGAGCGTCAAGGCGCGGGACGGGAGAGAAATCAAAAGGCCACAATCAAAAGGCAAAAGGAAAAAATAGGGAAAAAGGGTAACCCCTCGGGACAGAACGTCACCCCAAAGCGATTGAGACGAGGTGGCCGGCCCAGTCGTCATCAGAAAATCGCGCCCTCGCGCGTTAATCCCCCGACACCGAATCGACCCCACCAAAGAGCTGCTCCAGTCGTTGTAAAACAGCCGGAGGCAGAGGGGGCTTGAGCAGGGATGCCACGTTCTCTTGTAGATGCGCCACGTTCCCAGTGCCGGTTAACACGGTGTGCATGCCAGGCTCGTATCGACAGAACCGATAGGCCGCTTCGGGAATGGACGCGGCGACGCCATTGGCGGTCAAGAAGCCCAGCGGCTCCTCTTCTTGACATGCGTCGTGCGCGAGCTGGCCACTGCTCCGGAGCCCGTCGAACAATGCCTTGAGATGCGCGGGTTGGCTGAGCGCGCGCCGCACCGCGAACATCCCCAACACGCCAATGTTCCGCGCTTGCGTTCGCGGGAACACGCGCGTGCGCGCCGAGGGATTCAACAAACTCAGTCCTACCATCATCACATCCCAACACTCGGCGGTGACCGCCTGTTGCAGCATGCGATGCCGCGGGTCGTGGATGAACGCCTCGGTGATGCCAATGGCGCGCAGTTTTCCTTCCTCACGAAGTCGTGACAACACTGGCACCAACGTCTGGGAGGCATGCTCGTACTGCTCTGGCCGCACGCCATGCAGAAAGTAGATGTCCACATAGTCCGTCTGTAACTTGCGCAGACTCTGCTCTAAGCCGCGTCGGAGTTCACCAGCCGGGTCGGCGTGATCGGGCGATGGTGGGAGCTTCTTGGTCGCCACGATCACGTGATCGCGCCGCGTGTCCGCGAGGGCTTTGCCAACGATGGTTTCAGTGCCGTAGACTTCCGCCGTGTCGATGAGATTGATGCCCAAGTCCAGCGCGCGTCGCACGACCGCGATGGACTCCTGCTCGCTCTTGCCCGTCGCTGTTCCTAACCGGCTTGGTCCCCCGCACCCCAGGCCAGCGACGCTCACCCGCCAGCCCATGCGTCCCAGTGTCGTATATTCCATAGTCGGTGCTCTCCTTCGTGTGTGCAATGTCACGTGAGTGTTTAGCTATCAGCGTTTCGTAGTCAAGGTCGGAGTTCAGGCGCGGTTCTCAGTCCTGATGCGATAGTCCTCGCCTACAATGGCAGCCTACCGATGAATCTGGTATACGCCCGCTTTATGAATACTGAACCAACGCATCGTGAGCCATCGCTTCCGCCCCATCCGCCATTGCAGCGTTACTATACCGATGAGCACGCGCGGCGCACCTATCTGAACCACGGGTTCGATGTCTCGGCGCGCTACTATGACGGCCTCAGTTGGATCATGTCCTTTGGGACCGATGGCCCGTATCGACATCGGGCACTGGTCCGCGCGGGGTTGGCCGCGGGGATGTCGATGCTTGATGTGGGGTGCGGGACAGGATTGAGCGCTGGGGCTGCGAGAAGCATCGTTGGGCCACAAGGGTACATCGTTGGGGTAGAGCCGAGTCGTGGCATGCTGGGGGAAGCCCTGCGAGGCCAGCGCCTCCACGCTGGCGCGCGAGGGATCGCTGAGGCACTGCCTGTCCGTGACAATCAGTTCGATTTTCTTTGTATGAGTTTCGCGCTACGGCATGTGGCGGATTTGCAACAAGCATTCCGTGAGTTCCAGCGGGTCCTCAAGCCTGGAGGAATTTTCTTTGTCGTCGAAATGACCCCGCCACAAGCAAGCCTCGCCTACTGGTTGTTGCGGTTTCACCTGAAGTATGTGGTGCCTTTGATTACGCGCCTATGGTCCGGCAGCCAGGTCGCGCAGGACCTCTATCGCTATTGTTGGGACAGCCACGACCAATGTGTCCCGCCCGACAATATCCTCTCCGCCATGCAATCGGTGGGACTGCAAGACGTGAAACGCTGGGTGGATATTGGCTTGTTTAGCGAATACACGGCGAGGAAGCCGAGGGAGTGAAGGCCCCTCTCACGCGATCACCCGCCGACGCAACAATTGAGGAATGCGCAACAACATTCCCGCGAGTAACCGCGTGTGCATCCAGCTTATGCGGACATTGTCGCGAAACATACGAAAGTGCGACACGCCGCCCTCTGGATAGACAACCTTGGTTTCCACGTTGCGGATGGCCACGCCAGCCCAGTAGAGCCGGACGGCGATATCAGGATCAAAATCCATCCGCGCCCCGACGCGCGTGCGCTTGAGCAGCGCCACGGTGGCGACGAGGGGATAGACACGAAACCCGCACAGCGGATCACTGATCGCCCGCGAGAGGGTTTCCGCCCATACACACCATTGCGAGATTTTGCGGCCAAAGTACCGCCCTAATGGAACATCTGGGCCAAACAGTGGCGTGCCGAGAATCAACGCCGCGGGATGCGCTGTCGCTTCCGTCAGAAAGCGATTGATGTCGCGCGCATTGTGTTGCCCGTCGGCATCAATTTGGATGGCATGCGTATAGCCCTGGTCGGCGGCGGCAAAGAAGCCGGTGCACACCGCCTGGCCTTTGCCACGATTGGAGTCGTGATGGATGACGTGCACCCATGTATATCGCGCCGCCTCGCGGGCAAGCATCTCACAGGTCTTGGCGTCAGAGCCATCATCAATAATGAGACAAGGCAAGTTGTGTGGTGCCAGGTCGGCAAGAACAGCGGCGATGGTGTCTGTATTGTTATAGATTGGAATGAGGAGGCACGGCCTCATGTTGACCGCACCAGCAGAGAGCCGGAGGCGAAACGGTGGGTGTCCGTATAAATCCGATAGTGCCAGCGGGCTGGTTGTGGGCTGTAGGTCAATTCCAGCATGCAGGATTGGCCAGGAAAGAGGGGGCGCAGAAACTTCACGTTCTCCAAGGTGCTCAGGTGCAGGGGTTCTCTGGTGTAGGTCTGAATGGCGTCAATCACCCATTGTAGTTGGCAGACGCCTGGGACAATCGGCACCTCGGGGAAATGACCCTCGAAATAGAAGAAATCTTCCGGCACGCGCAGATGGAGCAGGTAGCCGCTCTCCGTGCGTTCCATCTTCAGCAGGCGTGGCTGGGTTGGTCGCGATTGCAATTCAGCCATCGCTCATACCCTCGGCGGAAAGATGCGCTTAAACAGGAAATCGGTCGGCGAGCCCACGTAACGGCGAAAGCGCCAGTACCGGTAAAATAACTCCACGGTGAACAAGACACCAACGATGCCGTAGGAAATCAAGCCATTGTACAGACTCCACGTTTCCAGTGACGTGCAGCACGCGGTGAAGCCCGCCAGGGTCGCGTTGACCACGAAAAAGACCATCCACGCCCCAGTCACCAGGCGACAGTAACGCACAGCCTCCTCCGTGAGGTCCTCTGACCGCATCCGCGCGAAGACCTCGACCATGCTCGGCGGGTGCCACAGGCTATAGCCGAACGAGAGGCCGAAATTGATGGCGATGAGGAAAGGAAGATAGAGGATGGCGCGCGATTGGTTCCAGAACGCGCTGAACAGACTGAGCAACAGTGTCCCGACGAGCGGCACCAGCAGCCGCGTTTGATAGCGGAATGGCCGGAGATACAACAAATTTCCAAGGGCGCCGATGCCGATCACCAGCGCCACCACGCGCGGGGAAAACCATTGCAAGCCCACGTACA
>JANMSE010000302.1:0-4949 GCA_031389045.1 Deltaproteobacteria bacterium | reverse complement strand
CGGCTCACTGCGGGCTATTGCGATCATGCAAAGCGAGCTGCAGTACCGGGCGTATGGGGAGGTGCTGCACAGTGTGAAGACCGGGGAGACGGCCTTCAAGCTGGTCTGTGGAAAGGAACTCTTTCCCTACCTCACCCAGCACCCCACAGCCGCCGCAGTCTTCGACGAGGCCATGAGGAACTATACCATGCAAGTCGCCGCTGGGATCGTTGCTGCATACGACTTCTCGCAGTTTGGCACGCTAGTCGATGTAGGGGGCGGCTACGGGACACTCTTGACGGCTATCCTGACGGCGCATCCGCCCCTGCATGGGGTCCTCTTTGACTTACCCCACGTAGCTGAAGATGCGAAGAAACGGCTTGCGGCGGCTGGCCTGGCGGAGCGCTGCGCCATTATGGGAGGTGACTTTTTTGCGGCGGTGCCCTCGGGTGGGGACGCCTATCTCCTCAAGTGGATTATTCATGACTGGGATGACGAGCGTGCCGTCACACTCCTCAAGAATTGCCATCGGGCGATGGCGGCGCACGGGAAGTTGTTGGTGATCGAGGCAGTCATCCCGCCGGGCAATACGCCCTTCTTCCACAAGTGGACGGACCTCACCATGCTGGTGATCGTTGGGGGGCGTGAGCATACCGAGGCTGAGTATCGTGCTCTTTTTGAGGCGACAGGCTTTAAGCTGACGCAGATCATCCCAACCTCATCCGAGATGAACGTGATCGAGGGCGTACGGGCATAGTCAGGAGAAAGAGGAGAGTGAAGAGACATAGGCATTGCGCCTACCCATCGTCACCAGCCCGACCGCGGCCCGCGAGCGGTTCTGAGTGGATGCGAACGGAGACGGTTGGGCCGCGGCGACTGAGGCGCGGCGTTAGGTTTTCATAACACACAGTGACATGATTACACTGAGGATTCGGAGCGATTATGAGTGACTTCCCTGAGCACGTTCGTCGCAATCGCGCGTTGTGGGATGACTGGGCGCAGAAGTTTGCTGTTGGTGGAGAAGACGCCTGGGCGCAGGAAACGCCGACCTGGGGGATTTGGAGTGTCCCTGAATCGCAGGTGGGTATGTTCCCCGAGGATCTTACAGGGAAAGATGTGATTGAGCTGGGTTGTGGGACCGCGTATGTATCGTCCTGGCTCGCGCGCCGAGGGGCACGGGTAGTCGGCATCGACAACTCTGAGGCGCAATTAGCCACCGCGCGCCGTTTGCAGCAGCACTACGGGCTCGACTTTCCTCTCGTGCACGGCAACGCCGAGGTAGTGCCATACCCTGATGCAAGCTTCGACTTCGCGATCTCCGAGTACGGGGCGTGCCTGTGGGCCGATCCGCGGCGCTGGGTGCCCGAGGCGGCGCGGTTGCTGCGCCCGGGTGGGCGTTTGGTGTTTCTGGCTAACTCCTTTTTAATGATGCTGTGTATGCCCCCCGAGGACGGGGTCGCAGCGACGGAGCGTTTACTTCGTCCCGCGTTTGGCATGTACCGTGTTGAATGGCCGGGGGATATGGGAGTCGAGTTTCACCTCTCGCATGGGGATTGGATCCGTCTCTTCGGACGTTCAGGATTCGAGATTGAGGAGTTAGTGGAAGTGCGTCCTGAACCTAATGCCACGACAAGCTATCCGTTTGTGACGCTGGAGTGGGCGCGGCAGTGGCCATGTGAAGAGGTGTGGAAGGTGCGGAAACGTGAATGAGAGGTCGCAGGTGCAGCCGCTCGGGTCGGTAAGGTGGGGCACAGACAAAAGACCGCAACTGGGCAAAGCTGAACCACCCCATGTACGTAACCGCCGCCGGTTTACCGTTCTGACTGAACGTGAGCGGATACCCCGCAACAAGTTTTGTCGGGTGGGTCATAACCCACCCGACTTGGCTAACGCTTCAGCAGGAAAGTCAAAAATCAAAGGGCAAAAGTCAAAAGTCAAAAGTCAAAAATGATCGACCCCCGACCCCAGTCCCCCGAACCCCAAGCGGAGGCGGAGGGGTATTTTCTCAAAGCTATTGCGATTGCTCAGAGCCAGCAGGCGAAGTCGCTGGAGTTGCGCGCGGTGACGAGCGTGAGCCGCTTGTGGCAGCAACAAGGCAAACGTGCCGAAGCTCACCAGATGTTATTAGAAGTCTACAACTGGTTCACTGAAGGATTTGATACAACGGATTTGCAAGAGGCCAAGGCGCTGCTGGAAGAATTGGGTCATTGCGCCATCGGGTGATTGAACGATTGGAGAATGGAAAGATTGTTTTCCTCAATGACTCAATGACCCGATGAACAAATGATTCAATGGTGAGTGGGTCAATATAGCAAACGGGGTACGCTCCGCGCACCGAGAAACATCGTTGCTGTCATAAAACATGTAAGGAAAAGCCATGAAGAACACTGCACTCGCTCCCGAAAACACTCGTGACCCGCTTCCCGCAACGAGCACGGACTGTGGGTTCCCTGACCCAGGCATGTTACCGGCGTGGGACGTTGGCGAGTTGCCTGACCCGCCACAGTGGAGTATGCGCCGCGCCGTCCACCTGATTGGTCCGAGTGTGATCTTGCTCGGCGCGGCCATTGGCAGTGGCGAGTGGCTGCTCGCCCCGGCACTGACCGCCAAATATGCTGGCGCGGTCCTGTGGGTGGCCACCGTCTCCATCTTGTTGCAGGCCTGTCTGAATCAGGAAGTGTCGCGGTACACCTTGGCGACAGGCGAGCCAATCTTCACCGCGTACATGCGCTGCTGGCCAGGCAGCCGCTGGCATAGCGGCTGGTATCTGGGTCTCAGCGCCAGTATGGCTTGGCCAGGATTGTCACTGAACGCCGCCACCGCGGTCGCTGCCGGGATAGTGAGTTTTCAGGCTGGCGACTATGTGGTGCCGACCGCTGCCGACTCCTTTCTCATCCGCGGTTGCGCCTACGCCATTTTCGCGGTCTGCATCCTGTTAGTCCTCTTCGGCGGCAAGGTCTACACCATGCTGCAGGCGGCGGCGACGTTTATGGTGGTGTGGATCTTGGGGTACTTGCTCTTGGTGGATGTCTTTATGGCTAGTTGGCGCTCGTGGGGGCTGGTGCTCAGTGGGTTTGTCAACTTCGGCTACTTCCCTAGCGACGCGACCTTGGACTGGGCGCTGGTGGCTGGGTTCGCGGCGTATTCTGGTCTTGGCGGGCTCGGCAACGCGGGCACAAGTAACTACATCCGCGACAAAGGGTGGGGGATGGGCGCGTTAGTCGGCGCGATTCCCTCGGCGGTGGGTGGACAGGACATGAAATTGTCCCACCTCGGGATGGTCTTTCCCGTCACCGCGGAGAACGTGCGCAAGTTTCGGCAGTGGTGGAAGCTCGTGTTGTTTGATCAAGGCGTCATCTGGGCTGGCGGCGCGCTCCTGGGCATGGCGTTGCCGGCGATCCTGGCCATGGAGTTTATCGATCCCACCCGCAATTTGGGGCAATGGCAAGCGGCGGCATTTCAGGCCGAGGGCATCGCCAGACGGCATGGCAGCGTATTTTGGTATCTGACCTTGCTGTGCGGCTTCTGGGTGCTTTTTTCCAGTGTCCTGGTGGTCACTGATACAGTCGGACGGTTGTGGAGCGACATGATTTGGACCGGCAGTCAGCCCAATCGCAAGGGACGGGGTACGCGCGTGCTGTCCGTGGGGCTGGCTCTGGTCGTGGGCGCGGTGGTGCTGCATAGCTTTACTGCGGGGTTTCTGTCTTTCCAACATCTCCTGCTGGCGCTCGTTTTCCTGTGTGGAGTGCCCACGGCGCTCTGGGGTGTCCGTGCCCTGGCGGCGCGGCTCAAGACGGAGGAGGTTGAGGCTCGGGTATTAACACCATTAGTGATGGTGTATGCCGCTACTGTGTTGAGCTGTGTCGCGCTCTCGGCGCTCACCGTCGGTCAGACCACCGGGCCTGACGGTGTGGTGACCATGCTCGTGGAGTGGAGCACAACCGTGCAGGTATTTCTCTTCGGGACGGCATGGTTGCTTGGATCAGCCTTTATCCTGGCCCGCGACATGCCGCCGCATGATGTCTACAAAATTTATTATCTGGTGCTCGGGGTGTATATCACCTGGATCTGTATAGCGATGCAGATCACCACCCCGCTCACCATGATTCTCATCTCCTCGAATATCGGCGGGTTTTTGGTGGCCGTGACGGCGCTGCACACGCTCTATGTCAATCGTCGGTTTCTCCCGCACGCCCTGCGCCCACGCTGGTGGAAACAACTCGGGTTACTGGCGTGCGCGGGTTGGTACCTGTTCATGAGTTTCATGGCGCTCGACGCACACCTCACCCGGCTGACCGGCTTTAGTCCACTGCGGTGGCTGAACGAGAGCGTGTTGCCTTCCTGACCAAAGTGCTGCTCCAGACGTTCGCGGTCAGGAGCCTGTGAGGTGCGGCTCGCGGTGAACATGGGAGTGAGCCGTTCACAGAGTCAAGTCATAAAGAAGGCGACTTATGGCGCTTGGCATTAAGATACGGCCAGAGTAGGCTTCACGGCGGAGGTGAATAACAATGGATATCACTCCACAACCAAAAAACCCGACACCGGAAGAAGCTCCTCATGGCGTGAGTGCTCAAGAGCGGATTCAGACAACGGTTCGCGCCCTCAGCGCGTTGCTGGAAGACGACGCAGAGGAACAGCGCGAGACGTTTACCTACCTCAAGCAGGTGTTAGATGAAGATCGGTTCTCGACGCGCAGGCTCTTTCCATGAACATGATGATTGTTGGGTGCATCTCCCAAACTGACAAGGTAAAAGCCAGGGAACCATTCCCCTCTCTGAAAAATTTCTTGTCAAATCAATGAAATCCGAGAATTTTCATGTTTTCTTCTTTTCAGCCTCCTGGAAGCATGGATACTGCCTGTGACCTGGATGAGGTGAAGAGTCCCAGGAAGCCGCACGGGAGTTGTTTGGGCTTCAAATTTCCTTGTAATTTTGCAGTTCAATGTCTCAGTTCCAGAGATGCACCCATGA
>JANMSE010000263.1:0-12203 GCA_031389045.1 Deltaproteobacteria bacterium | reverse complement strand
GAGTGGAGGCTCCATCACTATTCGGTCTGAACTACGAGGAAACGAGGTGGTGGTGACCGTTGCCGACACGGGGCCGGGTATTCCTGTCGAGGAGTGGGTGACGATTTTCGAGAAATATCGCACGGGAGGAAATCGTGGCGGACGAGAGGGGACCGGACTCGGCCTCTTCATTGTCAAGTCGTTAGTTGAGACGCATGGGGGGAGAGTCGCAATCAACTGCCCTCCGACTGGGGGAACTGAGGTGATTGTCACCCTTCCCGTGTTCACTTCCTAGTAGCCTCGCAAGTTAGATTTGATGGGTAGACAGCAGAGGCGTCATTCCCGCGGAAGCGGGAATCCAGGAGATATAACCGCAGGGAAGTGCATATTTTTCCTGGATGCCATCCTGCGCCGGCATGACGGACCCGAACCCAGCAAAACTCCTTGGACGGAGTATTTGAGCACCACCCTTCCGCGTCTTTATTCTTGGGGATTTCCTGAGCGGACAACGTTCTGTTGTACAGAGCCGAAGCCTAATCAAAGTCTATGGTCGTGTCTCCATAGCGGCCATCTCTTTCGGATTATCATGTATGTCAATTTTTTGTCATTTTTTCTTGCTCAATGCCAGTGGCTGCCGTCAATTTTGTGGCGCGAGATTTTTTCTTTTGAAAACCCATTGAAAATAGAGAACTTGGAACAGGCTCCGTTCGGCAGCAAATTTGCTTGTTGTAGGGTTAGATCCTATACTAATTAAAATATCCGAGCATTTTTATCTGTATATATAGGGTATTTAAAAAAGTGATTAGGATATTTTACGGTAAATTAGAACAGTACCTTTAGAAGAAGAATAGGTTAGATAAGGAGCATCCTGGTGAACCCTCTGCGCATCCTTCTCTTTGAAGATCCCACATTTCATGCGGAACTTATGCAAACCGCGCTTGCAGTCAACAATTTACCCTGTGAGATCGTCTTAGTAGAGCGACGAGACGATCTCTCCCCAGTCCTCCAGCAAGAATCCTTTGATGTGATTTGCTTAGTCGATTATTTGTTCCCGAAATTTGACGAGTTGACCGCACTTCCCACGACCCGGGGACGAATAGCCGATACTCTGGTCATCCAAGTCTCCGGGATTTCAGGAGAAGAGTCCGCCCTCGAGGCACTCCAAAATCAAGGGGCCGAGTATGCCCCCAAAACCGGATTGTTGCAGCTAGCCTCTACCTTACGTCGCAAGATCCGCGGTGCCGCGGAACGGAAAGCCCAGCGACAGGAAGAGTCTTCCTTCCGCGCGAGCGAAGCCCACTACCAGAATCTCTTTGAGAGGTATTTCCATCTCTTTGACAACGCCGTTGACGGTATCGCGGTCTGTGCACCCGATGGGATGATACAGATTGTGAACAAGCAAATGGCGACGTTAGTCGGATTCGCACGGACGCAAATGATCGGTCACCAATACAGTGAATTTGTACCGATCCCAGCGCAAGCAGCCCTCAACGACCATCAACGCCAAGCGTTGGCCAGCGAGGCCGCGGTCATGTCCGAGGTGGATCTCGTGCGTCAAGACGGCAGTGTAGTGCCTGTCGAGTTACGGAGCTGTGGGCTGCGCGATAGCAACGGCATGCTTGTTGGTTTGCAGATGGTCGTGCGCGATATGGCCGCGAGAAAAGCAGCGGAGCGGCAACGTGCCGATTTTCTGGCGATGCTGGCCCACGACATTCGCACGCCGATTACCGTGATTCTGGGGTATACCGAGATGCTGTTAGAGAATGAAAAGATTCTCGAGCGGGTCAGGAATAACGCTCTTGCACTCCATAGATTGGTGGCGAATTACCTGGATTTGTCACGGATTGAGGCGGGCACTTTGGCCATCATGCAAGAGCCGTTGTCCCTCAACGAGGTGTTGCGTCGAGTTGGTGACCAATATACTCCCGAAGCAGAGCGCCTCGGCCTTCACGTGCACTTTGCCCTCCAGGAAGAACTGCCGCTGGTGAGTGGGGATGCCGTAGCCCTCGAGCGCGTGTTCGCGAACATCGTGACGAATGCGATCAAGTTCACTCCCAGTGGGGGGTCTATCACTATTCGTTCTGAACTGCGAGGAAACGAGGTGGTGGTGACCATCGCGGACACGGGGCCGGGCATTCCTGTCGAAGAGCGGGCCACGATTTTTGAGAAATACCGCACGGGGAAAAAAAGTGGGGGGCAAGCAGGAACTGGCTTGGGCCTCTTTATCGTCAAGTCGTTAGTGGAAGTGCATCACGGCAGAGTGGCAATCGACTGTCCTGAAAGCGGGGGGACGGAGGTCATCGTCTTTCTTCCAGCGCTGAGTGGCTAACCCCGATCCTCGGAGAAGTGTCTCCCTTACTCGCGAGGAACGTCTCACTCGATCGGGTGGTGCGGTTAGGAATGAATCGCAGAAAATGAAGATGGTGTAGCGGCCCGCCGTTGCGGGACCCAGACGCGGAACGTCGATCCTTTGCCGACCGTACTTTCGACGGACACAGAACCGTCCAAGGTGTCGATCATGCCCAAGAGTTCCTTTGCGCCGCAGCGGAGTCGTAACAAGGTGGAGTGTTGTTGCGATGTCAGCGGACCAAACGCTTGCTCAAGCAACAAGTTGTATCTTCTCACGAAGCCGGTGGGGTGAAGGACTATGCTCCTGGAGCCACATCGGGTATACTTTGGCGGCATGTTCGTCCGACCTGACTGAACTGAGAGAGTGCCATGTCCGCCCACCCACTCCCGGTCATTGACCTGGCCCAGATTGTCGACGCGAGGGCGCGCCACGCCATCCGCGGGCTGCTCAACTTGGTCGAGGAATTGATGACGGAGAACCGCATCCTGCGTATTCAAGGTAGAAAACGCAAACAACACTAGCGCTCAGGGAAAAGAACCAAAGGTAATGATAACCTATTTGCCGCCTGAACTCCTGCTCCAGATAAGTCAACGCATTAAAGCCGCGGTAGGGCTGCATTTCCCACAAGAACGCTTACGTGAGCTTGATCGTAAGATTCGTCTTGCCGCTCGCGACCTCGCCTTTCTTGACACTGTCGCGTTCGCCCATTGGATTCTCTCTTCCCCTTTCGCTGACGACCAAATTCGCATGCTCGCGGGATATCTGCATACCGAAGAGACGTATTTTTTCCGTGACCTGCCCGTATGGGGAATTTTGCAAAATACGATCCTCCAACCACTCATCGCAAGTCGTGAGGGCACCAATCAACGTCTCCGCTTGTGGAGCGCTGCCTGTCACACTGGCGAAGAAGCGTACTCCATCGCCATCACGCTCGCCCGGGCAGCGCTCCCTAACCGACAAGACTGGAAGTGCTCCATCTTGGCCACGGATATGAACCCAGACGCCTTGCGCTGTGCTCAGTTGGGCATCTATAGCCCTTGGTCATTTCGGGGGACCTCCCCCGACATACGGGCCCGCTATTTCCGCCCCATGACCAATGGACAGTTCGCGATTCGTCCAGAAATCAAGCAGATGGTGACTTTCGCTCAAGCGAACCTCGTGAGTTCCACCCCGATTCCGAACAGCGGACTGATGGATGTCATTTTCTGCCGTAACGCCCTCTTGTACTTCACGCCCGAACGTGTCGAGCGAGTGCTTAAACGGTTTTACGACACGCTGAGTGATGGTGGCTGGCTCATTGTCGGACCAGAAGAATCCACGTACCTCACGGCCTCTCCCTTTGTGCCAGTCATGAAGCAAGGATTCACTGTCTATCGCAAAGAGCTGCGCCCCTATCGAGAGTCAGTCGTCTTTCCCGCGGCGCAGACCGGGACTTCCTCTTCCACTCCTCGCTCTCTCCCTCCACTTGTGTCTCCCCCCCCTGACCCTCACCCGGGTCTTCGCCTTGTACCCTCTCCTTATGTGGAAAGGCCCACCACCCCTGAGTCCGTCCCTCAACTCCACTCCGCGGCAACTTCTCCTACAGCATCCTCTCCCAGCTCATCACCGCCGGAGATGCCGTATGAACAAGCCTATGCCTTGTATGAACAAGGGCAGTATGAACAAACAGTGAATCTGCTGCTCCCTCGGTGTCGCGCAGGGGGAGATCCGCATTCCCCACTCTCCATCGGCACCCAAGAATTCTCCTTGCTGACGCGGGCCTATGTCAATCAGGGACACTACAATGATGCTCAGCACTGGTGCGAACAGGCGCTACGGCATGACCAGTCCAACCCCTCTCTGCGTTACTTGCTCGCTACGATTTTTTTAGAACAGGAACGTATTCCCGACGCGGTCCAGGCTTTCCATGAGGCGATCTCCACCAATCCAGACTTTGCGTTGGCACACTTCGCGCTTGGGAATGTGTTACAGCAACAACATCGTCACGATGAGGCTAGACACCATCTCGCCAACGCGCTTGCCATTCTCCACCGAACCTCGCCCGATGAGGTGATGCCCGAAACCAGCGGGCTCACGGCTGGTCGACTCACCAAACTCGTGGAGGTCATGCTCCGGAGGTAATCAACAAGACGAGCCCTTTGCACGGAACAGGGAAAGATTCACGCGATCGGATGGTGCGGTGAGGAAGTAATCGCAAAAAGTGAAGAGTGGGGGGTGGAACGCCGTTGTGGCACCCAGACGCAAAACGTCGATCCTTTGCCGACCGTACTTTCGACGGACACGGAACCGCCCAGCAGATCCAACATCTGTCGGACGATGTAGAGACCAAGTCCAACCCCGCGATGCCGTCGTGTGACTACGTGTCCTCCTTGGCGAAAGGCGTCAAAAATCGCGCGGAGGTCTTCGTGTGGAATGCCTGGGCCGGTATCACTCACACTAATTTCCACGCCCTCGCATTGCGCACGGGCCGTGATCGTCACGGTCCCTTCTGACGTGAACTTGATTGCATTGCCGAGCAAATTCTTGATGACCATCTTGAGTTTGCTCACATCGGTGCACAACACCGGCAGTGCGCTCTTGATCCGCCACTCGAACCGCAACCCACTTTGGTCGCAGAGACCGCTGGTCTCGGTTTGTATGTCCGTGATCAACGTGGGGATGTCGATTGGTCGCAAGTCGAGGGGAAGTTTTTTCGCTTCGAGTCGTCCGACCTGGAGGAGGTTGTCGATCAGACCCAACAGTTCCTTTCCGCTACCTTGGAGTTGCCGTAAGGTCGAGGTTTGTTGGGTGGTGAGTGGACCAAAGGTCTGCTCGAGCAACAAATCGAGATACCCCAGGATAATGTGTATCGGCGTGCGCAGTTCGTGTGAAACAGTGGAAAGAAACTCTGATTTGAGACGTGTCGCGCTTTCCGCTTGTTCGAGGAGGCGGGCGTTGTCGAGCGCGAGCGAGGCGAACTGCGCGATGCCGAGGGCGAGGCGCCGCTGCTGAGGTGAAAATGCGCGGGGTGTTGGCGATCCGCTCGCGTGGAGGCCGATCACTTCGCTGCCGCGCCGTAAGGCGAGGAAGAGTCCAGAAGCGAGGGCAAACGGTTCGAGCAAAATTTCAGGGACGTTCTCTTGGTCTTCACCTGTTTCTTGTGAGATGACGCTTGCGTGAATCAGTTGTTTCACAAAGGGGGAGATCGTTGAGCCAGGGAGACTCAGTACGTTGAATGCGTCTTGTTGGTGCGGTGAATACCCATAACTGGCCACCACAGTGTAGATGTCTCGCTCCGGTTGATAGAGAAGCGTATAGCCTCGGTCGCAATCGAACACCGCGGTCGTGAGCTGGCAGAGTCGTTCCAAAATGATGGGGGTCGCGAGTGAAGAGGTCAGGTCACGGCCCACTTGGACCAAGGTCGTGGAGAGGTGGACCTCCTGACGAAATGCTTCTTCATTTTGCTGAACTTCGCGCATCGCGCGACTCGCCCGCAACAGGTATCGAATACGGTGACTGAGTAGCACCCAGTTGATCGGTTTGGTAATGAAATCAGTCGCGCCGACCTCATACGCCCGGTCAATCGAGGCTTCGTCTTTCAGACCCGTCAGCATCACGATGGGGAGATATTTCCCCTGAACGGTGTCGCGCAGCGCGGCGCAAGTCTGAAACCCATCCATTTCTGGCATGATGACGTCGAGCAACACCAAATCGGGTTGGGTCCGGGCGAACAATTCTAAAGCGAGCTTCCCATTGGCTGCCTCTTCAACGATGAACCCGGCCTGTTCGAGTGCTTGTCGGACACGCATGCGGCTCGTCGTGCCGTCATCGACGATCAGGATACATGGGTGGATGGAAGCGGAAGAAGGGGATTGAGGGAGCGGATGTTCAGTCTTCACAGGTTATATTCCCAACTCTAGAAAATGTGGATCTTTGCCGCGTGGATGCCGTTCTGAGTGCATCCTCCCGTTTGTCGGTGTACGGTGATATTCCTACGTTGCTTCGGATATCGTATCGGTTGGCTAGGGGGAATACTTTAGAAAAAATAAACAAAATGGGGAAATAAAAAGGGTAATAATACGGGGTAATCCCCTGATGGGGGGAAATTGCTGGAGACCGAAGGGGCGCATAGTACAGGCTCCCCTTCGGGAAAGCTGAGGCGAACCGTGGCTATTCCGTAAACCGCCAGGTATTTTCCGCCGTGCCGTTGACCCGCCAGCGGGGGATGACGATATAGGGGTCCTTGGTTTCCTCGAATACGACTTCGACAGGAAGTCCAATCGCCACTTCGGCCTCATCGTTCAGCATGGTGCCCGCCACGCGGACGATCGCGCCATCGGCCTCGTGACAATCGTCGAGTTCGATGAGCCCGACGACATACGGAACGGTTTCAATAAAGGCGCTGAGGATAGGTTGCGTTACGACAATGTAGCTATGCAGGACGCCTTTGCCAGCGGTTTCAAACCAGGTGAGGTCCATTGATGTACATTTGCTACAAGCGGGAAATGGTGGGAACCACTTGTGGCCACAGGCTTTGCACTGACGGACGAGATATTTGCGTTGTTGTGTTCCCTGCCACCATTCGGCGGTGTCGAAGTCGGGGACGATCACGATTTTGCTGTAGTCGATTGCTCCAGGCATGAGAAGTCCTTTCTAAGGCAGTAGCCAGTAGTCAGTAGCCAGTAGTCAGTAGTCAGTAGCCAGTAGTCAGTAGCCAGCATGAGGGGGAAACCCTACTTGTCTGGACTCCGAACTGAGAGACTCCAAGACTCACAGACTCCAAGACTCCTAGACCTTTTCTTTACGCCGATATTCCTCGGAGAATGGCCGAACTTGATGTGGCTTCCGTGCCCCAGCCGAGACAAGCGGCAATCCGTGCATTTTTCACCTGACGGCAGCCCGCTTGGCGATCATAGGTATGCCGCCCCTCAGCCCAGCGTGGGCAGGCGTCATCCGCGCGGTGTCGCAACTGCCGGACATTTTCGATAACCATGCTGATGCCGTGGGTGTATCCTTCCGAGAGATGGCCGCCAGAGAGGTTTGAGGGCAACTCGTGGTCCACCTGCAAGCGTCCACCCTTGACGAATTCGCCCGCTTCACCTTTGCCGCAGAACCCGTAGGCTTCGAGCTGAATCAGCGTCGTGAAGGTGAAGGCGTCGTAACAAGAAATGAGGTTGACATCCTTCTGACTGATGCCCGCCATGCCAAACAGTCGGTTGCGGCCATAATTGCCGGCGACATAGTGAATCTCGGGACGCGAGTAGTTCCACGCCGGGCTTGGCGCCATCGTGCGACCAGTGCCACCCATGATGAAGACGGGAGGTTGACGAAGGTCATAGGCGCGTTCGCGAGACGTAATAATCATGGCGGCGGACACGTCCGTTTCCAGACAGCAGTCGAGCAAGCGAAATGGCTTCGAGACCCAACGCGAGCGCTGGTGGTCCTCAATGGTGATGGGTGCCCGCATGATGGCCTTGGGATTGAGACTGGCATGATAGCGATGGGCGACGGCGATTTCCGCGAGCGATTTCGTGGTCGTGCCGGTATCGCGTAGGTAGCGCATGGCCGACATGCCGAACCACTGCGCGGGCGTGGTCCATCCCCAGTGCATATAAAATTGCTGGTCCCCGGCGGCTTGAGTCGGAGGTACGGGACCGCTCGGCGCTTGTCCCCCCATCCGGCGACCAGAGCGACCATTCATCGAACGAAAAATGACAATAGTTTTGCAGTAGCCCGCCTCCAACAAGCCAATGGCGTGGCCGATCAATGCTTCGGTGCTGGAACCGCCACCAAAGATGTCGAGCGAATAGTTGAGGCGAATGCCTAATGACGTCGCCACATGATTCGAGCTGGTGGAATCGCCAGCCTGATAGCTGGTCATGCCGTCGATATCGCGCGGTTCAAGGCCGGCATCGGCCATCGCCTTCTTGACCGCCTCGCACGCCATCGACAGGGTCGTGCGATTTGACGGTCGCATATGCGGCGTCTCACCAACGCCGACGATGCAGTATTTATCGGTCAAATTTCCCATACCTTCCTCCTATTGCCGAGAGCGGACAGTAATCATCGTGAGGAGAGACTGGAGACTGGTCCATTTTTTCCTAGCCTCCAGTCTCCTACTGGCTACTGACTACTGACTACTTTTCCATCGCCTGCCGAATTTCCCGCACGAATTCCCGCGACCGGCCCACGTCTTGCCGTTCCGGCGACCCAAGGCCGACAATCACGCGATCAAGCACGCCCTTGTAGCGACTCGCGAGTTTCTTGGCGATCTCATCGTATGTGCCGACAATCGCGAGTTCTTCGAGCATCTCATCAGTGATCTCCGCAGCCATCTCAGTCCACTGGCCCTTTGCCGCTTTCTCATTCAAGCGAAAGCAGGTGTCGCCCCAGCCGTGGGCATCAAGTACGCCCTTGTAGGTGCGGGTCGAGGCATAGAAGGCAATCTGTTGCTTGACCGGCGCTTTCGCCTTTTCCACTTCGTCGCGCGTCGCGCCACTGGCGATGAACGTGCCCGTGATGAGTTTGATGTTTTCACGCGCGCGACCCGCTTTGGTAAGCCCCTTTTGTAAATTCGGGACGACGGTTTCCTGAATGTACTTCGCCGAATGAAACCCGTGAATATAAAACCCCTCGCATAACTCGCCCGCCAGTTGGGTAATAAGGGGATTCAGGCCAGAAATGAAAATGGGAATATTCGGGTGTTCGATTGGTCCGGGATTGAAAAACGGGGTCATCAGTGTGAACTGATAGAACTCGCCGATGAAATCGAGCTTCGTGTTATTTTGCCACGAGTCCCAGATCGCGCGGAGTGATAGGATGACCTCGCGCAAGCGTTTGACGGGCGAGACCCATTTGACGCTGAAGCGTCTCTCGTTGTGACCCTTGACCTGCGTGCCGAGTCCCAGGATAAAGCGGCCCTGCGAATTGGCTTGCAAGTCCCAACAGATATTCGCGAGCACCATCGGACTGCGTGGAAAGACAATGGCGATGCCAGTGCCCAGGCTGATGCGCTGCGTTTCACGAGCCGCGACCACCAGCGGGAAAAACGGATCGTGACTGGTTTCCGCGCTCCAGAGACCATCGAACCCCACCTCCTCGGTGCGTCGGGCCATTTGCGCCGCGGCGTCGAAGGTGGTGGGGAAGAATGCGGTATCGACTTGCATGGGTTCTCCTCCTTTTGGAAAGCTCGTCAACGGAAAAAGGGGCTAGGGGTTGGGTGCTGGGGGTTAGTTTCCGAACCCCACCACCTAACCCCTAACACCCAGCACCTAGTACGATCTGGGCATGCCAAGCACGTGCTCAGCGATGAAATTGAGCACCATGTTGTTCGAGATCGGCGCGATGGAGAAGAGGCGACATTCGCGGAATTTGCGCTCGACATCGTACTCCGCCGCGAAGCCGTAGCCGCCGTGGGTATCAAGCGCGGCATTGGCCGCCGCCCACGCCGCTTGAGACGCGAGGAGCTTTGACATGTTCGCTTCCGGGCCGCAGGCTTCACCGGCATCGAACATCTCCGCCGCGCGGAACCGCATGAGGTCCGCCGCTTCGATGTTCGCGTAGGCTTGAGCGATCGGGAATTGAATCCCCTGATTCTTGGCGATGGGACGGCCAAAGATGACGCGCTCCTTGCCATACTTCACCGCGCGGTCGATAAACCAGCGTCCGTCGCCAATCGACTCCGAAGCAACCAGGATACGCTCGGCGTTCATCCCGTCGAGAATATAGTAAAACCCCTTGCCCTCTTCGCCGATCAAGTTTTCCTTGGGCACCTTGAGTTCATGGAAAAAGAGCTGGTTGGTTTCATGGTTCACCATCGCGTCGATTGGGCGCACCTCCAGCGAATCGCCGGCGGTCCGCAGATCAACCAGAAAGATGCTCATGCCCATCGTTTTCTTCTCGCACTGCTCGTAGGGAGTGGTGCGCGCGAGCAAGAGCATCATGTCGGAATGCTGGACGCGGGAGGTGAAAATTTTCCCGCCATTGACGATGTAATAATCGCCCTCTTTGCGGGCGAAGGTGCGGATGTGCGTGGTATCTGACCCGGCATCGGGTTCGGTGACCCCGAACGCTTGCAAGCGAAGCTCTCCCTTCGCGATTTTGGGGAGGTAGCGTTGTTTTTGTTCCCCGCTGCCGTGCCGGAGGAGCGAGCCCATGATGTACATCTGCGCATGGCACGCGGCGGCGTTGCCCCCAGAGCGGTTGATCTCTTCGAGAATCACGCTCGCCTCTTTCATCGACAGGCCCGACCCGCCGTAGGATTCCGGGATGAGCGCCGCGAGCCAACCAGCCTCCGTCAACTCATTCACAAACTGTTCGGGGTAGGTATGTTCTTTATCCAGCTTGCGCCAATACTCGTCGCCATATTTGCTACAAAACTTGCGAATCTCACCACGAATTTCTGGACATTGTTCTTTATTGGGCATGGGTCCTCCATTGAGTCATCGGGCGATTGAGTCATTTGGCGATTGAGTCATTTGGCGATTGAGTCATCTAGCCATTGAGCATTGTTTGGGATCTGATTTTTCAATGGCTCAATGGCCCGATGGCTCAATCACGCAATGCCTCAATGACTCAATCAGCCTCATGGCCAAAAGACTTTCTTCATTTTCTTCTCTAATTCTCCGCGAAAATCCGGGTGCGCGATCGCGATCAGCTCTTCCGCGCGGCGGCGTTGCGACTTGCCGAAGAGTTTGGCGACCCCGTACTCGGTGACCACATAGTCGGTGAATTGGCGCGGCGAGGTGATAAAACTCCCTTCCTCTATTAATGGGACGATGCGCGAGATTTTTCCATCCGACGTGACCGACGGTAGTACGATGATGGAACGTCCGCCTTTGGAATAGACCGAAGCAATCGCGTACTCCGGCAACCCGCCCGTGCCGGTGAACATTTGCGGGCCGAAAGAGTCGGCCACAACCTGTCCGGTCAGGTCCACGCGCAACGCATTGTTGATCGCGACCATGTTGTCATGCGAGGCGATGGTCTTGAGATGATTGACATACGCGACGCCATACAACTCGAAATACGGACTCTGGTGAACAAAGTCGCGTTCCTCGCGGGTGTGGGCAACGGCGGTGGCCACCGCCTTCCCGGGGTGCAGGGTTTTCCGCGCGCCGGTGAAAATCCCTTGCTGTACCAGTGCCACACCGCCACGCGGAATGCGTTCGGTATGCCAGCCCAAATCATTGCGGCCAGCGAAGATACCGGCGGTGACAATCGCCTCGCTGGTGCTGCCCGCGCCGACTTCAATGGTATCGCCATCACGAATGAGAGGGGCGACGTATGATGCGACCTTCTTCACGGTGTCGTTGACATCGACAGCCGGGAAGGGCGGGCGGAACTCTTCCGACCCAGGGATTTCGACGAACGCGGCGATCTCACTCAAGTGAATAAAGTTATCGCCACCCGTACGGATGAAGCTCTTATTCACCTCGGCGATGGCCGTGTGGGCATACTTCACCAACTCCTTCTTATCCCACACGCCAGCGCCCAAACTGACGAATCCGTTGTGATCCGGGGGCGAGACATCCAGTATGGCGACATCTGGACGCGGGCTGTCTGGCCGCGCTTCGTCCCAGGCTTTGCTCAGCAACGCGCTCGGACACACGCGATGATCGCTGCGCTTCTCGTTAATCATCTGGCGAATGGCTTTGGGGAGGTAGGGGCTGGTGTACCACGGCTCGATCATAAACGCTGCGGCCGCTTCAGGCTGATACCAGGGCAGGTCCGAGGCCGCCGCGCCGATGTGGACCGTGACGCCACGCAGTTCGTTGAGCCGGTTGGCCAGGGCCCCGGCGATGAGCGACGGGTTGGAGTAGACCGGAATCGCGACGTGATCTCCGGATTTGACAATTTTGACCGCTTGTTCAGCGGTGGTCAGACGTTTCTCGTA
>JANMSE010000254.1:0-17306 GCA_031389045.1 Deltaproteobacteria bacterium | reverse complement strand
GTTCCTCGGCAAGCACCCCGGACTCCAGCAACTGACACAAGGCTTGTACACGGAACCGGTCCATTCCCCAGAACCGATGCGAAAGCTGATCGGCGTGACCGCCGCGTTTCACAACAAGCGGCAGCGCGATGAAGTGCACCGGCATACGCGCGGTGATCCGCAGCCACAGGTCATAGTCTTCACATGCTGGGAGAGTTTCATCGAATCCACCGACGCGCTCAAACAGCGCCCGACGCATCATCACCGCCGAGGGACTCACCAGACACAATTCCAAACTGCGAGCGAAAATATCCCCGCCCGTTTTGTGGTGTTTCTGATGTGGATTCACGCGCACGCCATTGCGAAGCCAGATCTCGTCAGTCTGGCAGATTTGCACGTCGGAGTGTTCCTGAAAGAGAGCGACCTGGTACGCGAGTTTATCGGGCTGCCACACATCATCAGAGTCGAGAAAGGCGATCAGCTCACCACGGGCACGCGCCACGCCCACGTTGCGCGCCGCCGACACGCCACGATTCGCTTGATACACATACTGGACCGCCTCGAACTCTTGGAACTCTTGGAACTCTCGCACGACCTCAGCCGTTCCATCGTCGGAGCCATCATCCACGACGATCACTTCGACATCGGGATATGACTGCGCGACCGCTGAGGCGATGGCTTCACGGACCGAGTCGCGACGATTGTAGGTGGGGATGACAACGGAGACGAGCGGCATAGCGTCATCGCGGGGCCGCAAGCGCATCGAGTGCTTGCCACACTTCCGATTTCCCCAAGCCGGTCTCAGCCGAGAAGAGTATCAGTGGACGATCCTCAAGCTGGGCGGCCAAGGCGGCGCGACATTTTTCGAGTTCGCTGCGTTTCAGTTTGTCACACTTAGTGGCGACCACGAGCACCGGGCGGTGATGATAGGTGAGGAATTCCCATAAGGCTTCCTCCTCGTCTTCCGGCCCGCGCCGAATATCGACAATACTCACCACGCCGCGTAGGTGCTCCGCGCCGATCAAATAGTCTTCAATGAGATGTTGCCACTGCGCCCGATCCTGTTTGGAGACTTTGGCGTAGCCATAGCCAGGCAAATCGACAAAGGTGAGGGTCTGGTTGATGACGAAAAAATTGAGCTGCTGGGTGCGGCCAGGGGTCATACTGGTGCGGGCAATTTTGCGATCCAACAGGCGATTGATGAGGGAGGACTTCCCTACATTCGAGCGACCGGCAAAGGCGATTTCTGGATGGGGCAGTTTCGGATACGTACCTGGGCGCGCGGCGGCACCGGCGAATTCAGCGGAGGTAATTTTCATGGATTCAACATTATCAAAGGAAGTAGGGGCGTATAATTATACGCCCCTACCGCTTACCGGGCTTTCCTGACGCCAGCAAGTCCAGTGCTTCCCTTCTCCGAAAAAAACTGCGAAGAGTGAAATCGGAGGACCGTGGAAAAATGCAAGGCAGGAAGATGCAAAGCAGAGAGATGCAAGGGACGATGAACCAAATTGTAGGGTTGCTTATGACCGGCGTTTCGGTCTTGCTCGCGGCCATTACGTCTGGCCTGCGCCTGAAGCCCTATATGGATGCGGGCGTCGAGCAAACCCCGATGTCATTCGCGGTATATCCCGCCGGGATCGCGCTGGCGATCACCGTGCCCACGGTTTTTCTCCTGCGCTGGTGGCAAGGGAAAAGACACGTCGATATCGGTCCAGTGACCTTCGCCGACAACTCTCTGTTCGTGGTCCTGGGGTGTTTAGTTTACATCGTGGTGGCGGTCACGTTTTTTCCTTACGAACCGTCGGCCACGCTCCGGCCCGCGCATCAAGGCACCCCGCATTCAGCCCCTTTGCCGGGGACCAACATTTCCGTATTCTGACCGCTCACTGTTTTTCGGAGGTTTTCTGAGCGTGTCTGAACAGAGCGATAAGCAAACTCGACTCCTTACCCTCGCGGGGAGCCTGGCGGACGATTTCGCCACTCGTGCCGCCGACCATGACCTCAACAACACCTTTCCGTTCGAGAATATCGAACGCATGAAGGAGACCGGCTACACCGCCCTCGTCCTGCCTGAAGAGCACGGCGGGCTGGGCGCGAATCTGGTTGAGTATTGCCAGTGTCAGGAACGACTAGCCCAAGGGTGCGGCGCCACGGCGCTGGCGATCAACATGCACCTCTTTAGTCTGGGCTCAATGCTTGAACGGGGAGACCTGCTCCGTCCGCAAGCCCAACGGTTTCTGCGCGCGGTAGGCAGAGAACGCCAAATCATCGGCGGTGGTATTACCGAACCGGAGACCGGCGGCAACTGGGGGTTGTTTGTCTCACGGGCGGCGAAAGAAGGAGACACCTACCTCCTCAATGGCCGCAAGGCGTTCACCAGTCTGGCTCCGGTCATCGACTTCTTTATGATTATGGTGACGGTCCAAGACCCGGATGCGGACGGCATGTTCAGCGGCACGTTTCTCGTGCCCAAGAGTGCCCCTGGCCTGAAAATCGTGGAGACGTGGGACGCGATGGGCATGCGGGCCACGGCTAGTCACGATCTGATTATCACGGACTGTCGGGTACCACTCGACCATGCCATCCGCATTCGTCGGATTGGTGAGATTTTGCCGGAAGACATCAGTATCTTCGCCTGGTTCTCGCTCAGTGTCGCCGCCATTTATACAGGCGTGGCGATCGCGGCGCTCAACTTCGCCAAGCAGTTCGCCGATCGCCATCAGCCGCTGCCCCTCCCACGTCCGATCAAATATCTGCCTGGCATCCAATTCGCCGTGGCGGAAGCCGAGGCACTGTTGGCGGCCACACGGGCTTACACGATGGAAACCGCGAAGGCGTGGGTCAATGGCGAGCCGTTCGTGGGAGAAGAGGGACTGGTGCGGGTGTGCATGCCCAAATACGTGGCGACCAATAACGCGCTCCGCATTGTCGATCTCGCCATGGAAATCGTGGGGGCCGTGGGCATTTTGAAGAAGCATCCGTTGGAGCGTTACGCCCGCGATGTGCGCGCGGGTACGAATCATCCGTTCTCCAATGCGCGCATGCGGGAGCTGATTGGCAAGAATGCCCTGGGAATTAAGCTGCTGGAAATGCCGCGTTGGTAATCATAAAGAAAGGTCTCACTATGAGTGAACGTGTTCCCGTCGAGTTTCGCGGCCAACCAGAGCCGTTCTTCGCGCTGCTCGGATTCGACATTGACGAGGTCCAACCCGATTTCTGTCGGATGCGATTGCCATTTCGGCCCGCCTTACGGACCGGAGGAGAAATGGTGCACGGCGGGGCCATTGCTTCGCTGATCGATAGTGCTGGGGTCGTGGCCGTGTGGTCGAATGTCCCGCCAGAAATCACGCGTGGCGCGACCGCGAGCATGACGGTGCATTATCTGGCGGCGGCGGAAGGCGTGGACCTCGTCGCCGAGGCGCGCATTGTCCGCCGTGGCCGCAGTGTCGTGTTTGTCGATGTGACCGTCTCGTCTCCAGATGGGGAGCCGGTGGCGAAGGGGACGTTGGTGTACAAGTTGTCGGGGGGCAAGTCTCAAGCCAGTCTCGGATAAGTCTCAGGCCAGTCTTGGGCAAGTCGCTCGACATCCCGTGAAAATAGGAAAAAGACCTTTAGCGTCGCAGGTTAGGCGGTTTTTATTGTTCTGCTCCGGTAGGTGACTAAATCCTCATCGGTCATGTGTTCCGGCGGCACCAAGCGATAATGCTTCTCGTCACTGAGGCCCACCCCATTTTCATCTTCCTCAAATGAAAAAAGTGCGATCAGGTTACTTTCCATAAACTGCGCCGCAAGCGGGCGACAGATCAACTGTGGAAATTTCACGGCACCCAGCGCGAAGTCTTGTTCGATTTGGACAATGCCGAGTTGATCGCTTCCCCCTTTCGCTTGGACCGGAAAGAGATACTGAGCCCCACGCTGGTCTACGCCAACGTACAGCTCATCTGTTTCGACTTGTCCCATACCTGGGAGTGTTGTCCGCAGATGACTCTGAAGCGAGTAGCATGTGACCCCGGTAAAAATATCAATGAGTCGGTTGTATCGCAGCTTCGCCAACAGTCCTTGTTCGTCGTTGACCGCATACCGGGCAATGATTCCCGGAGTCGCGTCGGGAATTTTTGTCTCCGTGAGGAGCAGGTTCGGCAGTATGCGGGGCATCGTGGTTAAAGAGAACGCGTATCGTGCTTGCCCCGTTGGGCGAATGACCCACTCCAAGCCACGAGGCGCTCGTTTCCGAACCGCTTCTGGCAAAGCGGCTCGATAACGGAAACTATAGACGACATCGCCAAGATTCTTTGGCAACGTCATCCCAAGTTGCGCGGCGGTACTGATCAAATCCTCACGGCGGAACGCCACCTCCCGTGCACCCTTCGTGTACGCACGCTCAAAGATTTTCTCGATCAGTCTTGCATATCGATTACTATCCTTCGGCATCGCGCATTATCCTCTGGGGCAACCGGGCCATTGTAATACGACCACTTCTTCCCGAAGCTGCTGTCGCGTTGCCGTCGCCAGACGAGTACGGAATAGATCGATACTCACAACTCGATATCCCAAAGACGAAGCGATTTCGGCTAGGAGCTGGCCGGTGCGGATCATAACTTGGAGGTACGACGCTTGGTCCCCTACCACATAGCCCAGATACGCTCCGGATTTCAGCAAGGGCCGCAACTCGGCGAGGTGACGAGCCATCCCCCCAAAATATAGCTTGGTGACCTTCCCGTAGAGCTTTTCAAACCCGGACGTTTTGCCCAAGGCAATTCTGCGATTTTCGATCTCCACCGCGATCGCTTGGATCTCCGTATGTTCGGCAATCCAGATGTCATCATCATCGCCCTTATACACATTGCGAGTATTTGATCTGAGGAGTCCTTTCTTTAAGGCCCGCAGCTCCTCCTTATTCTGAATAAACCCAAGCAGCACGGATTCCAGGCGGGTCGTGCGCGTGTAGTCCTTCTCGTTGGGATAGGGGGGGGAGGTGAATACCGCATTTATACTTTGGGGCTGCAACAGGGTCGTCAATTGTCGAGCATCCGCACGATGCACGCTCGCGGGGGTCTCGCAGTGACGCACATGATGTAAATCTCCGCCGATGGCTTCCACTTCAGTCAGCCAACTTTCGACCACTTGTGCGTCAGTTTTCTTATTGCGCTGGACCCCCACCTCAGGGCCAAAATGCAGGTTGCTCATGGAGAACACCAGCGCTTTCGC
This sequence comes from Deltaproteobacteria bacterium, assembly GCA_031389045.1. Taxonomy (GTDB): domain Bacteria; phylum Desulfobacterota; class Binatia; order Bin18; family Bin18; genus JABFSC01. Next base: position 12,116 of record JANMSE010000254.1, on the reverse strand, counting down.
GAACGCTAACAGTTCATATCGTTGGCAGGCTGAGGGTGCCGTCTTGTGGATTTGTTCGAGCAGCACGAGACACTTACGAAGCGGCAACGGACTAATCGAATCCTTGAGTAGCAGAGACCCGGCTTCTTGCGACAACGTTCTTGCTGTCCATATCCCTTCCGTGGCAATGACCTCGGCTGCTTGTTTTGCTATCAGCGCGGCGTGCCTGAGGAGGGTGTCTGGATCAAGATCCCAGTCTACTTTGACAGCGCTGGCAAAGTGGGCCATCGCATTCGCCTCAATCCCAATGCTGGCTATGCCATGAAGCTTGGCTTCGACAAGCGTTGTGCCAGTACCACAAAACGGATCAAGCAGGATATCGCCCTTTTTCAACCCGAACCGCGGCAGATATTCACGCACTAAGTGGGGGGGGAAGGAGAGCACGAAACGATACCAGTCGTGCACCTGCCTATCCGTATCACCTAATTTGTTTGCCGTCCCATTGCTTCTAGACCGTACGGTCTTTTTCTCCGCAGGGAAAAGGTCAAGCTGCACAAGTTTCTCCACTTCGTCGGACGAAAGAACCATTGACTCCTCACCGTACGGCACGGGACATTATCATGTCTCGGCCTTTCCCGATGACCTGAGTTTCGCGGTAACGTGCCCGAGGATGCTCCGGCCCACATGATAACTCACCCGTCCCAAATGAACGAACACCGTCACCACCGCCCACCATAACACCACCTGGAACGCCAAGAGCGGCATCCCCACAAGAAACCCGATCAAGAGCATCGCCAGGTAGGTTCTCCGCTGTCCACCGAAAACATTGACCCAGTGATCGAAGCGCGACATGGCGCTGAGCGGTTTGCCGCGAAACTGTGTAAACGCCGCTGTCAGCGCCTGATCGCAGCCATTACATATCGCAAGCGCGGTCCCGACTTCCCAGGCGACCGGATCATAGGCGCGCGCCAGGTAGGCGGCCCACGCCACATACCAGGCACTTTCATGGAAAAATCCCGTCATCTGACCGAGCCTGCCAATCGACGAGGTCATCAGCTTGACGCGCGCGAGTTTTCCATCGACGCCATCAAGCACGGTCGCCACCCAGGCACACGCCAGAGCGAGAAGAAACCACCCTTCGTAGAACAGAGAAGCAGCGGACAACGCCACGGCGAGAGCGAGCAGCGTCACCACATTCGGGGTGACCGCCGTTTCACACAGTTTCCGCACAATCCAATTCTCGATGGGAGGAACGGCGTATTTTTCCATCACATCCGCGGGCCGCTTCGATGCGCGGTCGATTAACAGTTTCCACCCACGCGGAAGATCGTCCTTGCCGGTGATTTTGACGCAGTACGGAGCGCCTTCACTCGACAGTGCCCCGTCAGAGCGTTCGACGCTCGTGAGCAACAATTGATCAGCATGTTGAACGGCGGCCTGCCCAGCCGCGATCGCTTCTTGCGTCAGCCAACCCACGCGCCAGACCAGATGATGAGGCGACCCATTCGCGGACACGAGAAAACACGGGGGCGTGCGCTGTTTGAGGGCATCGAGCACGAGGGGATCAAGCAGTAAGTTCGCATCGAAAAAAAACAACGGGTCGTGGTCGGGAAATTCGAGTGAGTGGAGCACGGCTAACGGATTCGCGGGAGAGACGGTGACCTCAGCCGCTTCCACGGTGACCCCAAGCGGGCGGGGCACAACCAACAGAGGTAAAGGGCTGTCCGCGGGATGCAGAATCAGTACGGTTTCACATCCCGCTGATGCCAAGAGACGGAGGTTCCGCTCCAGCAGGCTCATCCCTCCGAGCCACCACCACTGCTGACCAACCGATTTGAAGAGGACCGCTTGCATTATTATTCCATCCACCCGTTCATGGTGCAGGCGAACCTACTGGCCCGTGGCGGAAAAGGCAAGGAGACAATAAATAGGGAGTCTAAGAGTCCATGGACTCTAGAGAGTCGAAAGCAGTAGACCCAATAACCCCAATGGACCCAACAGCATGGCACCCACACCACCCATTATTTCCCTCCTCACGGACTTCGGCACCCAAGACGGGTTCGTCGGCATTATGAAAGGGGTGATCTTAGGCATCACCCCATCCGTCACGATTGTCGACCTTTCGCACGAGGTGCCACCACAAGATATTCTGACGGGCGCCCTCATTCTGCGGAGCGCCATTGCCTTCTTTCCGCCTGGCACGATCCATGTCGCGGTCGTGGACCCCGGGGTCGGCAGTACCCGAAGGGCGCTCATGGTCGAAACCGCGACGGCGGTCCTTGTTGGTCCAGATAATGGACTCTTGAGTCTGGCCGCGCCACCGGAATCCGTTCACCGGATCATTCATCTCACCAATAGTCGGTATTTTTTGCCGCACGTGAGTCACACCTTCCACGGGCGAGATATTTTCGCTCCGGTGGCGGCACATCTGTCTCGTGGCATACCATTAGACGATTTTGGGCCGGTCGCGACAAACATGGAGCGGCTTGCTCTCCCCGTCGTCGAGCACGCGCCTCACACGATCACCGGCAGTGTGATCGCGATTGATCGGTTCGGGAATATCGTCACCAACATCACGGCGGCGGATGTGCTCCCCTTTCCAACGGAAAGCCTTTCGGTTAGCATCGGCCCCGTGCAAATTCACGGTCTCGCCTCCACCTACGCCGCTGTCCCGGTCGGCGCGGTCACTGCCCTGCTCAATAGTTGGGGGATGCTGGAAATCGCGGTCCGCAACGGCTCCGCCGCTCAGCAGCTTGGAGTCCAGCGAGGCGCCGCGGTGCTCATCACGGACCAATAGGAGAACCGATGGCGCTCCCGATGCCCCCGACTGACTACTCCGAACCTCGCTCGCACGATGGCTATTATCCACCGCGGGAGTTCTCCCCTGTTTTGATTCCTGAACCAGTTCGTCAGAAGCAGAACCTTTTCCTCCACGTGACCCTCTTTCTGGCAACCCTGGGCACGTCCACTTTTTTCTACACCGTGTTGAATGGGGAGGACCCCTTCGCGAATCCCGCGTCGCTCCTCGGCGGGTTGCCGTTCTCTCTCCCGCTCATGTTCATCCTCTTGAGTCACGAGATGGGCCACTACCTCCTCGCCCGTAAACATCACGTGCAAGCCACCCTGCCCTATTTCATCCCCGGCTTCCCCACCTTCGGGGCGTTTATCCGCATGCAGTCGTTACCCTCGAATCGTCGCGTGTTGTTCGACATCGGCGCCGCTGGCCCGTGGGCGGGCGTGGCAGCGACTATTCCCCTGCTCATCCTTGGTCTCTCACTCTCCGAAGTGCATCCCCTGGATCCGTTGGGCGGCGGATTGTACCTTGGTGACTCGTTGTTATTTCTCGGCTTGACCCAACTCGTGCTTGGCGTGTCAGGGAATGAGGTGAGTATCATGTTGCACCCCATCGCCTTGGCCGGGTGGGGCGGTCTGTTTATCACATTCTTGAACCTGCTGCCGGTCGGACAGCTTGATGGCGGACATGTTCTCTACTCGTTGGTGGGACGGCCACATCGCTGGATCGCCCGCGCCTTTCTGGTGGTGATGGCCGTGCTCGGCACCCACGGCTGGACGGGCTGGTTTTTCTGGATTGGCCTCCTCGCCCTGTTGGGCGTCGATCATCCCCCCACACGAGACGTTGAGTCCACTCTCGATCCGAGACGCAAGGTGTATGCGTGGTGCACTGTGGGGTTACTCATGCTCACCTTCATGCCGGTCCCGATCTTACAAGTTGACCCTATCGACATCCCAGATGTGGACAAAACGCACATCGCCTACACGCCCGACCAGCCCAAATCAAACCAACCACCTGCTTTTCCATTGGTGTACCAACCATGAATGAACGACCATCGTGGGATCAATACTTTCTGACCATTACCCGCCAAGTCGCCGAACGGTCGACCTGTAAACGCGCGAAAGTCGGCGCGGTGATCGTCCGCGACAAGAACATCTTAGCGACGGGTTACAACGGCGCGCCGGCGGGACTCGCGCATTGTACCGAAGTCGGGTGTCTCATCTACGAGTCAAAAACGCCCAATGGCGAGATCGAAGAGAATTGCTATCGCACGATCCACGCGGAAATTAACGCCATCGCCCAATCGGCGAAGAATGGTGTCAGTATTCGCGACGCGGCGATTTATGTGACGCACACTCCGTGCATTCACTGCATGAAAGTGTTGATTAACACGGGAATCAAGCACATTTTTTACGAGCGCGACTATAAAGCCAACACCGTGCGGGAGCTGTTGGCATCAACCGATGTGGTGATGAAAAAAGTCGAAGTGTAACGCCCATTTCAGTAAATGGGCGCTTCTCCATCTGGGCGGCGCTTCCAGCGCTTGTGAATCCACAACCACTGCTCCGGATACTGTTCAACCATACTCTGAAACACGGCGGAGAATTTCGCCGTGGTGGCGAGAATATCCGCCGTTTGGTCTCCCGTGCGCACGGGCTCGACGGTGGGGAGCAACACAATCCGATGTCGCCAGGTCCCGTGTTCTCGTACCAAGAAGGCCGGGATCACCGGTACGCCTGAGGCCAAGGCCAATCCCGCGAGACCACTCGATGTGGAAGCGAGACGCGAAAAAAATGGGACAAACACGCCCAGCCGACCAGAGGCATTTTGGTCAATCGCCGCGACCACCAAAGCTTTCTTGCGAATCGCACGCAGGACCTCCAGCCCAGCCGTCGTTTTGTGAATCACTTTCGTGCCGCACCGCTCACGTTCTCGAACCACGAAGTCATCAATCAAGGGATTGCGGAGGCGACGATGAATAATATGCAGGGGGAACCCGTAGCACGCATGGGAGTAGGCGGACAGTTCCCAATTGCCGAAATGTCCAGCCAGTACTAACGCGCCAGTCTCCTTGGCTTTGGTCACCGCCGCTTGCCACTGCGCGAAATCGGTAAACGACACACGCTCAGAGATCGTCTCTGGCGTCAACGTATGAGAATGACAAAATTCCGCGATCAACCGTCCCAAATTACGTAGACTCTCGCGCAGAATCGCGTCCCGCTCCGCTCCGCTTTTGTCCGGGAACGCGATGGCGAGATTAATGTGCCCCACCCGACGGTGCGGGCGATCACACACATAGAGCAGCCAGCCAATGCACTCCCCACAACGAAAGGCGACACGGAAAGGAAGGGCACGGAGGAAGGAAAAAAGCGCGATAAAAAGAAGGTATTCGCAGCGCGCGATGAAGGGGTGCTTCTCGCGCGCTGGCCGAACGACCTTTTTCTTCCGTGTCGGGTCTTGAGGTTGCGCGTCCGCATCCGTCGCAAGTATCGGAGAAGAAGGGGAAGCTCCTTCCGCGTCACTCCTCATAGGACTCCCGCACGGTCGCGCACTATGGGTGCATCGCTTCCGCGACTACGCTGACTGGTGGGGCATCGGAGAAAGAAAAGCCAAAGGCGGCGCGTTCCTTGACGAGCATTTCAGCCACGACCTTGCGATCAACCGCTCGATACCGTTCAAGGGTCGCGTGCATCTTGGTCTCGCCCCCGTTCGCGGCGGCGAGTTCCTTGAGTTTGTTCTTGATCCAGCCAATGTGCCACTTCTCGTCTTTGGTGACTTCGTGCAGAAGCTCCCGAGTTTCGGGATCGACATCAGGCCGGCAGGCATGTTCGACATACCGCTGTTGCGCTCGTTCTTCGACCACGACCGTCAAGGCGAACAAGTCAATCAGCGTGCGCGGAATACCGACTTCTTTGCCAATCCGCGTCTGGTATCCGTCATCGACTGGAACCGGCGTACTGCCCAGGTCCGCGATCCGCTTGGTCCAGAGCCACGCGTGGCGCGTCTCATCCGCCAGGTGACGAGAAAGTTTGATCTGCGCTTCGGCGTCGTCAATGCGCATGATGAGTTTCAGTAGGAGTGTTGCTCCCCGTAATTCCGCATCGCGGTAGTAGCTATAAAGATGAATCAATCGTGGATCCACTAACATCCTCCTAAACCTCCCCGCCAGGCGGGCTTTGTTATCCGCGTATCAGCCCTCTCCCCGCTCCCCAATAGCCCCCTGGTATAGAGGAACGAGCCAAGAAAAGCAACGTCCCTGAAGAAAAGGTCATTTTTCATAACTAGTTATTTTTGCTTGCAAAATACGCCAAATCATTTGACATCGCTCCGTCAACGGACTATGACCGACCTTATTATGGGAAAAGAATCGGGGAATCGGAGAGTCGGGGAATCGGGGAAAATGCCCTGTCGTGCTATCGGCTATTGGCTATTGGCCATTGGCTTTCTCCTCCCCCTTATCGGCGGCTGTCAGCAAGGACAAGAGACGGTGCTGGTCGGCAGACCAGAAGGCCCCTATCGGCTGGAACTCGCGCTTTCACCATCGCAGCCGCACGCCGGACAAGAAACCTCGCTGACTTATAGACTGACCGACACCAAGACCCGAGCGCCAGTGTCGGACCTCCAGATATTGCACGAGCGCGCCATCCATACCTTCATCGTCAGTCAGGACTTCCGATCCTTTGCCCACACGCACCATGAAGATTTCTTTCCATTGACCCCACAGGATATTGCCGCCGCCCAATTCCATTTCCCCTACACGTTCCCACAAGCCGGAACGTACCTCATCGCGAGCGAATTCACCCATAAGGACCGGAGTTGGGTCAAACAGTTCACGGTGAATGTGGAGGGCAGTAACACCGGGCCACCGGGCGAAGTCATCGCGGACCTGATACGGGCGAAAACATTTGGCCAGTATCAGGTCTCCCTCACCACTTCTCCCGACCCACCAGTGGTTGGGCATGACACGGAACTCGTCCTCCATCTCACGCGGGATGGGACCCCAGTCTCCGATCTCGGTCTCCATCTCGGCACGGAAGTCCACATGGCGTCATGGCGACTGGACGGGGCGCACTTTGGCCATCAGCACACCTACACTCCGGCAATGGCACGGATGATGGCGATGATGAGCGACCACACAAGCAACCCCGCCCATGCGGCGAAGATGATGGTGCAACTGATGCGTGGTCCAGCCCAGCAAGCCTATTGGGGACCGACGCTCCCGGTCCATCATGTGTTTCCCGCCGCTGGCGTCTACAAACTCTTCTTCGAATGCGCCCCCGGTGGCAAGCCGCTCGTGCTGGATTTCATGGTCAGGGTGGAGGACTACAGTGAGGGGGCGGATACCACCGTGCACTCGATCGTTCCCCCGCAAGCGACGACCGAGGACACTCCACGATGAAGGTCCAAGGTCAAGAAAGGTCGGAGTCAAAGAAGTTCGGAGTGCGGAGTTTCAAGTTTTCGTTTCTCCGTTTCTTGTTCATGCTGGCTACTGACTACTGGCTACTGACTACTTTTTTCAATTTTTGCCTTTTGATTTTCCTCCTTCTCCCTGCCCCAGCCTTTGCCGGTCACGGTTTCTCCAGCACGTTCGGCAACATTGAGTGGCTGCCCGAACCAGGGCGCACTCCTGACGGTGCCCTGTATCGCCTCGACGCCGTGCGAGAAGCAGGGCAACTGCTGCTCGCACGAACCGATGACGCCAAAGTCCGCCTCTGCTTAACCTTCGCGCGCGAAAAGCTGGCGGAACTCGAAGCCATGATCAAAGCGGAAAAGGCCGATGCCGCGAAGACCGCGATGGAGCGCTATTTCCGTTACGTTGACCGGGCGTGGCAACTGACCACGGAAAGTACGACTGAGAAAGAATCGCTGGCTGACCTGATGGCGAACGCGTTCCTTGAACATCAATACATGCTGTCGGTGATTCACGAGGAACTCCCCGTCAGCACCCGCGCGGTCCTCTTTGCGGTGATCGCCGTCGCGCAAGAGAAGTATCAAGGAGTGACAAAGTTGTTATCTCCCAAGAAAAAAGGCGCGTTGTTCTTCAAGGAGGAGGAAGTCCGCTGGTCAGTACAGATGGCGACGCGGCTGGAGGAAGAGCGTCAGTAATCGCGTGCGTGGAGGAATATCGTCCGCGCGGGTGCCACTGCTGGCTTGTCCAGCAGTGCTCTATGCGCATCCTATTCCGTCGCCTTCTCCGCCCCCAATCCCGTATTGGCCCTCACGAGCAGTTCGGCGAATTTGGCCTCGGCCTCTGGCTCCCGGCTCAGCAGCGTGCCCACCACCGCGCCGAGAAAGCCGAGCGGAATACTCACGATCCCTGGATTCTCCAAGGGAAAGAGTGGGCCGCTCTTCATCATGCTCGGACTGATGAGGATCAAGACAATCGACGCGACGAGTCCAGTGCCCAACCCCGTGACCGCGCCCGTGGTGTTGAAGCGCTTCCAGAATAACGAGAGCACAATCACCGGGAAATTGGCGGACGCCGCCACCGCGAACGCCAACGCGACCAGAAATGCCACATTCGCGGTCGGCCCCAGCAGAATCGCGATTCCGATCGCCACCGCACCGACCACAAAAGCGGTGATCCGCGCGACGAACACCTCTTCGGCGGGGTCACGCTCGACGCCATGATAGAGCACATTCGAGTAAAAATCGTGCGCGAACGAGGTTGAGGCGCTGATCGTCAATCCCGCCACTACCGCCAGAATCGTCGCGAAGGCAATCGCGGCCACGAAGGCGAAGAAGAGATCGCCGCCCAACGTCTGCGCCAACAGGGGCGCGCTCATGTTGGTACCACCGTTGGCGGCGATGGTGTCGCGCCCGACAATGGTCGCCGCGCCGAACCCCAGGAACGTCGTCATAATGTAAAAACTACCGATCAGCGCCATCGCCCACACCACACTAATCCGCGCGGTCTGAGCATCCGGGACGGTGTAGAAGCGGACCAAGATATGTGGGAGTCCCGCCGTCCCGAAAATCAGCGCCAAGCTCAAGGAGATGAGGTCCAGCGCGCCGTAGGGTGGCTTGAAGCGGAGGCCCGGCTGCAAGAAGTCCTTGGTCACCGCCACGCCGTTCTCATGGTAGGTCACTTGGCCAATCGCGGTGAAAAACTTGCTGAAGCTAAAATCAAAATGCGCCAACACCAATATGCTGAGCAGCAGCGTGCCGCTCATCAGCAAGATGGCTTTGACAATCTGCACCCAGGTGGTGGCTAGCATGCCGCCAAACACCACGTAGGTAATCATCAAGACGCCGACCCCAATGACGGCCGTCTCGTAGGTGATGCCTGAATCTTTCAAGAGCAACGCCACCAGCGCGCCCGCCCCAACCATCTGGGCGATCATGTAAAACGTGCTCACGGTCAGTGTGCTCAACGCCGCCATCGCCCGGACGGGCCGAGGCCGGAGACGATACGCCAGCACATCGGCCATCGTGTACTTACCGGTGTTGCGCAGCGGTTCGGCGACAATCAACAGGACCGTCAAATAGGCCACCAGCCACCCGACCGAGTACATGAACCCGTCATAGCCCTGGAACGCGATGATCCCGGCGATGCCAAGAAATGAGGCGGCACTCATGTAGTCCCCGGCGACGGCGATGCCATTCTGCCATGCGGTCATCCGCCGCCCCGCCGCGAAGAAGTCGTTCGCGCCACGTGACCGTTGAGCCGCCCAATAGGTGATGCCAAGGGTGACCGCGATGAACAGCAGAAACATCCACAGCGCTGGTGACATGGCTCACTCTCCTCGTGGGTGTCGGTCAAGTTCCGCGACCACCCCAGCCGCCATCACATCAAAGCGCTTCGCCGCGCGGAGATAGAAGGCCGCCAGAATCCAGGCCATCAGAAACTGGGAGAGCGCAAACAGGTACGCCACGTTAATGACGCCGAGGACCTTGGTCTCCATCAACTGGGGAGCGTAGCCCACCAACAGGGGCAACGCGAAGTAGTACACCAGAAAGAACAGCGTCGCCGGAATGATGAACCGTTGCTTGGCCATCAAGAGCGTGTGAAATGCCGGCATCGCGGTGATACGCTCCCACGGAGCCTGTTTTGTCATAATCTCCCCTTCCCACGATTTTTCGTCCTCTCTGGTAGCAGAATCCTGCTGTGAACGCACCGGGTCCACCTCTGCCGTTTCTTGCGCGTATCTGTTAAAGGAACGGGAACGCACTGTTTGGAGGGCAGCTCACATGACTACAACCACCACCAAGAAAGATGAGGTGATCGTTGGCTTGGACTGCGGTCGCCGTGACTACGTGATTTCACCAGAACTGGTCCAGATGTACGCCGATGCGGTGGAGGATCACAACCCGTGGTACTCCGGTCCATCCCCGTTTGGAGGCGCGGTCGCCCCGGCGCTGATTCGGCATTCGGAAGTCTTCGTTGACCGCCGTTGGTATCTGCCGAACATCTACGGCAACCTGCACGCCAAGCAGGAGTGGGAACTGTTCGCGCCAATCATGGTGGGGGAGCTGCTGTGGACCCACTCATTCGTCACCGAGCGGTACACTAAGCGCGGGCGCGATTATGTGGTGAACGAGGTGCTCTATCTCGGCGCGGAAGGACAAGTGTATGCGCGCGGACGGACGCACCAGAGCTTTGTTCGTGAGGGAGCCAACAACGGGACGGTGGTGGACAAGGACCGAGAGAAAGAGACTGGACGGCGCTTTGAGGTCGGCACCGGCGCGGCCTTGGAAACTCTGACACCGGTGAACAAGGAAATTACCCTGACGATGTGCCAGCGCTATTCCGGACCAGGAAAGAATTACCACACCGACCGTGAAGAAGCGCAAAAGCTCGGATTTCCCGATGTGGTCGTGCAAGGCATGTTGTCGGTCTGTTTTCTATCGGAATTGCTGACCCGCCGGTTTGGTGAGGGCTGGTATCGTGGCGGCAAGATGTCCATCAATCTGGTGAACGTGTTGTGGCCAGGGAACAAAGTGACCACCCACGGCAGAATAAAAGAGATCACCCCAGAAGGCAGTCGGCAGCGGGCACATCTCGAAATCTGGTGTCAGAAATCGGATGGGACAGTCGTGACCGTGGGGAGTGCGAGCGCGGTGATACCAGCCCAATGAAGGAACTGCTGGAGGATGAAAAGCGGTTTATCGATCTGCCGAACTCGCCGCAATCGTCCGTGGCAAAGCCTTCCGTGAACCAGACACGTGCCAGATTGTGAGACCATTCCATTGTTCCCACTGGCGGCATGGATCATCGGAACCGCACAGTCTAGAGACAAAGAAAGGAACACCGCATGAGCACCAAAACTCCGGCCAACCCGTTCGCGGCGCTGACCTGGGACGATATTGACGCCTGGGCAGGCTCCACGATCGTCTCTCGTGGCAAGAGTTATCAACGTGGCCGGCAAGTCCAAAACTTAGCGCGTACCGCGAGCGGGGGCATTCTCGCCTGGGTGCGAGGCTCTGAACGCTACGCCACGCAAGTGGAAATCGACAAAAAGAAACTCATCGCTTCCTGTACTTGCCCCTACGACTATGGGCCGACCTGCAAACATGCGGTCGCGGTGGTGCTGGTCTATCTGGAGGTCCTCAAAACCAACAGCGCCATGCCGACAGCGGCTGAGGATGACCCTCGCTTCGACCTCTTACAGAACGCCGGGGAAGCCGGCGATGAGGACGAGTACGACGAGGATGAGGATGATGACGAAAACTACGACGAAGATGAGGACGAGTACAACGATGATGGAGAAGGTGAAGACGATGACGATGACGAGCCGCCGGTCAGACCGCGTGCGGTGAGCAAACGCGCCCAACCCGCGGCCGCCGACGGCGCGACGACCTACCTGGAGCAGCAAAGCAAGGAGGAGATGCTCGCACTGCTCAAGGACCTGATGCGCCAACAGCCCGATGTGCGTGAGGCCATCGTTGACCGCGCGAACCTGCTCAGTGGCACGGCCAAAAAGCTCGTGGCCACGGCCCGCAAGGAGATCCGCGCACTGGCCAAGGAACCGAGCTGGCGGGATGACGATGACTGGCGGCGCGGCGGCAGCGGTGACTATCCGCGCATCCGCACTCATTTGGAAGCACTCTTGGCGGCGGGCCACGCGGACGAGGTGCTGAGTCTGGGGCAAGAACTGCTGGACGCCGGAGCCCAGGCGGTGGAAATGGGCGATGACGATGGCGAAGTCGCGGGTGAGGTGATTGAGACCCTGAACATTGTCTTCCGGGCATTGCCACAGAGCTCGCTGACACCCATTGAGCAGATGCTGTGGGCCATTGATGCCGAACTCAAGGACGAATACGACCTCTGTCAAGGCACGGCGGAGTTCTGGGCACAGGCATCATACGAAGCGTCGGATTGGAGCGCCGTGGCGGACCAGCT
>JANMSE010000230.1:0-1869 GCA_031389045.1 Deltaproteobacteria bacterium | reverse complement strand
TTGGCGAATTCGCGGAACTCAGCGCCACGCTTGCCACGCGTCGGCCACACGTCACCATCGCCAAGACAGACGAGAGCTTGCTTGCCACCTCTCCCGATCAAGTGATGGTGCATGGCACGTTGCAAAACGGCGCAGTGGCGTCGTTTCACTTCCGGGGCGGTCAGTCGCGGGGGACGAACCTGCTGTGGGAGATTAATGGCACGGATGGGGATCTGTTGGTCACGGGAGCTGGCGGGCACGTGCAAATGCTGGAATTGACACTGCAAGGCGGGCAAGGCAGCGCAACGGCTCTCGCGCCGCTTGCCATTCCTCATGACTATCGCTGGGTACCCGCCGAGACGCCTCCCGGATTCCCCTTCAACGTCGCGCAGCTCTATGTACGTCTGGCCAGCGATATGCAAAAAGGCACCAAGTTGAGTCTTTCCTTCGATGCGGCGGTCGTGCGACATCGCATGATCGCGGCGATCCAAAAAGCCGCTGACTCTGGAGAACGGCAGACGTATCTGTCCGAAGCCTAGCCACGCACGCGTGGCGTAGCCGCTGAGCGGACAGCATCAGCTGGCGGCGTTGCCTCAGTTACCGCAGCCCACGAATGTCCTTGAGGGATTCACACCCTGCTTGGGTCATGTTGTTCTTCAAGTCGGCGAGCAGGATTTCGGTGGTCAGCTCACCGCCGAGTTGGCCAAGAGCGGCAACTCCATACTGGAAGGCGCGTCCCAGCAAGACAAAATCCGCTCCCAAGGCAAGCGCCCGCATAATATCAAGGCCAGAGCGCACGCCACTGTCGAATAATACCGCCGCTCTGCCTTTCACCACCTTAACAATGGCCGGGAGCGCGTCAATCGCAGCGGGGGACCCGTTAAATTGACGCGCACCGTGATTGCTCACTTGAATCCCCTCGACTCCCAGAGAAAGGGCGTGTTCCGCATCGGCTGGATGTAACAGACCTTTGACCACCAGCGGACCGTCCCAGAGATCGCGCAGCTCTTTCAGATAGTCCCACGACAGCGAGCCGCCAATATTTTGCGCCACGAACGGGAGCAGATCGCGCAGTTGCGTGGAGTTGGCGTACTTTTCCATGGTCTTGAGACGCGGCAACCCCGCTTGCAGCGTTGCCTTCGTCCAGGCCGGACACCGTGCCGCTTGCAGAATGAAATGGGGAGAGATGATGGGGGGCATTTTCAAACCAGCACGGGTCATACTCTCGCGGCGGCTTGGCATGGGGACATCCGCCGTCACCACCATCACACGGAATCCATTATCCCGCACACGCTTCAGGAGGTCCTCCCTGATGTTCCGATCGCGAGGTGGGTACAGTTGAAACCACCCCATGTCACCGGCAAAGGGGCCAACCGTTTCGGGCGTCTCCCCGGCAAGCGTGCTCAGCGTGTACGGAATACGATATTTGGCCGCCATAGTCGCTAACAGACACTCGGCTTGCGGCCAAATAGCTCCCGATAACCCGACCGGCGCGACTCCAAAGGGCGCCTTGAACGCTTGGCCAAACAGGGTGGTCTCAATTTGTGGGTCAAACGAGCCCTTGAGCAAACGCGGCAACAGCGTGATCTTGGCGAATCCCTCGAGATTTCTTTGCACACACGCGTCATCACCAGTGCCACCCTCGAGAAAGGCCCAGATGCTGCGCGGGACGCGGCAACGGGCGCGTGCTCGCAAATCGGCAATCGTGGGATAGTCTTGCTCAAGGGGGTGCATTGATACATTCCTTCGTTTTTTCTCTCTCAATCGAACCACCCGATATTGGGCCACTCACACGGTCCGTGGTGTGAGCCCGGCAGCTTGTCCGAGCAGTTTGGCGCGCTTCCACCGCCGCGGTTCCCTTCGGTGTGTGGGAGAGTGCGGACAGCACTT